>NZ_JBFTNF010000027.1:0-92824 GCF_056397345.1 Cupriavidus sp. 05N38
GCTTTTTGTATATTTGCTTTTTGTATATTTATTTTTAATATGGAGATAAAAACTTAATAATTGTCGACGTGCATTTTCAAAACGGGATGTACTTAAATATCAACCGTAGAGGCACGTACGTGGCTACTCAAGCGGAAATTTCCTAACATTGGTAGCGATATTTCACCGATTACTAGATGACACGGCCTCGATCAGGCAAAATATGATGAGCGCTATGTTTCTGTGGATATGGATGAGCGCCTGCTGATGGCGAACTTGACGTCTGCAAACATCACCCACAGGAGTGGCGGTTGGAGCCAATGCCCTGGCGACGCGTTGACCGGGATTGGGATCTGTTTGCAGATGGCCCGTCCGACTGCCGCACGTTAGCGGACAGCCGCGACACTCGACCTCGTCGTGCAAGTGGGGCGACGTCACGAGATCAGATCGGCTTCGCAGTGCTACACCGGGCTGGCGGAACGCATCGGCCACGTCAAAATGCTGCCCGTAGTCCCCGACCAGACGGCGCAGCCAATCACATCCAATCGAAGGTACGCATCGAACAAGATCTGAGCAGACTCCTTAATCCACAAGAGCTAAGTGTTGCAACGACGTTCTACAGGTGAGGCTACAGAGCTAGTGACGCTGCGGCGAGCACTGCCGACCGAATGGCTCCGCTTGGCATTGAGCCATCGTGCTTTGCCTTCGTTTGCTTGCCGGGGTACGGTAGGTGTCCGATTGTCAGACCTTGAACCGCGGCGGCCTCGCCGCCCGCAACTGACGGCCTCTCGCCGGCCCGGGCCGCGCCGACCGCAACGTCTCCGTCTCCCCTGCGGCGCGACTTTCCAGCCGCTGCCGGTATTCGGCCAGCATCCCCTCCTGCTGCCGCAGGCGCTCCTCCAGCACTGCCATCGCATTGCCCAGCCGCGTAGCCTCCCCGGCCTGACGCGCGGCTGCTTCCGCCGCTTCGGCCAGTTTCTGCTGCGCCGCGCGGCGCTCGTTCTCCTGCTGCCGCTGCCCTTCCTTGAGCGCCACGCGCGCAGCGTCCAGTTCCAGCGCCATGCGGCGCTCGTTGGCGCTGGCGCGTTCGGCCATGGTCTCGCGCTCCTTGTCCCAGGCGGCGCGCTGGCCGGCGGCTTCGGCCAGCAAGGCGTCTTTCTGCTGCTGGGCTTGCAGCAGGCGGCCGCGCAGCGTGTCGTTGTCCGCTTGCTGCGCCACTAGTTGCGCTTCGGCGCGTGCCGCCCGCTCAGTGGCTTCGTCGCGGGCGCGGGCCAGTTCGGCGAGCGCGCTGTCCGCGGCGTCGAGCCGGGCTTCGAGCACCGCGCGTTCCTGCGCCAATTCCTCCTGTTTCTCCCCCAACGCTTCCTGTGCGGCCCGCAGCGCGGCTTCGCGTTCCGCGAAGCCGGCGGCGGCGGCGGCCCGCGCTTCGGCCTGCGCCGCTTCCCACAGATAGCGCGCGGCCTGGTTCACCGGGTCCGGCAGGCTGGCCGGCGCCGCGAATGCCTGCGGGTCCTGCAGCCGTGCGCCGAGTCCCGCGAACCACGCATCCAGGTGYGGGCTGACCGTATTGGGCGAACCGCGGCCCAGATGCAGCCGGATGCGTTCGATGGTCGGGCGCTGCCCCGCCAGTAGCAAGGCATCGGCGGCCTGCCAGACGTCTTCGCGGGTAATGGCCCGGGAACGGGAGGAAGCGGGGAAATCGGCGTTTTGCATGGTTCGGGCAATCGGATTAACGGCTTTGGCAACACACATCAAATAAGGCTCGATAAGGAATAGTTATCGCGCCTTATCTTGTCTTCATGTATAATTTAATACAGCAGACATCATATTTATTATGATACATCGAGAAACGCCGCCTCGCCTTGGCGGAACCCCTGAAAACCCGCCAGATATCGCCCCTGAAAACCTGCCCGACGGTGGGCGGGGCCGCGTCGACCCTTCTTTCAGCCCTGCCCATGCCGATTTCCCCGCGCCGCTCCGCCCGTCAGAACTCGATCCGCCCGGCCGCCAGGCCGCAGAAGCGCTGTACCGGGAAGGCGAATCCGTCAACACGGTGGCCAGCTATCGTTCCGCCCTACGGTACTGGGCGGGCTGGTTCGCCCTGCGCTACGGTCAGCCGATCGCTCTTCCCTTGCAGCCGGCGGTCGTCATCCAGTTCCTGGTAGACCACGCCACGCGCAGTACGCCGCAAGGTCCCGTGAGTGAACTGCCGGCGGCCATCGATGCCGCACTGGTCGCGCGCGGGCTCAAGGCCCGCACCGGGCCACCCGCGCTGGCCACCTTGACGCACCGGCTGGCGGTGATCGCCAAGGCGCACCATCTGGAGGGTGCCGCCAACCCCTGCGCGGATCCGGCCGTGCGCGAGCTGCTGTCGCGCACGCGGCGCGCCTATGCCAGGCGCGGCGAGCGCCCGGCACGCAAGGCGGCACTGACGCGCGAGCCGCTGGCCCGCCTGCTGGCAACCTGTGACGACTCGCTGATCGGCCTGCGCGATCGCGCGCTGCTGCTGTTCGCCTGGTCCAGCGGTGGCCGGCGGCGTTCGGAAGTGGCCGGGGCCACCCTGGCCAACCTCACACGGCTGGCGCCGGGCGAATTCGTCTATGAACTGGGGTGGTCGAAGACCAACCAGTCCGGGGCCGACCTGCCGGATAACGCCAAGCCGGTGATCGGCGCGGCCGGCGCCGCGCTCGAAGCGTGGCTGCATGCGGCCGCGCTGAGCGAAGGCGCGATCTTCCGGCGCGTGCGCCGCGGCGGGCATGTGGGCGAAGGGCTGTCCGCGGCCGCCGTGCGCAAGATCGTCAAGCAGCGCTGCGAGCAGGCAGGAGTGGAGGGAGATTTTTCGGCGCACTCGCTGCGCTCGGGCTTCGTGACCGAGGCGGCGGCGCGCCAGGTGCCGCTGGCGGAAACCATGGCCATGACGGGCCATACCAGCGTCGCCACGCTGGTGCGCTACTTCCGCGCGGCGGATGCGCGGCGCTCGGCGGCAGCGGACCTGATCGGCAACGTCGGGGACGGCGAGGCTTAGGGCCTCCACGGCGCGGTGCGCCTGCCCGGTCACCTCGGGACTGGACAAGCCGCGCCGGCCGCACAAGAATGCCGACTTGGCCACACGCGGGTGAATCCGGCGCAGCGCCGATGCCTTGGCCACCCGACCCACCGACAGTGCCCGCCCGGGCGCCATCCACAGGAGATCTGCATGCGGCACTGGCTCATTCTGCTTGTCCTGGGCGTTTGCACCGGGCTCGCACATGCCGGCAAATGCGTCAACGGCGACAAGACGCTCTATTCGGATACGGCCTGCCCGCCGGGCTGGCGGGCCGCCGCGCTGGGCGGCAACCTGTCGYGCATCAGTCCCGAGCCGGAGACGGACGCGGCCAACCAACAGTTCCTGCGCAAGCGCGAGGCCGAGGAGCGCGAGTACCAGGCGCGCCTGGTACGCGAGCAGAACGACCTGGCACGCTCCGAGATCAACCAGTGCTATATGCTGGCCAGCCAGATGCGCCAGCTGGAATCCGACTACGCCGCGCGCCAGCGTGCACGGCTGCCCGAGGTGGAGAACTATCGGGCGCGCAACCGCTACCTGCGTGACCAGATGGCGCGGCTGCGCTGCTGAGCAGCCCGCGCGTGCGGTGCCGGATGTCCATTTGAAGGCGGTGATTGATTACAATCTGCGGCTGCCAGGCCGATATCATCCGCTTCTATGCCGGCTGCCCGCTGGCGGTGGCCAACGGCAGCAAGCTGGGCACCTTGTGCCTGATCGACGTGCAGCCGCGCGAGTTTGGCGAAGATGACCGCGCCCTGCTGCGCGACCTGGCGCGCATGGCCGAGCAGGAACTCGCCGCCCTGCAGCTCGCCACCATGGACGAACTCACGCTGCTGTCCAACCGCCGCGGCTTCTCCGCGCTGGCCCAGCACGCGCTCAACGTCTGCACGCGCCTGGAAAAGCCCGCCACGCTGCTGTTCTTCGACATGGACGGCTTCAAGGCCATCAACGACCGCTTCGGCCATGCCGAGGGCGACCGCGCGCTCAATGCTTTCGCCGCCGAACTGCGCCATTGCCTGCGCGACTCCGACGTGATCGGCCGCCTGGGCGGCGACGAATTCGTGGCGCTGCTGACCAGCACCGACGCGGCCGCCTGCGAGGCCACGCTGAGCCGGCTGCGGGCGGGCGTGGCCGCGCAGAACCTGCAGGCCGCGCGCGGCTATGACATCGAGTTCAGCGTGGGCTCCATCGTCTTCGATGCGGGCCGGCACAACGGCATCGCCGCGCTGCTGGGCGAGGCCGACACAGCGATGTATGCGAACAAGGCGCTGCGCAAGGCCGCACGGCGCTGACCGCCGGCCCGCGGGCGCCAGGTCCTACCACAGTGCGCGCCGTGCTGGATGCCTCGGCTGCATCACTGTGTCGGGACTGCCTCGCTCTCTTCATGCCCCTCCCGCCGGGCAGGCAGCCCTGCCTATACTGGCATGCGGGCCGCACGGCCGCTAGCAACGGAGAAGGGATATGCCGAACGAACAATTCCTCGCCAAGCAGGAAGACCGCCGCAGCGGGCTACGCGCATTGCGCGCCGCGCTGCTCAAGGTGCACAAGGAGGTGATTGCGCTGGGCCGCGTGGAGTACGAGCGCCTGCACGGCCCGATCCCTGCCGGCCTGTTCGTGCAGGTTGTGACCGAGGAGACGTATTTTCGCTGGCTCGATCCGCTCTCGCGCCTGATCATCGAGATCGACGAGGAACTGGATGCGCCCGAGCATCACGACGAAACCTGCCGCGCCGTGGCCGCCGCCACCGAAAAACTGTTTGGCGCGCAAGGCGAGCCCGTCTTTCGCGACCGCTACCAGCAGGCCCTGCAGGACGAATCCGGCGTGATCGTTGCCCACGGGCAACTGATGAAGGTCATCGGCCAGCTGCGCACGCTGGCCTGAGGGGGCCGGGCACGGCCCCCGCTTCTACTTGCCGTGCGCGGTGTCGACGGAAATCGGGTCGCTGGCCGGGAAGGTCTCGCGCAGGGCTTCGTCCAGTTCATCTTCCTGATGGTCCGCGCCTGGCTCCGGGGTGCCCTTGCCAGGCACAGGCGCCTGCTTGGCGGGCTTGGGTGGCGCCGGCTGTTTCGGCGAGACGGGCTTGGTCATGGCCTGATCCTGGGCAAGGGAGATGAGCCTTGATCTTAGAAGGCTTTGCAGCGAGATGCCAATCGCGGCGCCCCGCGGCCTCCACGGCCACGCCACTGCGGCCACTGCGGCCTCGATGCGCCGTACCGCCGTACCACAGTACAAGCGGACGATCATGCCGATCATGCGATGCCCTCCCGCGAGGCCACCGAGCCGCTGCCGCGCAACCAGGCTTGCATGAGGAAATCCGCCTCCGCATGGGTGGCAATGCAGGGCAGGCCCGTGTGTTTCTCCAGCAGCGCATGGGCACGCTCGGGCGGCACCCGGCGCCCGGCGAAGGGATGACGCCAGTGACACGCCAGCAGCAGGCCGCCGTGTACCAGCGAGCGCCGTACACGCCGGCCCAGCTTGGCTACCTGATCTTCCGGCAGGTAGTAAGCCAGCTCGCTGATCACGATCAGCTCGAAGCTGGCGCGCGGCCACGCCTCGGGCACGGTGAGCTGCATCACGCGCACATTGGGAATGCCGGCTAGTCGCTGGCGCGCGGCCTCCACGGCGCGCGGATGCATGTCGGCCGCCAGCAGGCTGTCGCAGCGGCGCGCCAGCGCCGCGCACAGTTCGCCATTGCCGCAACCGGGCTCGAAGGCGCAGCGGTAGCGCTTCCGGTCCAGCATGGCCAGCATCAGGCCACGCTTGCGCGCCTCGTACCAGCTCGTGCGGTAAGACCAGGGATCGTCGCTGCTGGCATAGAGCGCATCGAAGTATGTGCCCATGTCCTGCGGCGCGGCTACGGGATCCGGGGCTTCGCCCGGGGATTCGCTGTCGATGACAACAAGAGGCGGCTTCATGATGCGGCACCATCGCGCAAGCCGGTCTCCCGATCCCCGGCGTCGGCACGAAGGTAAGCAGGCGTGGCCACGGTCAGCCCGAGGGTTCGGCGCAAAGGTCCAGGCCCGCAGGTTCCGGCTTCGCGCCGGCCTGCGGGAAGCCCGTGCTTCAGGCCGCGCGATAGCGGTTGCGCAGGTCGCGGATCAGGTCGTGGTTGCGCAGCACGCCCTGATACTGGCGCTCCACCAGCGCACGGATATCGAAGCCCAGTTCGCTTTCCTGCAGCGCATCCGCGTATTTCTTCTTGGCCACATCTTCGCCCTTCTCGGTTTCCTCGAGGATGGCGAGGTCGCTGCGGTCCGCTACGGCCGTGCGCAGGCTGACCCAGCCGCGATGCAGCGCGCCCGCCACGCTGCCGTGATCCTCGGGCTTGCCGCCCAGTGCCGCCACCTGGGCCTGCAGTTCGGCCACCGCGCCGGCGATCTCGCTCGCGCGCCCGGAGAACAGCGACTTCAGTTCGGGGTTCTGCGCGTCTTCCGCTGCCTTGCGGAACCCTTGCTCGCCATCGCGCGACACCTCGATCAGGTCGTTGAGTACGGAAATGTTCTTTTCAGCCATGTCAGCTCCTCGGAGGGATTCGTGTTCGACAGAAGCATGACGCCGCGGGGACGTCATACGGCTACCTGTGGATAACGCTGGCTCGGCTGCGGGGCGGCGATGCCCCTTGCCCAGCACCCCTTCAAGATAAAGGACACCGCGCGACGGCGGCTGTAGGGCGCCCCCCGGAAACGTTGTCGGCGCACGCCTACAGCGCTGCGCCGCAACGACGTTCCCGCGCACATGCGGGACGAGACCTGCTGTGRCCCGCGATGTCCGCTGCGAGTCAGCCGGGTCCTGCGGCACGGCCCCGGCCGTCACGCGCGGCGTTGTTTTTGTGGCGTCTCAAACACTTTTTGCGCTTATCCCGTCACAACTGACCGCAAGCGGACAGGCGAATTCCCCGCCACACGGCAGAATAGCCTTGTCGGCGCAACACGCAATTTGCCACAGGCACCCTGATTCACTCCAGACCAACATTGCGAACAATGGGTACGGACAGCGCGCCTGCGTTGCAACGACTCTCGCCGGCCGTTTTGCGGCCGGTTTTTTCGTCGGAGTGCTTCCTTGGGGAATGTAATGATCAAAACGGATACGAACTGCCTGGAACTGGATCGCAACGCGGGTCAAGCCGCAACCTCGCCTGCGGCGCCTGCCGCGGCATGGCCGGACTTCATCACCTCGCGCGTCGCGGGGCACGAAGTGGAGCGGGTACAGAAACGCTGGGGCGGCAGCCATCTGTTGCACGGCAGGCAGCCCGGTCCCGACGCGGTGCACTTTTCCAGCAACGACTATCTCAGCCTGCTTGGCGAGCAGGAACTGGTCATGGCCCAGGTTACCGCGATGCGCGGGCCGGAAAGCGAGCTGCTGATGTCCGCGGTCTTCCAGTACGGCGACAATCCGACCAGCCGCCTGGAGCGCAAGCTGGCGGCATTCTCCGGTGCCGAGGCCAGTATCCTCTGCCAGTCCGGCTGGGCCGCCAATGTGGGCCTGCTGCAAAGCATCGCCAACGAGCGCACGCCCGTCTACCTCGACATGCTGGCCCATATGTCCTTGTGGGAAGGCGCCCACGCGGCGCGCGCGCGTGCCGTGCCCTTCATGCACAACGATGCCGAGCACGCGGAACGGCAGATCCGCAAGGAAGGGCCCGGCGTCATCGTGGTGGACTCGGTGTACAGCACCAACGGCAGCTTGTGCCCGCTGACCGATTTCGTCGAAGTGGCCGAGCGCACCGGCAGCGTGCTGGTGGTCGACGAATCCCATTCGCTGGGAACGCACGGCCCCGGCGGAGCCGGCCTGGTGGCGCAGCTCGGCCTGTCGCAGCGGGTTCACTTCCAGACCGCCAGCCTGGCCAAGGCCTTCGGCGGCCGCGCCGGCCTGGTTACCTGCCCCGCTTCGTTCAAGGGCTACTTCGCCGCGGAATCGCGGCCCGCGATCTTCAGCTCGGGGCTGCTGCACCATGAGCTGGCCTGGTTCGACGCCGCCGCGGATTTCATCGTCACCGCCGACGACCGCCGCGCCCGCCTGCATGCCATCTCCGCCCAGGTGCGCGGCGCGCTTGCCGAGTTGGGTTACAACGTCTCGGCCGGCTCGGAGCAGATCATCGCGCTGGAGTCGGGCACCGAGGAGCAGACCCTGGTGCTGCGCGACGCCTTGCAGTCGCGCGGGATCTTCGGCGCCGTCTTCTGCGCGCCGGCCACGGCACGAGATCGCGCACTGATGCGGCTGACCATGAATGCGTGCCTGACCGCGGTGGAAACCGAAAGGCTGATCCAGGTCTGCGCCGAGATCCGCGACGAAGTGAACCTGGCTRGCTGGCGATCGAGCCAGCGCCGCCAGCGCACGCCGCTGGCAAGGCCGGCGGCGCCGAAGCATGCCGTGGCCCGCGCAGCGCTGGAAATGGCGGGTAGCGAGGCCTGAGCGGCGCGGCCGTTCACCCGCTGCCACGGGTGCGCGGCCAGGCAATATGTCAGCCCGGCGCGCCGGCGCCTTCAGGCTGGGGCGCGATCAGCGGAAACTCCAGCACGAACTCGGTGTGGGCGTGCTCGATCGAGTTGCAGTGGATACGGCCGCCCCAGGCCTCCAGCGTTTCCTTGCAGAACGCCAGGCCGATGCCGGTGCCTTCGTTGCGCGGATACGTATGGAAGCGCTTGAAGATGGACGACAGCTCCCGCTCCGGGATTCCGGTGCCGGTATCGCGAAAGACCAGGCGGTTGCGCCGTGCACCCTGCTCAAGGCGCAGCCGGATCTCGCCATGACCGGCTCGCGCCAGCGCGTGCAAGGCATTCTTGATCAGGTTGAACAGCACCATGACCAGCAGCTTCTGCTCCGCGCGCACGAGGAAATCGTCGTCCAGGTCCGCCAGCACGAGTTCGCGCTGCCCCGCCTCGAACGGGTAGCGGCTGAGCGCCTCGCGCACGGCCAGGGCCATCGGGAACGGATCTCCGGGCTCCCGGTCCGCGCCGCCGCGCGCGTTGATGAGCAGCACGTCGATGCCATGGTTCATGCGCTCGACCTCGAGCTGGATTCGCGGCAAGGCATCCTTGAGCAGGCCGAAATGCGCGCGCGGCAGGTTCAGCGAGTTTTCCGGCGTCTCGTTTTCTTCATAGAAGCGGATCAGGCCGGGCAGGTATCGCCCCATGCCCAGCGCGGTCGATCCGATGCTGCGGATCGGCGTGCGCAGTTCATGCGCCACGGTGCCCAGCGCGATCGCCATGCCGTCGAGCTTTTCCTGGATCAGGATGCGCTGGTCGATCTTGAGGACGGCGATGGTGCAGATGGTGAACCCGATGATGGGCAGCTCCACCGGCCAGTTCACCGCCAGCAGCCCCGCCGGCGGCGGCGTCACGTAGTTGTAGACCAGCCAGGCGGCCGCCGTGCCCACGCCCAGCGAGGCGGCACCCCCCACCCAGCCGCTGAAGTTGAACAGGATGATCACCGCGATCACGAGCGACTGCGACCAGACCAGGTTGCCGTGGTTCATCAGGTACAGATAAACGAAGACAAACGACAGGCAATAGGTCAGCGTGACGAGGAAATAGGCAGGAAGCCATTTCCTGTCGCGCAGGTCCCGCGTCACGATCAGTGGCAGGCACATCAGCATGGCCACCAGGCGCAGGGTCAGGCTCTCGTACGGCTGCGGGAACCAGAACGTCCAGACCAGGTAGAACACGGGAAAGCCGATGAACGCCAGCCATCCCAGCAGCCGGATGCGCTTGATCTGGGCCGGCTGGCGGATATCGAGATGAACTTCCCGGGCAAGCACCCGGCGAAGGCGCACCGCACCTTCACCGCAACTGCGTTGAATCTGGGCAAGCATGTTCCAAACCGGCTGGTGGTGGCGTCGATACGCCAGTGTATCCGGATACGCCGGGAGGCCGGCTGATTTTGTGCTCTTTTCGCAGCTTGGCGTTGCGATGGGCGGGCCAGCCGGTCCCGCCGCACCACGGTCTCAGGGCTCAGTCCAGCAGATGCCCCATCCGCACGCGCTTGGTGGCCAGGTACTTCTCGTTCTCGGCATTCGACGGGATGATGTGGCGCATCTGCTCTACCACCGTGATGCCGGCGGCTTCGAGCGCCAGTTTCTTCTTCGGGTTGTTGCTCATCAGCCGGATCGACTTCACGCCCCACTGGTGCAGCAGATCGGCCGCAAAAGCGTAGTTGCGGGCGTCGATTTCCTGGCCCAGGGCCAGGTTGGCGTCAACGGTATCCAGGCCTTCGTCCTGCAGCGCATAGGCGCGGATCTTGTGGCCCAGGCCGATGCCGCGCCCTTCCTGGCCGCGCAGGTACAGCAGGATGCCGCGGCCCTCCTCGGCGATCTTCTCCATCGCGAGTTCGAGCTGCTCGCCGCAGTCGCAGCGGCAGGAGCCGAACACGTCGCCGGTCAGGCACTCCGAGTGCAGGCGGGTCAGCACGCCCTCGCCGGTGATATCGCCGACGCTCAGCGCCAGGTGTTCGATGCCCGAAACGGCGCCCTTGAATGCATGGGCGGTGAATTTGCCGAAGCGGGTCGGCAGGCGGGCCGAGCCGATCAGCTCGATTTCTGTGTCATTCATGTCAGTCGGTAGTGGCGCCACCCTTGCCGGCAGGGCAACGGGGCGCGCTTTGGCAGCGTCTAGCCCGCTAAGGTAGCACGAGCGGGGCCGGATCGCAGGGACGCTGGCGCGGGCACGGGGCGAGCAGGGTTTCCGGCAGGCTTCCAATGACTCAAAAGTTTATCATGAGACACTTAACTGTCGGCCTGGCCGCCGTCCTTTCCATCCAGCTCGATCGGCTGCCCATGCGGCGTACGGCGTGCCGCCGCCGCCCATGCCGCGCGCCGGTCCAGCAGCGCATCGGTCCCCACCAGGCCCTTGGCCGTGCTGAGGCGTTCAAGCGCAGTCAGCCAGAAACGGTAGTAGTGCTCGCCGTTGTCCGGGTCGCCCGCGGCCTGCGCTTCGCGGATCACCTGCGACAGGATGGCGGCCCATTCAGGCCAGGTAAAGGCGCCGCGCTCGTGCAGGGCAAGCGCCATGGCAAAGGCCTGTGCCTCCCAGGGCTCGCGGAAGACCGGGCCGGTGCTGTCGCAAGGCAGGGCCGGCAGCGCGGCGCGCATGGCCTGCAGCCTGTCGGGCGTGAAACCGGCGGCGACAGCCTCAGCCATGAGCCACCTCCACCGCTTCGAGATAGGGCTCCCAGCAATCCACGCTGACCGAGGATGCGGTCGTATCCGGGCCCCAGAGTTCGGCGGCGTCGAAGCGCACGGTGTAGAGCCATTGCGGCTGCTCGCCGGCGCCCGTGGCGCTGGCGTCGGGAAAGACATGGGCACCATGGACCGCCACGATCTCGCCCTGGCGCCCGCGGCAATAGCGCGGCAGGCGGGTGTGGCCGGGCGGATGCATCATGCGGGCGCGCACGCGCTGGCCGGGCCGGAAGCGCGCCTCGCCGCAGGCCGGCCGCGCGCTCGGTGAACCGCGCGCGAGCGCGCCGCTTACCTGATCCGCTGCCAGCACGCGCGCCAGCGCCACCGGTGGCGTGGCGCAATGGCCGCTGGCGATTTCCTCCGCGCTGGCCAGGCCCGTCTTCAGGAGCAGGGCCTTGAGCCCTTCGAACCAGATCTGGTAGTAGCTGCTGCCGAGGTACTGCGCGGGCGGCAGGCTCTCGCGGGCCGCGCGGGACGTGTCGATATTCCACTGGCCGGTCGCGCCCATCGCCAGCGTCAGCGCCAGCACGCGGCGCTCCCACTCGGCGTGGAAGGGCGGCTCGCCGGCTTCGGGGCGGACCGGGCCGAAACCCTGCATGCCGCCCAGATCTTGCGCGCCATTCATTGCGATACCTCCGCGCCGGCCGTGGCCGGGACGCCCACGTCGGGCAGCAGGCCAGTGCCGATCATGGCGTCGCGCGTGACCAGGTCCGCCAGCGCCTGCTCGCTCCAGCCATCGGTGCCGGCCGGGCGCATCGGCAGCACCAGGTAGCGCAGCTCTGCGGTGGAATCCCACACCTGGATCTTCACCGCGTCCGGCAGCGTAAAGCCGAAGTCGCGCAGTACGCCGCGCGGGTCGATCACGGCGCGCGCGCGGTATGGCGCGGACTTGTACCAGACAGGCGGCAGCCCGAGTACCGGCCAGGGATAGCAGGAACACAGGGTGCAGACCACCATATTGTGGACGGCGGGCGTGTTCTCCAGCACCAGCATGTGCTCGCCCTGGCGGCCGCTGAAACCGAGCGATGCGATGGCGGCGGTGGCATCCGCCAGCAGCCATGCCTTGTAAGCGGGATCGGCCCACGCCCTGGCCACCACGCGCGCGCCGTTGCGGGGGCCGATGCGCTGCTCGTAGGTCTCGATCAGCAGGTCCAGCGCGGCCGGGTCGACGTAGCCTTTTTCGACCAGCAGCGATTCCAGCGCGCGCACGCGCAGGTCCATGTCCGAAAGCGTGCTGCCGCCATGGTCGTGGCCATGATGATCGTGCCCATGGCCGTGATCGTGCGGGTCGTGCCGCGGGGGATTGCCGGACGGGCCGGAAGGATCGGAAGGCATCGGCGTCGGGGGTGGGCTGGCGTGGCGACAAGCGTCGCAAGTGCTCAGTATGGCCACGCCGGCGTCGCTTGGCAATTGGCCGCCAGCGTCTGCCAGCCGCGCTCCGGCACGGTCCGGCAAGCGCATGGCCGGTCGGCCAGACACCGCCGTGCGCCGCTTGCCAAGCGCCGGCGGGGCATGGTTATTGCCACTCCCCAAGGCATGCCGGGCGCGCGCTGCCCGTGTTGTCAGGAGTCAAGCCAGGCGCGCAGGCGCACTGGGGCAAAGCCGCGCGCAAGTCAGCCGGCGCCTGGCTGCGGGCAGGCCGCACATGCCGGTTTTACACGCGCACGCCAAAGCTACACGGTGGCCAGGCGGCGGACCATGCTGCCGCCCTGCCCCTGCCGCGCGGATTCTTTCCGTCCCGTTTTTCCCTTTTCCCCGTAGTGCCGGCCTCTCCGGCCGGCCGAAGCCAGGAGTTGCACATGAATCAGGATCGTCCCCACATGCCTCACACCGACCATAGCCCCACCGAACTGGCCGGCAAGCGCGTCGCGCTGCTGGTCACCGACATGTTCGAGCAGGTCGAGCTCACCGGCCCGCGCCAGGCGCTGCAGCAGGCGGGCGCCACCACGGTGATCGTGGCCCCGCAGGCCGGCCAGGTCCAGGGCGCCCATCACGACAGCAAGGCCGACCGCTTCGACGTGCAGGCCGTCCTGTCCGACGCCCGCCCCGAGGAATTCGACGCCGTCATGCTGCCCGGCGGGGTCATGAACGCCGACACGCTGCGCACCAACGCCGAGGCACAACGCTTCGTCAGGCGAATCCAGGACGACGGCAAGCCGGTGGCAGTGATCTGCCACGGCGCGTGGCTGCTGGTATCGGCGGGCATGGTCAGGGGGCGCACCCTGACCAGCTGGCCTTCGCTGGCCGACGACATCCGCAATGCCGGCGGCGAATGGGTGGACCGCGAAGTCGTACGCGACGGCAACTGGGTCAGCAGCCGCAAGCCCGACGACATTCCTGCCTTCAACCGCGAAATGGTAGCGCTGTTCAGTGCCGGCGCGGGCGCGGGCGCTGGCCAGGACAATGGCGCCCCGCGGCGCCGGCAGGCCATGTAGGACAGCGCCGGCAGCGCGCTGACGGCACCGTCCTACAAGCGGGCACGGCTTTTGCGCGATACGGCTGCCACACGGAGCGGCGCCGGGCGGCGGGGACTCCACCCGCCACCCGCAGCCCGTTGCTGACAAGGACCAACCATCGTCAACCGCATCCCAGGGGAAAATCGTGGCGCACACGCTGCATGCAGAATCTACCGATCCGAGCCCGGACTTTCTTGTAGTTTTTACAAACGAGATGGACCAGTTGCTGGATGAATGGGTCGGACTGCAACTGGCAGAGCCCGGTGGGCAGCGCCTGTCCGCAGCCGATCTGCGGGACCAGGCCCAGCGCTTCCTGCACGGCTTGCGCGAAGCGCTGCGGGCCGGCGCCGCACCCGACCTGGAGACGCCGGCGTGGGAGCGCGTGCGCGGCGTGCTGGCCGACATCTCGCGCCGCCGCGCGCGCGAAGGCTTTTCGGCAGCGGATACCGCTACCTTCGTGTTCTCGCTCAAGCAGCCGGTGTTCGTGCGGCTGCGCAAGGCGCTGGCGAACAGCCCCGCGCAACTGGCGGATCAGACCTGGGCGGTCAGCGCCCTGCTCGACAAGCTCGGGCTTTACACCACCACGCTCTACCAGAACAGCCGCGAGGAGGTCATCGCGCGCCAGCAACGCGAGCTGATGGAACTCTCCACCCCTGTGGTCCAGCTGTGGGATGACATCCTGGCCCTGCCGCTGATCGGCACGCTGGACAGCGCGCGCACGCAGACCGTGATGGAAAGCCTGCTGCAGAAGATCGTGGAGTCCGGCGCATCGATTGCCATCATCGACATCACCGGCGTGCCGACCGTGGACACCCTGGTCGCGCAGCATCTGCTCAAGACCGTGGCCGCAGCGCGCCTGATGGGTGCGGACTGCATCATCAGCGGCATCCGCCCGCAGATCGCGCAGACCATCGTCCACCTGGGCGTGGACCTCGCCAACGTGACCACCAAGGCAACCCTGGCAGATGCATTCCAGGTGGCCCTCAAGCGGACCGGCGGCTCGATCGGCAGCGCCGGGTCGCACTAGCCAACGCACGCACAAGGACCGACACGCGATATGGAGCGCATTCCAATCCTCCGCATGGGACGCCTGCTGCTGGTGACGATCCAGGTGGACATGCACGACAGGCTGGCCCTGACCCTGCAGGAAGACCTGTCCGAGCGCATTGTCAAGGAGCGCGCCAAGGGCGTGCTGATCGACATCTCCGCGCTGGACCTGGTCGATTCCTTCATCGGCCGCATGATTGGCAATACCGCCGCCATCGCGCGGGTGCTGGATGCCGAGACCGTCGTGGTCGGCATGCAGCCCGCGGTGGCGATCACCCTGGTCGAACTGGGGGTCACGCTGGACGGGGTGCGCACGGCGCTGAACGTCGAGCGCGGCATGACCCTGCTGCAGGCGGACGCATGAACCGCTATGACGGCGCCATCGCTGCGCAGTCCTCGTGGCTGCACCACGCCGCGCCGGACACCGGAGGCGTCGCGCCGCAGCAGGTTGCGCTGCAGTCGAGCGAGGACGTGGTGCGCCTGCGCAAGCTGGTGCGCGACCTGGCCGTGGCGCAGGGCATGAGCCTGGTGGACCAGACCAAGCTGGTCACGGCGGCGAGCGAGCTGGCGCGCAACACCGTGATCCACGGTGGCGGCGGGCACGCGGAAATCGCCACCGTGGCTGCCAGCGGACGGCGCGGCGTGCAGTTGCGCTTCGTCGACCAGGGGCCGGGCATCGCCGACGTGCAGGAGGCGCTGCGCGACGGCTTTACCACCGGCAACGGCATGGGCCTCGGCCTGGGCGGCGCGCGCAGGCTGTCCGACGCCTTCGATATCGTGACCGCGCCCGGCCAGGGAACAACCGTGACGATCGCCCGCTATGGCGCGTTCTGACGCTGGAACGAAATGATGCAGATCCGAGCCTTGATCCAGGAAGCGAGCCATGTCGCCGAAGCGCGTCGCACGGTGACGGAGCTCGCCATCCGCTGCGGCTTCGGCGAGGTGGCCACCGGCCGCCTGGCCATCGCGGTGTCCGAGGCCGCCACCAATATCCTGAAGTACGGCACGGAGGGCGAACTGCTCATCCGCGCCTTGCAGGAAGAGGCGACGGGACCGGCCGCCCCGCAGGTCGAAGTCATCGCCATCGACCGCGGACCCGGCATGGCCGACCTCGGCGCCAGCCTGCGCGACGGCTTCTCGACCACCGGCACGGCAGGCAACGGGCTGGGTGCGATGGGCCGGCTTGCCACGGCATTCGACATCTACAGCGCACCCGGCAAAGGCACCGTCCTGCGCATGACGCTCGCGCCGTCGGACCGGCCGGTCGAGCCTGCACTGCCGGCGGTGTCGGTGGGCGCGGTTTGCGTGCCGATGACCGGCGAAACGGAATGCGGCGACGGCTGGCATGCCAGTTCGGCGCGCGCCTTGTCGAGCCTGGTGGTGGCCGACGGCCTGGGCCACGGACCCGACGCCGCGCGCGCGGCCGAGGCCGCCAAGCGGGTTGCCGCGGCGCACGCCTTCGTGGCACCCGCCGTGCTGATCGGGCACGCGCATGCCGCGCTGCGCGCCACGCGCGGTGCGGCCGTGGCGGTAGCCCGCATCGATTCCGACCCCGGCAGCGTGCGTTTTGCCGGCATCGGCAATATTTCCGCCTGCGTGTATTCGCCCGGCGCGCTCGGCGGCTCCGGCAACCGGCGGCAGCTGATCTCCCACAATGGCATCGTCGGCTATATCATGCGCAAGGTCACCGAGGTGGAGGCGCCGTGGCCGGCCGAGACCTTGCTCGTCCTCCATAGCGACGGCCTGGGCTCGCACTGGGACCTGGATAATTACCCGGGCCTGCATGCGCGCCACCCTGCCGTCGTGGCGGCGGTGCTGTACCGCGATTTCGCGCGCGGGCATGACGATGTCACCGTGATCGTGTGCAAGCGCAGCAGCGAATGCCAGTCGTATGCCCCGCGCGTGCAGGACGCCGCCGGGGATGGCGCCCGAGCGGTGCCTGACGCTGGCGAGGGAGCCCGGTCATGAGACTGCCCCTCTTCCAGCTGGTCCTGCGCGCCGATACCGATGTGGTGCTGGCGCGCCAGGCCGCGCGCAGCGCCGCGGCCACACTGGGCTTCTCGGCCATCGAGCAGACCGCGATCGCCACCACCGTATCCGAACTGGCGCGCCTGCTGCTTTCCATGGACGGGCCACGCACCCTGTGCGCGCGCTTGATCCGCGGCGAAGGCAGGGAGCACGCCGAGCGCGAACTGGCCATCACCGTCGACGCCGCGCCCGCCGCGATCGCCACGCTGGCGCGCATGCTGCGCGGCGAAGTCGCTCCCGGCGACCCCTCGGCGCAGGCGCTGCTCCATGCGGTCGCCCTGGCCGACAGCTGGTCGCTGGAAGAGGAAGGCACGGCCCGGGAACGCCTGGCGATCCACCGGCGCCTGCCGGCGAGCGCGCCGGAATCGGCGCCGGCGGCGCTGGCCGCGCTGTCCGAGCGCTGCCTGGACCGCGCCCCCGACCTGATCTTGAGCGAGCTGCGCGAGCAGAACCGTGAGCTGGCCGGCACCCTGCACGAACTCGCGGCGCGCCAGCGCGAGCTGGAGCTGCTTGCCAACGAACTGGCCGATACCAACCGCGGCGTGGTGGCGCTGTATGCCGAACTCGATGACCGCGCGGACCGCCTGCGCGTGGCGGACGAAACCAAGAGCCGCTTCTTGTCCAACGTCAGCCACGAGCTGCGCACGCCGCTGAGCTCCATCCGTGCGCTGTCCGGCCTGCTGCTCGACCAGACCGACGGACCGCTCAACGCCGAGCAGGTGCACCAGGTGACCATGGTGCGGCACGCCGCGGAATCGCTGGCCCAACTGGTGGACGACCTGCTCGACCTGGCCAAGATCGCTTCGGGCAAGACCGAGCTGAGCCTGTCGGATTTCACGCTGGACAATACCTTCAGCGCGCTGCGCGGCATGATGCGCCCGCTCCAGCACAGCGCCGAGGTCGAGCTGATGATCAGTGCCGTCGACCATATCCCGCCGCTGCATACCGACGAAGGCAAGCTCGCGCAGATCCTGCGCAACTTCGTCTCCAACGCGCTCAAGTACACCGAGCACGGCGAGGTCCGCGTCGGCGCGCAGTACCTGCCCGCCACCGACCAGCTGGTGGTGACGGTGGCCGATACCGGCATCGGCATCGCGCCCGGGCACCTGCCGGTGGTGTTCGAGGAATTCACGCAGATCGCCAACCCCCTGCAGCACCGCGTCAAGGGCACAGGCCTCGGCCTGCCGCTGTGCCGCCAGCTTGCCGACCTTCTGCACGGGAAGATCCATGTCCAGAGCGAGGTGGGCAAGGGATCCATCTTCACGCTGATGATCCCCGCCCATTGTCCCGCCCGAGCGCGCCCGGCCGCTGCGTCCGACGCCCAACATCGTTGAGTTCGCCATGAACATCCCACTACGCCAAGACGCCCCCGCGCGACCCCTGATCCTCAACGTCGACGACAGCGACGGACCCCGCTACGTGAAGGGCCGCATCCTGCGGCGTGCCGGCTTCTCCGTACTGGATGCGGCCAGCGGCCAGGCCGCGCTCTCCCTGGTGCGCCAGCACGCGCCGGACCTGGTGCTGCTGGATGTGAAGCTGCCCGATATCGACGGGCTCGAAGTGTGCCGGCTGATCAAGAGCGATCCCGAGACGGCCGCGACGCTGGTGCTGCAGACATCGGCCGCGCTGACCGAATCGCGCCACCGCGTGCAGGCGCTCGATGGCGGTGCCGACAGCTTCCTGATCGAGCCGGTGGAAGCCGAAGAGCTGGTGTCGAGCATCAACGCCCTGCTGCGCATGCGCAAGGCCGAGGAGGAAGCCCGGCAGACGTCGCGCGCATTGCGCGAGAGCGAGGAACTGCTGCGCCAGCTCGCCGATAACCTGTCCGACGTGCTGTGGATCCTCGACCCGGCCGAACCCGAGTTCCTCTTCATCAGCCCGTCCTTCGCGCAACTGTGGGACCGGCCGGTGGATGAGCTCAGGCGCAGCCCGCTTCGCTGGCTCGACTGGGTGGACCCCGGCGAACGCACGCGCGTGGCGCAAGCCTTCGACGCCATGATGAAGAACGGCCACATGGATGCCGAGTTCCAGGTGATCCGCGGCGACGGCGAAATACGCGAGGTCCGCGCGCGCGCCTTTCCCGTCTCCGACACGGGCGGCAACTTCTACCGCGTGGCGGGCATCTACCAGGACATCACCCGCCAGAAGCGCGCCGAACGCATGCTGCTGGAGGAAGATCGCCGCAAGGACGAGTTCCTCGCCATGCTGGCGCATGAACTGCGCAATCCGCTCGCGCCGATGCGCAGCGCCGCCGACCTGCTGATGCACTGCGCTCCCTCGCGCGAAGACAGCTTCAAGGCGCGCGACATCATCGCCCGCCAGCTCCACCACCTGACGCGGCTGGTGGACGACCTGCTCGACATCGCCCGCTTCACGCAGGGCCGCATCGTGCTGCGCGACGACCTGGTGGAGCTGCGCACCGCGCTCARCACCGCAGTGGAAGCCGTGCGTCCGCTGATCGAATCGCGCAGCCACACGCTGCGCCTGAGCGTGCCGGAAGGGCCCATGCCGGTGCGCGGCGACCTGGTGCGGCTGACCCAGATCTTCAGCAACCTGCTGCACAACGCCGCGCGCTACACCCAGCCCGGCGGCCAGCTCGCGGTCGAAGTCACCAACGACGGCAAGCTGCTGACCGTCAAGGTGCTGGACAACGGTCCGGGCCTCTCGCCCCAGGCCCTGCAGGCCGTCTTCGACCCCGCCACCGCGCACCACGGCGACAAGACCGGCCCCGGCGGCCAGGAAGGCATGGGCATCGGCCTGTCGCTGGTACAGAAACTGGTGAAGCTGCACGGCGGCAGCGTGCATGCCGAAAGCGCCGGCCCCGCGCTGGGCTGCGCCTTCGTGGTCACTCTGCCGGCCCAGCCCTGGCAAAGCTGGAAGCCGGCCACGGGTACGTCGAGGCCGGCACCCGGCGTGCCACGCACGGTGATGGTGGTGGACGACAACATTGACGCACTGGAAGCCATTGCCCTGACGCTCGAAGCCATGGGGCATACCGTGATCACCGCGATCGACGGCCCCGCCGCCATCGTGCGCGCGGTCAAGGCGCAACCCGATGTCATCTTGCTGGACCTCGGCATGCCGGCCATGGACGGTTTCGAGATCGCCCAGCGCCTGCGCGCCATTCCGGAGCTGCAGCACGTGCGCCTGGTGGCGCTGACCGGCTACAGCCAGCCCGCCGACCGCCAGCGGACCAGCGAAGCCGGCTTCGACCGCCACCTGGTCAAGCCGGTCGACCTGGATGCGCTATCGAAGATTCTCGACGAGCTGGGCGAGACGGCCTGACGGCCGCTGCCCGGCGCGAACCTGGAGACAATGATGGAAATACGGCTTCACACTACCCCCGAACCCGACCAGGCGCCGCCGCGGCCTGATATCCAGCCGCCGGCAGTCCCGGATCCCGACCCGCCCACGCCGGTCAACGACCCGCCGCCGGGCGACCTGCCACCGCCGCCCCCGCAGCGGGCCCGGGCCGGCGGGTAGCTGGCTGGCAGCGGCAATCCGTCCGGGCGAAGGGTTGCTCCCTTCGCCCATGGAATGGCGCGGGGCCGGGGCAGGCGCGCCCTGTCCGCGGGCCATCGCGACAAGAAAACGGGGAGCTATCGCTCCCCATCTCTCGGCCATCTCCCGGCCGTGTTCCGGCCATGTTCCGGCCGTCTTCCGGCCTCCTCACGCAATCGCTACCGCCCCACCCAGGGATCGTAATGGTCGGCTTCCCAGTACGGCGAGGCCCCGTAGTACTCATGGATGCTGGTGGCCCATTGCGAATCCGCCATGGTCGGCCAGTGTTCCTTGTCGAAGCCTGGCGCGGCCTTGAGCTTTTCCTTGTCTACGCCGAGCACGAAGCATTTGCGCCGGGTGTCCAGCGTGAGCGCGGACCAGGGCAGCGCGAACAGTTTCCCGCCGATGCCGAGGAAGCCGCCGAACGACAGCACCGCGTAGGCCACGCGCCCGCCACGCACGTCGATCATGATGTGGTCGATGGTGCCGAGATCATCCCCGGCGGGGCCGATCACATTGTTGCCCTCCAGCGTGTCGGCGGCCATGACGAAGGGGCCGGGGCCGGTGCGGTCGGCCGGTAGTTCGCCGACGATGGCGGCGCCCGGGACGGGCGTGCCGGAACGGTTGGTTTCGATGGGATTCATCGGTCAGTTCTCCTGGATCATCAAGTGCGTCCTGCCGGCATGGCTGGCGTCAATGCGTATCGGGTCAATGCTTATCCGTCTTGCCCTTGCGATGCGCCGCAGGCTTGGCGCCGGCAGGCTGGTGTTCGCTGCCGGGCGTGAGGTGCCAGTCCTTGTCGTCACGCGGCGTGCTTGTCTGCTTCTCGGCGTGCATGGCCGCGCTGGGCGAAATGGGATCGCTGGCGGGAAAGGTCATGTCCAGCGATTCGTCCACCGCTTGCTGGTAGGTGGCCGGCTGCTTGTTCTCCTCGTCCTTGCCGGCAGCGCTCGCGCCGCGGGCATGGCCGTGGCGCTTGCCGGGCTTGGCGTGTTCCTTGTGGCTGGCCTTGTGCATGGTCGCTCCTCGATCAGGATTCGGAAATGCATGTCTTCATGCAAGCGGCGGGCCAAGCGGGAGGACAACCGGGACGACGGTCGGGACACACCCGGGAATGTGCTGGAATCGAAGGGGAAACGCGGCGCAAAAGCAAAGGAGCGAGCGAAGTGCGCGGCGTCGCTGCATGCCGGGGCGCCGGCTGGGCGCACCCGCCTGCAAGCACAGCCGCCGTGCACTTTATGCCGTAACCGGTAAAAACTACGGCACGGGCGCGGACTGGATGCTGTGCTTCAGGCGCGGGGAATATGCAGCGGGAAGCTCACCGCGATGCACACCGACTCGCCGTCCGTCGAACAGCCCTGCCCTACGGCCTCGATGCTGGCGCAGTGGGTTTCCACCAGGCGCCGGGTCACCATCAGGGCTGTACCCTGGCGCGGCGCGCCTGCCCCACCCTGCACCGGCCGGCGCCGGTGGAAGAAATCCGAAAGCACGGAAATGCGCTCATTCTTGCGCGCCTCGCTGGGCGTGCGACTCTCGGTGATGCGCAGCTTGACCTGGTCAGCCTCGCGTTCGAGCCGCGCCTCCACCGCATCGCCGGTACGTGCCTGGCGGATGCAATGCACCAGCAGGTGCCGCAGCAATGGCAGCAGGCGGCGCGGATCGGCGTCGATCACCAGCGGCGCGGCTCCCAGTGGTGCGTCCGCGCCGCCGGCGCGAAGCAGCACGCTGCGCCCCTCGGCAACGGGCCGCGTCGCGTCCATGGCGGTATCCAGCGCCGCGCGCAGGTCCACCTGCTCCCATTGCGGCGCACTTTCAT
This sequence comes from Cupriavidus sp. 05N38, assembly GCF_056397345.1. Classification (NCBI taxonomy): domain Bacteria; kingdom Pseudomonadati; phylum Pseudomonadota; class Betaproteobacteria; order Burkholderiales; family Burkholderiaceae; genus Cupriavidus; species Cupriavidus sp. 05N38. The sequence continues at coordinate 22,044 of NZ_JBFTNF010000027.1, forward strand.
CGGCCAGCAAGGCCACGGCCTCTTCCATGTGTTCGATGAGCGCTATCTGCTGCAGCATGCCGGTGCGGATCCCGGCCAGCGCGCGCTGCGCCGCGGTCGGGGGTGTTTCCAGCGTGTGATCGAGCACGTAAGCCCAGCTCTGCACCCCGTTGAGCGCGGAGCGCAGGTCATGCGCCACCTGGGCTATCAGGCTGGCGACTTCCGCGCTACTGCTGACCTCGCCGGGCGCGCAGCTGTCACCGGACTGGCCTGCGTCGCCACTGCCGTGCGTGTTCTCGGAGGGGGAATGTTGCTGCGACATCGAAACCTTTGCGGGCGGCCTGCTTGCCCAGTTGCCATGCAATAAGCATACCGCGTGCGCGGCACCCCTGCCTGCGCGCGGGCCGGGACCGCAATCCGGGCACCTGCCCGGCCAAATCTTGTCTACGATCAAGGGGAACAGGCGCGGCTGCGCCACACCCTGCGCCGCATCTGGCACCGCGCAGTGCGCTGCGCGCCAGCGCTTGCGCGCGGCATGCCCGCCCGTGATCGCGAACATGTCCCACAGGAGGATCCCGATGACGGCAGATACCGAGCCGAACGACCCGCTTGTCCCGCACGTCCCGAACGATCTCGGCAGCGCCAGGGCTACCAGGGCCCCGCACCCCGCAGCGCCCGCCCCTCATCCTGCCCACGACACGCGCACCGCGATGTCCAGCACCACGATCCGGCGCGCCTTCCTCGACCACTTGTTCTATACGCAGGCCAAGCTGCCGGGGCTGGCCAGCGGCAACGATCTTTACCAGGCTCTCGCCCACACCGTGCGCGACCGGCTGGTGCAGCGCTGGATCAGCACGGCCGAAGCCTACCTGGGCCAGCCATCGCGCACCGTGGCGTATCTCTCCGCGGAGTTCCTGATGGGCCCGCACCTGGGCAACAACCTCGTCAACCTTGGCATCCTCGACGAAGTGCGCGAGGCCATGACGGAACTGGGGCTGAACCTGGACGACATCCTCGCGCAAGAGGAAGAGCCGGGCCTGGGCAACGGTGGCCTGGGCCGGCTGGCGGCCTGCTTCATCGATTCGCTTGCCACGCTGGAAATGCCGGCGCTGGGCTATGGCATCCGCTATGAGTACGGCATCTTCCACCAGTCCATCGTCGACGGCATGCAGGTGGAGAGCACCGATACCTGGCTGCGCAACGGCAATCCGTGGGAAATCCAGCGCTCCGAATGGGCCGTGCAGGTCAAGCTCGGCGGGCATACCGAGCGCTACACCGACGACCGCGGGCACTACCGCGTGCGCTGGGTGCCGGACAAGACGGTGGTGGGCGTGCCGTTCGACTCGCCGATCCTGGGCTACCGCGTCAATACCGTCAACACGCTGCGCCTGTGGCGCGCGGAGGCCACCGAGGCCTTCGACTTCAACGTCTTCAACCGCGGCGACTACCTCGGCGCGGTCAGCAAGAAGGTGACCTCGGAAAACCTGACCAAGGTGCTCTACCCCAACGACGAAACCCAGCAAGGCAAGGAGCTGCGCCTGGAGCAGCAGTATTTCTTCGTCTCGTGTTCGCTGCAGGACATGCTGCGCCTGCTCGATGCGCACGACATCCCGCTCACGCGCTTTCACGAGAAGTTCGCGGTGCAGCTCAACGACACGCACCCGTCGATCGGCATCGCCGAGCTGATGCGCCTGCTGGTGGACGATCACGACCTGCCGTGGGACCACGCGTGGCAGATCACGCGGCAGGCCTTTGCCTACACCAACCACACGCTGCTGCCGGAGGCGCTGGAGCGCTGGCCGCTGCCGTTGTTCGGCCGCATCCTGCCGCGCCACCTGGAAATCATCTACGAGATCAATGCGCGCTTCCTCGACGAGGTACGCATCCGCTTCTACGGCGACGACTCGCGCCTGGCACGCCTGTCGCTGATCGACGAGCACCCGCCGCGCTATGTGCGCATGGCCCACCTGGCGTGCGTCGGCAGCCATGCCATCAATGGCGTGGCGGAGCTGCATTCGCGCCTGATGCAGCAGGATGTGCTCAAGGATTTCCACGAGATGTGGCCCGAGAAATTCACCAGCGTCACCAACGGCGTCACGCCGCGGCGCTGGATCGCGCTGGCCAACCCGCGCCTGACCAGGCTGGCGTGCGATGCCATCGGCGACGGCTGGATACGCGACCTGTCCGGGCTGCGCGCGCTCGAGCCCCTTGCCGACGACCCGGCCTTTCGCGAGCAGTGGCATGCGGTGCGGCGCGCCAACAAGATTGACCTGGCCGCGGTGATCCGTGATTGCACCGGCGTGGTGGTCGATCCCGATTCGATGTTCGACGTGATGGTCAAGCGCATCCACGAATACAAGCGCCAGCACCTGGCGGTGCTGCATATCGTCGCGCTGTACCACCGCATCAAGTCCGATCCGCATGCGGAGATCGCGCCGCGCACCTTCCTGTTCGCGGGCAAGGCCGCGCCCGGCTATCACTACGCCAAGCTGATGATCCGCTTCATCACCGCGGTGGGCGAGGTGATCAACCGCGACCCGCAGGTACGCGACCGGCTCAAGGTGGTGTTCCTGCCCAACTTCAACGTGACCCATGGCCAGCGCATCTACCCGGCCGCCGACCTCTCCGAGCAGATCTCGCTGGCGGGCAAGGAAGCCTCCGGCACCGGCAATATGAAGTTCGCCATGAATGGCGCCATCACCATTGGCACCATGGATGGCGCCAATATCGAACTGCGCGACCATATCGGCGCCGACAATTTCTTCCCCTTCGGGCTGACGGCGGCGGAGGTCTATGCGCTGAAGGCAGCGGGCTACCGGCCGGCCAGCTTTTACGATGGCAATGCCGAGCTGCGCGCGGTGATCGGGCTGGCGCGCCAGGGCTTCTTCGCCAAGGGGGACGCGGCGGTGTTCCAGCCGCTGTTCGACGGGCTGCTGCAGCACGATCCCTACCTGCTGCTGGCGGATTTCGCCTCCTACCTGCATTGCCAGCAGGATGTGAGCGCCGCCTACGCGGACCGCGAGCGCTGGCAGCGCATGTCGGTGCTGTCGTCGGCGCGCTCTGGCCATTTTTCGTCCGATCGTGCCATCCAGGAATACTGCTCGCGCATCTGGCATGTGCGCCCCGTGCCGGTGCCGCTGCTGCAGCAGGCCGGCGACGGTCTTGCCGCACAGCGCCGGCGGCGCCAGCTGGCCGATGCCTGAACCGGTGCCGGCCCGGGTGGCACCCACGCTAGCCTGGCGCCGAGCTGCCACCCTGTGCCGGACCCATCCCTGCCGCGCCGCCGGGGCTGGTGCCGTTGGCACGCAGCGATTCGGGCAGCTCGCCGCGCGAGGCATATTCTTCGAGCCGGTTGTAAAGCGTCTTGAGGCTGATGCCGAGGATCTCGGCGGCGTGCTTCTTGACGCCCGAGCATTGCTCGAGCGTGGCGAAGATCAGCTGGCGATCCGCGTCCGCCAGCGAGATGCCCACCGGCACCGACACCATCGCCGTGGCTGCCGAGGTGGTGGCCGCCACCTGYAGCGGCACGTGAGCGTCCGCGATCAGGTCCTGGTCGGCCATGATGTAGGCACGCTGCACGAAGTTGCGCAGCTCGCGCACATTGCCTGGCCAGGCATGCAACAGCAGGCTGTCGAGCAGTTCCGGCGCGAAGCGACGCCGGGTACCTTGCTCGCCGTTCAACTGTTCGAGCAGCGTATTGGCGATCTGCACCACATCGTCGCCGCGCGCGCGCAAGGGCGGCAGCTCGATCGGGAACACATTGAGGCGGTGATAGAGATCGGCGCGCAGTTTGCCTTCGGCCACTGCGTCCTCCGGATTGCGGTTGGTCGCGGCCACCACGCGCACATCGGCATGCAGTTCGCGATTGGTGCCGACCCGCATGAAGGCGCCTGATTCCAGCACGCGCAGCAGCTTGACCTGCAGCTCCACCGGCATCTCGGTGATTTCATCGAGAAACAAGGTGCCGCCGTTGGCCCGCTCGAAGTAGCCCTTGTGCTGGCGCTCGGCGCCGGTAAAGCTGCCGCGCTCATGGCCGAACATCTCGGACTCGATCAGCGTGGGCGAGATCGCACCGCAGTTCACTGCCAGGAAAGGCTGCCGGCGGCGCGCCGACAGTTCGTGCAGGCTCTGGGCGGCCAGTTCCTTGCCGGTGCCGCTCTCGCCCACCAGCAGTACGGTGGCCTCGGTGGGGGCGACCTTGCCGAGCTGGTCGTAGACCACCTGCATGGCTTCAGAGCTGCCCAGCAAGCGGCCAAAGCGGCCGTAGCGGCGCAACTCGCCGCGCAGGGAGTGGACTTCCGCCTTGAGGTCCCCGGTGGTGGCGATGCGCTTGAGGATGGTGCGCAGGCGGGTCACATTGATGGGCTTGACGAGGTAGTCCGTGGCGCCCAGGCGCAGGGCGTCCACCGCCGACTCCACGCTGGCGTAGCCGGTCATCAGGATCACTTCCACGCCGGCCGTGCCCACCTCGTTGAACAGGTCCATGCCGCTGCCGTCGGGCAGCTTGAGGTCGGCCAGCACGGCGTCCGGCATCTGCCAGCCCATCTGCAGGCAAGCCTCGCGCAGGTCGCCCGCGGTGGCTGAGGTAAAGCCTTCGGCCGCCACGATCTCCGACAGCGCAGCACAGGTATTTTCATCGTCGTCGACGATCAGGATGTGAGGCATATATTCCGTAGAAGCGCCATCGGCCAAAGGCATGATGCGACAAGCGGGCGCGGGAGATCCCCGCGGGTACGGCAGCAGCAAGCCTGGACATCTGTCAGGGAGCCGAGGGTCAGTCCGGGGTAAGTCATAGTTTATGCGGGCATGGGCGACAGCGATACCGGTGTCTGTCTGACAACACGACGCACGAGAAGCCGACATTGAGCTTTGTACGCAAAAGAGTGGCTTCGCGCCGCCGCAAGCGATAGCATTAGCTCAACCACTGCCTTGCCGCGGGCACCAGCGGATCACCCGCCGCTCCCGCGCCCCACGACACTGCCGATGACAAGCAGCCAGCCCACCGTCGCCACCTCCCCGCCCGCCACCGCGCGATCCGCGCAGGCAGGGGGTGCCCTGCCGCGCCGCGGCGCCGGGCAGGGCGCGGTGGCGTTGCTGTGGCAGAGCACTTCGCCGGTGATGCGGCATCTGCTCGCCCAGGTCGAACGCGTGGCCTGCACCGAGATCACCATGCTGGCCGTGGGTGAAAGCGGGACCGGCAAGGAACTGGTGGCGCGCGCGGTGCACGATCGCAGCGCGCGCCGCGCCGGGCCGTTCGTGGCGGTGAATTGCGGGGCGATTCCGGCCACGCTGATCGAGTCCGAGCTGTTCGGTCACGAAAAGGGCGGCTTCACCGGCGCCTTCCAGCAGAAGGCCGGCTATTTCGAACAGGCACGCGGGGGCACGCTGTTTCTCGACGAAATCACGGAAATGGCGCCCGACATGCAGATCAAGCTGCTGCGTGTGCTCGAGACCCTCACCTTCCACCGTGTCGGCGGCGATACGCAGATCGTGTGCGACGTACGCATCCTCGCCGCCACCAACCGCGACCCGGTCGAAGCCGTGCGCGAGGGGCAGTTGCGCGAGGACCTGCTCTATCGCCTGGCCGTATTCCCGCTGCATGTCCCCCCGCTACGCGAGCGTGGCGAGGACATCGCGCTACTGGCCAGGCATTTCCTGGCCGAGTTCAACGCCATGGAAGGCACCGAGAAGACGTTCTCGTCCACCGTGCTGGAGCGCTTGCGCCACTACGGCTGGCCCGGCAATGTGCGCGAACTCAAGAACACCATCTACCGCGCCTTTATCCTGGCCGACCGCGTGATCGATATCGCCAATCCGAACATCGCCACGCAGCCGCCACGCCCCGCGACACTCGACGGCTTCGTCAACGTACGCATAGGTACCTCGCTGGCCGATGCACAGCGCGAGATCATCCTGGCCACGCTGGCGCGCTATGACGGCGACAAGCGCCAGGCCGCCCATTCCCTGGGTATCAGCCTGAAAACCCTCTACAACCGCCTGGACAGCTATCGCGCCGGCTGACGTGCTGCCCGCGTGGCAGCACGACCGGCGCCGCGCCGACCGCCAGGTCGGCTGGCGCGCAGCCTGGCCTTGTCTCTCCCCGGTCACCTGCTGCGTGGCCGCCCCCTTCCCGCCTGCCGCCCTTTTCCGCCGTATCTGCCCGGGCGCCCTGTAGTTTTTACATCCCGTACGCGCCATCCGGCGCCGAAGTCTCGCCCTGCGCACCCGCCGCAACCGTGCGTGGGGCCTTGGTGCAGCCAGCGCCGCGGGTGTCAGGTGCCATGTCTGGCCGGGCCTGGCACGCGCTTCGCATAGCACCACTGGCGCACCTGGCTCCGCCGCTCAGCAACAAGCGGCGGGACCGGCGCACCCATGCGGCGCTCTCGGGTGCCGTGTGGGCCAAGCCTTGTCACAGCACCCCGCCGTCACGCCATCTCGTTCAGTCGCTCGCGTACCACCCGACCACCAGCACCCGCCGGTGGATGCAGAAGGAGTTTCACCATTGAAACCAAGCATGCAATTCCTGGCCGCAGAAACGATCCCGCAGGCTCGGACCGCAGGACCGGGGCCGGGGCCAGGTAAAGGCAAAGGTAAAGCGGCCCGCGGCCAGCCGGACCCATGCGGCGCGGCTCTGCATCGCACGTGCCTGTCCTGCGCTGCCGGGGGCGGTTTGTCCGCCGCCACGCCGGGCTCGCCACCCCGGCCTGCAGGCAAGCGGCGAGGATAGAACGTGCGGATCTGTCTGATCGGACTGTCCTCCTCCCGCCCCGGCGACGCGCCTGGTGCCGACACGCTGGCGCGCGCCGCGGCGCTCGGTTTCGACCATGTCCTGCTGGCCGGCTGGCCGGTCCTGCAGGCCCGGGGCGCGGCGCTGTCGCAGGTGGTGGCCGCATGCCAGGCGCATGGGCTCTCATGCCTGCTGGAGCTGGCGCTGGACCGGTATCCCGACGGCAGCGCCGGGCTGGAGCCGGCCTGGCGCGAGCCCACCGGCTTCGCAGCCGACCCGCGCGACACCGACAACCACCTGCCCGGTGCCCGCCTGCGCTGGCATGACCCGCAGGTGGCTGCCGCGCTGGTGCCCTGGTGGGGCGAGCAGCTGCGCACCCCGGTGGCAGCCGGCGTGGCCGGCTTCGTCTGCCGCGCGCCGGCGCGCGTGGCCGGGCGGCACTGGGCACAGTTGAGCGCCGGTGCCCGGCGTGCGGCACCGGGGCGCCATGTGTCGTTCCTTGCATGGACGCCGGGGCTGGCTCCCGGGCAGCTCGACGACCTTGCCCGGGGCGGCTTCGACGGCGCCTTCTGCTCGCTGCCGTGGTGGGATTTCCGCAGCCTCTGGCTGAGCGAGGAGATCGCCCGGCTGCGCCCTTTCGGGCGCGTGCTGGCCGCACCGGCACTGGAAGCGGGCGGCACCGACGCACTCGCTGCGCGCCGTGCCTTGTGGGCCGCCGCGGCCATCGGCGACGGCCTGCTGGTGCCGGCGGGCTTCGAGGCCGGCGGCGACGGCGCAAGCGCGCCGCCCTACGATCTCTCGCATGAGCTGATCCACGCCAACGCCTGGCTGGCCGCGCGCGGCGCGGCCCCGGCCCGCTCGCTGCGCCAGGTCAGCGGCGGCGACGCGGCGCTGACCGTGCTCGCGCGCACGGACGGGACTGCCGGCGATAACGCCGCCACGCTGGCCATCGTCATCAACCCGGACACGCTGCAGGCGGCTTCCCTCGGCGTCGAGCGCATCGTGGCCGCGCTGCCGCAAGGCGCCGGCACGCTGCTGCCTGCCGAGGGCGGTCCGGGCGGTGCGGATGCGGCGGCGGGCAGCGGGGGATTCTTGCTGGACGCCATGGCCACCATCGCCCTCGCGCCCGCCGGCATCCAGCTCTATCACAGCGTGCCCGGCCCGGCGCAGGCGGCCCCGGTGCGCCGCAACGGCAAGCGGGTTGCCGCCGCCGTGCGCGCCACGCTGGAGAGGAGCGTTGCCGCTGCCTTGCAAGCGCCGCGCATCGCCATCGAGAACGTGACGCCGGCCTGCGACGCGGGCCGCTTCGCGGTGCGGCGCGTGGCCGGCGAGCGCGTCGAGGTGGAAGCGGATATCTGGATGGACGGCCACGACAAGCTCGCCGCCGTCCTGCTCTGGCGCGGCCCCGGCGAGCAGGACTGGCACGAAGCGCCGCTGCTGGCGGGCGTCAACGACCGCTGGCACGGCAGCTTTCCGCTGCGCGGCATGGGCCGCCATGAATTCACCGTGGAAGCATGGCGCGACGCCTTCGGCAGCTGGTGCGACGAGGTCACCAAGAAAAAGCAGGCCGGCGTCGACGTGACGCTGGAAATCGAGGAAGGCGCGCGCCTGGTGGCCGCCACCGCCGGCGCCACCAGGGACACCCAGGCCGCGGTGCACGCCATCGCAAGCGAACTGCAGCAAGGCGCCGGCCACGCCGATAGCGATGCCCGCAGCGATGCCCTCCCCGATCCCGCGCGCGACATGCACCGCCTCGAACTCCTGCTCTCACCAAGCACGCGCGCGGCCATGCAGGCCGCCGACCCGCGCCCGTTCGCCACGCGCCACCCGGTGGCGCTGCCGGTGGAGGCGGACCGCCTGGCGGCGCGCTTCGCCAGCTGGTACGAGCTGTTCCCGCGTTCGCAGAGCGGCGACATGCAGCGCCACGGCACCTTCGACGACGTGATCGCGCGGCTGCCCGCGATCCGCGCGATGGGCTTCGACGTGCTCTACTTCCCGCCCATCCACCCGATCGGCCGCACCCACCGCAAGGGCCGCAACAACAGCCTGCGCGCCGCGCCCAGCGACCCGGGCAGCCCATATGCGATCGGCGCGGAGGAAGGCGGGCATGACGCCATCCACCCCGAACTGGGCACCTTCGATGACTTCCGCCGCCTGCGCGACGCCGCTGCCGCGGCGGGCCTGGAGCTGGCGCTGGACTTCGCCATCCAGTGCTCGCCCGACCATCCGTGGCTGCGCGAACACCCTGAATGGTTCGCCCACCGCCCGGACGGCTCGCTGCGCTATGCGGAAAACCCGCCCAAGAAGTACGAGGACATCGTCAACGTCGATTTCTACGGCACGCCGCCGTCCGACGCCACGCTGTGGACCGCGCTGCGCGACGTGGTGCTGTTCTGGGCGGGCCAGGGCGTGCGCATCTTCCGCGTGGACAACCCGCACACCAAGCCGCTGCCGTTCTGGGAATGGATGATCGCCGATGTGCGCGCGCAGTACCCGGACGCGCTGTTCCTGGCCGAAGCCTTCACGCGGCCCAAGATGATGGCGCGCCTGGCCAAGCTGGGCTTCAACCAGTCGTATACCTACTTCACCTGGCGCAACCACAAGCGCGAGCTCGTGGAATACATGACGGAGCTGACGCAGGGCCCGCTGCGCGAATACTTCCGCCCGCATTTCTTCGTCAACACACCCGACATCAACCCCTATTTCCTGCACGACAGCGGCCGGCCCGGCTTCCTGATCCGCGCGGCGCTGGCCACGTTGCTGTCCGGGCTGTGGGGCATGTACAGCGGCTTCGAGCTGTGCGAGGGCACGCCGGTGATGGCCGGCGGCGCGCCCAGGGAAGAGTACCTGGACTCCGAGAAATACCAGTTGCGCGCGTGGGACTGGCAGCGCCCGGGCAATATCGTTGCCGAGATCTCGCGCCTGAACGCCATCCGCGCCAGCCACCCGGCGCTGCAGAGCCACCTTGGCCTGCGCTTCTACCACGCCAGCGACGACGCGGTGCTGTACTTCGCCCGCTTCGTGCCGCGCGCCGCGCCGCTGCCGGGCACGCCGCCCGTCCCCGGCGCCTTCGACGGCGAAGTGCTGCTGGCCGCCATCAGCCTGGACCCGCGCGCCGCGCGCGAGGCGGCCATCGAGCTGCCGCTGTGGGAATGGGGCCTGCCCGACCACGCCGCGCTCGACGCCGAAGACCTGATGCACGGGCCCCGCTTCACCTGGCGGGGCAAGCACCAGCGCATCCGGCTGGACCCCCACGCGTTGCCGTTCGCGCTGTGGCGGGTGCGGCCGCTGCGCGAGGAGACAGCATGAAACGCCTGACCGAACCGGGGAGCGCCGCGCTGCTCAACGCCGATCCGCTCTGGTACAAGGACGCCGTCATCTACCAGTTGCACATCAAGTCCTTCTTCGATGCCAACGGCGACGGCGTGGGCGATTTCGCCGGCCTGCACGCCAAGCTCGACTACCTCGTCAACCTGGGGGTGGATACGGTCTGGCTGCTGCCGTTCTATCCGTCGCCGCGCCGCGACGACGGCTACGACATCGCCGACTACCGCAACGTCCACCCCGACTACGGCACGCTGGCCGAAGCGCGCCGCTTCGTGGCCGCGGCGCATGCGCGCGGGCTGCGCGTGATCACGGAACTGGTCATCAACCACACCTCGGACCAGCACCCGTGGTTCCAGCGCGCGCGCCTGGCCAAGCCCGGCTCGGCGGCGCGCAACTACTACGTGTGGTCGGACACCGACCAGGCCTACGCCGGCACCCGCATCATCTTCTGCGACACCGAGAAATCCAACTGGAGCTGGGACCCGGTGGCCGGCGCCTATTTCTGGCACCGCTTCTACTCGCACCAGCCCGACCTGAACTTCGACAACCCGCAGGTGCTGCGCGAGGTGATGTCGGTGATGCGCTTCTGGCTCGATATCGGCGTCGACGGGCTGCGGCTGGATGCCGTGCCCTACCTTGTCGAGCGCGAAGGCACCAGCAACGAGAACCTGCCCGAGACCCATGCCATCATCAAGCGCATCCGCGCCCACCTGGACGCGGAGTACAAGGGGCGCCTGCTGCTGGCGGAAGCCAATATGTGGCCGGAAGACGCCCAGCAATACTTTGGCGGACCGGGCGCGCCCGCCGCCTCCACGGCCCCCATCTCGCCCGCGGTGGCAGGCCGCACCCAGGGCGCGGGCCATGCCGCGCCGGCCGCCGGCGCCCCGCCCATGCACAGCGCGGGCGAGCTGAGCAACGAAGGCACCGCCGTGCCCGGCGACGAATGCCAGATGTCATTCCATTTCCCGCTGATGCCGCGCATGTACATGGCGATCGCGCGGGAGGACCGCTTCCCGATCACCGACATCATGCGGCAGACGCCGGAGATCCCGCCCAATTGCCAGTGGGCCATCTTCCTGCGCAACCACGACGAACTGACGCTCGAAATGGTGACCAGCTCCGAGCGCGACTACCTGTGGGAGGTCTATGCCTCCGACCGGYGCGCCCGCATCAACCTCGGCATCCGCCGCCGGCTGGCGCCGCTGATGGAGCGCGACCGCCGCCGCATCGAGCTGATGAACAGCCTGCTGTTTTCCATGCCCGGCACGCCGGTGATCTACTACGGCGACGAGATCGGCATGGGCGACAACATCCATCTCGGCGACCGCGACGGGGTGCGCACGCCCATGCAGTGGTCGCCCGACCGCAACGGCGGCTTCTCCCACGCCGACCCCGAGCGCCTGGTGCTGCCGCCGCTGCAGGGCCCGCTGTACGGCTACGAAGCGGTCAACGTGGAAGCGCAGGCCCGCGACCCGCACTCGCTGCTCAACTGGATGCGCCGCATGCTGGCCCTGCGCCGCCAGCACCGCGCCTTCGGGCGCGGCACGCTGCGCTTCCTGTTTCCCGGCAACCGCAAGATCCTGGCCTACCTGCGCGAGTTCGAAGGCGAGCACATCCTGTGCGTGGCCAACCTGGCGCGCGCGCCGCAGGCGGTGGAGCTGGACCTGTCCGCCTTCGCCGGCCGCGTGCCGGTGGAAATGCTGGGCGCCACGCCCTTCCCCGCCATCGGCCAGCTCACCTACCTGCTGACCTTGCCGCCCTACGGCTTCTACTGGTTCGTGCTGAGCAACGAAGCCCAGCCACCGTCCTGGCACGTCGATGCCCCCGAGCAGATGCCCGACCAGATCACGCTGGTGATGCAGAACGCCGCCCAGGCGGAACTCACCGAAGCCTCGCGCCGCACGCTGGCTAACGAAGTGCTGCCGCACTACATCGGCAGGCGCCGCTGGTACGGCGCCAAGGGCGAGCGCATCCGCAGCGTGGGCATTGCCTATGCCATCCCGTTCGCGCGGGGCACGGCCGGCGAGGAAACCTTCCTGTGCGAGATGGAGCTGGCGCTGGAAGGCCATACCGCCTGCTACCAGTTGCCGGTCGGCCTGTTGTGGGACCGCGACGGCGCCGGCGAAGGCGCCTCGCAGCTGGCGCACTCGCTGTCCATGGCCCGCGTGCGCAAGGGCAGCCGCGTGGGCCTGGTCACCGATGCCTTCGCGGTCGAGTGCTTTGCCCGCGAAGTGGTGCGCACGCTGCGCGCCGGCCGGGAGCTGTCCAGCCCGCGCGGCCCGATCCGCTTTCGCGGCGAGCCCGCCCTCGCAGGCCTGCCGCTGGAATCCGAGGAAGTGCAGTGGATGTCGGCCGAGCAGTCCAACAGCTCGCTGTCCTACAACAATACCGCCGTGCTCAAGCTGGTACGCCGCCTGGCCGGCGGCATCCACCCCGAGGCCGAGGTCACCCGCCACCTGAGCGCCAACGGCTACCGCAACTCCGCGCCGCTGCTTGGCGAGGTGGTACGTACCGGGCTGGATGGCACCCCGCATACGCTGATGCTGCTGCAGGGCTACATCCTGAACCAGGGCGACGCCTGGGGCTGGACGCTGGACTATATCGGCCGCGCCATCGACGACGCCGTGCCGTCCGAAGACCCCGAGGACGAATTCGGCGAGGCGCTCGGCGGCTACGCCGCGCTGGCCGGCACCCTGGGCCAGCGCCTGGCGGAGCTGCATGCGGTGCTGGCCCGCCCCTGCGACGATCCCGCGTTCGCGCCGGAAGCCGCCGGCGAGGCGCAGGTGCAGCAGTGGGCCGGGCAGGCCCTGGCCGAGCTGGAGCGTGCCATGACGCTGCTGGAGCAGCGCGCCGGCGAACTCGGCCGCCAGGCCCGCAACGACCGCTTCGCCGCAGATATCGACACGCTGCTTGCGGCCCGGGCGCACCTGCCGGCGCTGGTGGCGCGGCTCGCCGCGGGCGCGCCCGGCAGCCTGCAGACGCGCATCCACGGCGACTTCCACCTCGGACAGGTGCTGGTCGCGCAGAACGATACCTACCTGGTCGATTTCGAGGGCGAGCCGGGGCTGCCGCTGGCGTGGCGGCGCCGCAAGACGTCGCCGCTGCGGGACGTGGCGGGCCTGCTGCGTTCGATCGACTATGCCGCCGCCACCGTCGGGACCGACCGCCACGAACGCACCCATGCCGCGCTGCCGCCGGCCCTGGCCCAGCGCCGCGAGGCGCTGCTGGACCGTTTCCGCCAGACTGCCAGCGAGGCCTTCCTGGCGGGCTACCGGCAGGTGGCGGCCGGCGCGCAGCAGCCCTGGGTGCCAGCCGGGCAGGTGCAGGCGCTGCTCGACCTGTTCCTGCTCGAACGCGCTGCCTACGAGGTTGGCTACGAGGCCGCCAACCGCGTGGCCTGGATCGACCTGCCGGTCAACGGGCTGGCGCGGCTGGTGCGCAAGCTGACCGGCGTCACCGGGGATGCCGATGCGCAAGACTGACAGCGCCCCGCCACGCGCCATGCCTACTCCCGCGCCGGCCCTGGTGCCGCCCTCCATGCCACCCTCGCCGCCCTCGCCGCTGCCAAACGCGAGCGATATCGAAGCCCTGCTGGCCGCGCGCCACGCCGATCCCTTTGCCGTGCTCGGCCCGCATGCGGGCGCGCGCGGCACCGTCGTACGCGCCTGCCTGCCCGGCGCCCGGGCAGCCTGGCTGGCCGCCCCGGACGGCACCCGCCTGGCCGGGCTGGAACCGCTGCACCCTGGTGGCGTCTTCGCCGGGACCCTGCATGCCGCACGCGCCGGCGCGGCCGACTACCGACTCGGCATGCGCTGGCCGGACGGCAGCGAACAGCTCAGCGCCGATCCCTACGCCTTCGGCACCCTGCTGGGCGACCTGGACCTGCACCTGATCGCCGAGGGCCGCCACTTCGAGCTGAGCAGCTGCCTGGGCGCGCAGGCGCAGGAGCTCGATGGCATCCCGGGCGTGCGCTTCGCGGTGTGGGCGCCCAATGCCCGGCGCGTCTCGGTGATCGGCGATTTCAACGGCTGGAACCCGGCGCGCCATCCCATGCGCCTGCGCCACGGCGCCGGCGTGTGGGAGCTGTTCATCCCCGCCGGGATGGGCGCCGCGCCCGGCAGCCGCTACAAGTTCGACCTGCTGGGCGCACACGGCGAGGCGCTGCCCGACAAGGCCGACCCGCTGGCGCTGGCCACCGAGGCGCCGCCGGCCACGGCCTCGGTGGTCGCCGAGCCGGGCCGCACCGCGCCGCCCTACGCGTGGACCGACCAGGCCTGGATGCGCCGCCGCGCCGGCACCGACCCGCATGCCGCGCCGATGTCCATCTACGAGCTGCACGTGCTGTCCTGGCTGCGCGAGGTCAACGACCCCGTGCGCGGCTGGGAGCGGCTGGCGGCGCGGCTGGTGCCCTATGTGCAGGAACTCGGCTTCACCCACATCGAACTGATGCCGGTGATGGAGCATCCGTTCGGCGGCTCGTGGGGCTACCAGCCGCTTTCGCTGTTCGCGCCCACCGCGCGGCTGGGCCCGCCGCAGGCCTTCGCCGCCTTCGTGGACCGCTGCCACGAGGCCGGCATCGGCGTGATCCTGGACTGGGTGCCGGCGCACTTCCCCACCGACCCGCACGGCCTGGCCCGATTCGACGGCACCGCGCTGTACGAGTACCAGGATCCGCGCGAGGGCTTCCACCAGGACTGGAACACACTGATCTACAACCTGGGCCGCAACGAGGTGCGCGGCTTCATGCTGGCCAGCGCGCTGCACTGGCTGGAGCACTATCACGTCGACGGCCTGCGCGTGGATGCGGTGGCATCCATGCTCTACCGCGACTACAGCCGCGAGGCCGGCCAGTGGCTGCCCAACCGCTTCGGCGGGCGCGAGAACCTGGAGACGGTGGCCTTCCTGCGCGAACTCAATACCGTGGTGCGCGAGCGCTGCCCGGGCGCCATGACCATCGCCGAGGAGTCCACCGCCTGGCCCGGCGTGACCGCACCGGTGCAAAGCGGCGGCCTTGGCTTTACCTTCAAGTGGAACATGGGCTGGATGCACGACACGCTGCGCTACCTGGCGCAYGACCCCGTGCACCGCGCCTGGCACCACCAGGACATGACCTTCGGCATGGTCTACGCGTGGTCCGAAGCCTTCGTGCTGCCGATCTCGCACGACGAAGTGGTGCACGGCAAGGGCTCGATGATCGGCAAGACGCCCGGCGACGACTGGCAGCGTTTCGCCAGCCTGCGCGCCTACTACGGCTTCATGTGGACCCACCCCGGCAAGAAGCTGCTCTACATGGGCGCCGAGTTCGCCCAGTGGCGCGAATGGAACCACGACACGGAGCTGGACTGGCCGCTGCTTGAGCAGCCCGCGCACCGCGGCATGCAGGCGCTGGTGCGCGACCTCAACCGCATGCACGCCACGCTGCCGGCCCTGCATGCGCTGGATCACCGCCCCGAAGGCTTCAGCTGGGTGGTGGGCGACGACAGCCGCAACAGYGTGTTCGCCTACCTGCGCCGCGCCGCGCCGGGCGGCCGCGAGGTGGCGCTGGCGGTGGTCAACATGACGCCCTTGGTGCGCCCCGACTACCGCCTGGGCGTGCCGTTCGCCGGGCGCTGGCTCGAATGCCTGAATACGGACGCGGCCATCTACGGCGGCGGCAACGTCGGCAATGGCGGCGAAGTGCTGGCCACCGACGCGCCCTCGCACGGGCAGCCCGCCTCCCTCATCCTCACCATCCCGCCGCTGGCCACGCTGGTACTGCGCTTTGCCGACGATCCGGCAGGCGGCGCCGCCGAAGATTTCGCCAACCGAGGAGCCTGACCTTGCCCCTTGCCCCTGCCACCCGCATGCTGCCAGGCAAGCCGTACCCGCTGGGCGCGCACTGGGACGGACTCGGCATCAACTTCGCCGTGTTCTCGGCCAATGCCGCCCGCATCGACCTGTGCCTGTTCTCGGACAACGGCCGCAAGGAACTGGCCCGGCACACGCTGCCGGAATGCACGGACGAGGTCTGGCACGGCTACCTGCCACACGCCGCGCTGGGCACGGTCTATGGCTACCGGGCCTTCGGCCCCTACGAACCGGCGCACGGGCACCGTTTCAACCCGCACAAGCTGCTGCTCGACCCCTACGCGCGGCAACTGAGCGGACCGGTGCGCTGGTCGGACGCGCTGTTTGGCTACCGCCTGCAAAGCGCGCGCGCGGACCTCACGCCCGATCGCCGCGATAGCGCGCCCACCATGCCCAAGGCCGTGGTGGTGGACGCCAGCTTCCACTGGGGCGACGACCGTTTCCCGGCGGTGCCGTGGGAGCAGACGGTAATCTACGAAGTGCATCCGCGCGGGCTGTCGATGCTGCGCCACGACCTGCTGCCGCATATCCGCGGCACCTTTGCCGGGCTGTGCGACCCGCGCTTTGTCGAGCACCTGAAAAAACTGGGCGTCACCACCGTGGAACTGCTGCCGGTGCATGCCTTCCTGCAGGATCGTTTCCTGCTCGAGCGTGGGCTGCGCAACTACTGGGGCTACAACACGATGGCGTACTTCGCCCCGGAGCCGGCCTATCTCGGCAACGGCCAGCTCAACGAGCTGAAGGTGGCGGTGCGGCGCCTGCACGCGGCGGGCCTGGAGGTCATCCTCGACGTGGTCTACAACCACACCTGCGAAGGCAACGAGCTGGGCCCCACCGTCTCGTGGCGCGGCCTGGACAATGCCAGCTACTACCGCCTCATGCCCGGCGACGAGCGCCACTACATCAACGACACCGGCTGCGGCAACACGCTCAACCTGTCGCACCCGCGCGTGCTGCAGATGGTGATGGATTCGCTGCGCTACTGGGTGGAGTGCTTCCACGTGGACGGCTTCCGCTTCGACCTGGGCAGCACGCTGGGCCGCGAAGGCACCGGCTTCGACCCCGGCGCGGGCTTCTTCGACGCCATCCTGCAGGACCCGGTGCTGTCGCGCGTCAAGCTGATCTCCGAGCCCTGGGATCTCGGCCCCGGCGGCTATCAGGTCGGCAACCACCCGCCCGGCTTTGCCGAGTGGAACGACAAGTTCCGCGACACCGTGCGCCGTTTCTGGCGCGGCGACGCCGGCCAGCGCGGCGACCTGGCGGCGCGGCTGGCCGGATCGGCCGACATCTTCGACCGCCGCCACCGCAAGCCCTGGGCCTCGGTCAACTTCATCACCGCGCACGACGGTTTCACGCTGGCCGACCTGGTCAGCTACAGCGCCAAGCACAACGAAGCCAACGGCGAGGACAACCGCGACGGCACCGACGACAACGCCAGGGCCAACTGGAGCCCGGACGGCAGCGCCGAAGGGCCCACCGGGGATCCCGCCATCCAGGAAACGCGCGGGCGCGTGGCGCGCGCGCTCATGTCCACGCTGCTGCTCTCGCACGGCACGCCGATGCTGACCGCCGGCGACGAATGGTGCCGCAGCCAGCACGGCAACAACAACGCGTACTGCCAGGACGGCGAACTGTCCTGGCTCGACTGGGAGGGCGCCGACGCCCCGGCCGGGCGCGCCATGACTGCCTTCGTCAGCCGCCTGCTGGCGGCGCGCCGGCGCTTGCATGCCTTTGCCGAGACCGGCTTCGCCCATGGTCGCCGGGAAATCGAACCCGGCCTGGCCGATATCGCCTGGTTCGACACCGACGGCGAGCCGCTCACCCCGGAGCAATGGTCCGGCAGCGAGGGCCGCACACTGGCGCTGCGGCGCGCCGCCACCGCGCCGGGCGGCCAGGTCCAGGTGACCTTGCTGCTGTTCAATGCCGGCGGCGAGGACGCCGATTTCCACATGCCAGAACCGCGCCAGGACTGGCGCCTGCTGCTCGACAGCAGCCGCCCGGAATCGCCCGAGGCATCCGCCGGCACGCCCGTGCGCGTGCCCGCTCATGCGGTGGTACTGCTGCTGGCGGTGCCGGCCGACGAAGCGGATTCGCAATGGAGCTAGCGACCCGCGCATCAACGGCCGGAGAAGGAGGCCGCATCATGAACGCTGTGCCATCGGTGGCGACACCCGCGCCGCTGCAATCTTTCGGGCCCCATCGTCTCGCGGACGGGCGCATGTGCTTCCGGCTGTGGGCGCCGGACGCCACTGCCGCCGGGCAGCCGATCCGCCTGGAGATCGCCGGCATGGGGCCGGTACCGATGTGCGCGGCGCCCGGGCCGGACGGGGACGAAGGCTGGCTGGAGGCCATCGCCCCCTGCTGTCCCGACGCCCGCTACTGGTTCCGGCTGGACGACGGCAGCACCGTGCCGGACCCCGCCAGCCGCGCGCAGGCCACCGATATCGGCGGCGCCAGCCTGGTATGCGATCCGGCCGCCCATGCGTGGTGCCACCCCTTCTGGCGCGGCCGCCCCTGGCAAGAGGCCGTGATCTATGAAATGCATGTCGGCTTGTGCGGCGGCTACGCCGGCGCGGCCCGCCAGCTGCCGCGCCTGGCCGCGCTCGGCTTCACGGCGGTGGAGCTGATGCCGCTGGCCGAGTTTCCCGGCGGGCGCAACTGGGGCTATGACGGCGTGCTGCCGTTCGCGCCCGAATGCAGCTATGGCACGCCCGCGGCATTGCGCGCGCTGGTGGACTGCGCACACGGCCTGGGCATGGCCGTGCTGCTCGACGTGGTCTACAACCACTTCGGCCCGGAGGGAAATTGCCTGCACCAGTACGCCAGCGCATTCTTTCGCGACGACATGCGCACGCCGTGGGGCCCGGCCATCGATTTCCGCCGCCCCGAGGTGCGCCGCTTCTTTACCGAGAACGCCCTGTACTGGCTGGAGGACTTCCGCTTCGACGGCCTGCGCCTGGACGCCGTGCACGCCATCGTCGACGAAGGCTGGCTGCGCGAACTGGCCGGCGAGATCCGCGCGCGCCATCCCGACCGGCATATCCACCTGGTGCTGGAGAACGACCACAACGACGCCGGCCTGCTCGCCGCCGGCTACGACGCGCAATGGAACGACGACGGCCACCACGCGCTGCACGTATTGCTGACCGGCGAGCGCGACGGCTATTACGGCGACTACGCCATGCCTGCCTGCGAGGGCCCCGTGCAGGGCGAGGGCACGCCGCACGCGGCGGCGCTGGGACACCTCGCGCGCGTGCTGGCCGAAGGCTTCTCCTACCAGGGCGAGGCCTCGCCCACGCGCAGCCAGCCGGCCAAGCCCGTGCACCGGGGCCAGCCCAGCGCCGCGCTGCCCCCCACCGCCTTCGTGCTGTTCCTGCAGAACCACGACCAGACCGGCAACCGGGCCATGGGCGAGCGCCTGGCCACGCTGGCCGGCGCCGACGCCCTGCGCGCGGCGGTGCTGCTGCAGTTGCTGTGCCCGCAGGTGCCGCTGGTCTTCATGGGCGAGGAATTTGGCGCCACCACGCCCTTCCTGTACTTCACCAGCCATCCGCCTGCGCTGGCCGAGGCGGTTCGCGAGGGCCGCCGGCGCGAGTTCGGCGCCGTGGCTGCATTCTCCGACCCGGCCCGCGCGGCGCGCATACCGGATCCGAACGACCCGGCCACCTTCGAGGCCTCGCGCCCGCGCCTCGAAGGCGACAACGCCTGGAGCCACTATTACGGCGCCCTGCTAGCCACGCGCCACCGTGAACTGGCGCCGCGCCYGGCAGGCTGCATGAGCGCGGGCGTGCGCATCCTCGGCGAACGCGCGCTGGCGGCAAGCTGGCGGCTCGGCGACGGCGCCCTGCTCACTGTCTGGATCAATCTCGGCGATGCGCCGGTGCCGGCCGTGCTACCCGGCCTGCCGCCCGCGATCCCCGCGCGGCTGCTGGCGCAGAGCCGCCAGGACGCCTTGCAGGCGCTGGCCGCTGGTACGTTGCCGCCGGCCTGTGCCATCGCCTGCCTGGGCGGCGGCAGGCACCAACCCGCCTAGCGCAGCCCGCCATGGACACGGATCCCCTTGACGGGCAACCCCTGCGCGCCGCCGGTCCGCGCGATCCGGCACTGCAGCCGCTGCACGCACTGGCCGGGCGTGCCGGCCTGATGGTGCACTGGGAAGACGCCCAGGGCCGCGCGCGCGAGGTCGAGCCCGATGTGCTGCGCGCCATCCTGGCCGCCCTGGGGCTGGCCAGCGCCACCGCCGGGCAATGCGAGGCATCGCGGGCGCAACTGGCGGCCGAAGACGCGGCCCGGGCTTTGCCCCCGCTGCTCACCGCCAACCAGGGCCACCCCGTGGCGATACCGCTGGCGCATACGATTTCGCGGCTTCCCTACCGGCTCGAACTGGAGGACGGCACCGTGGTGAACGGCACCGCGCGCCCTCATGCCGATGGCGGCATGCACGTAGCGGCCATCGCTGCCATCGGCTATCACCGACTGCTGGTCGGCGATGCCGAGCTTACGCTGGCGGTGGCGCCGGCCCGCTGCTTCGGTGTCGCCGATGCCTTGCGCGCGGGCGCTGGCGCCAGCGCGGCCAGCCACAGGCGGCCCTGGGGCCTGTCTGTGCAGTTGTACTCGCTGCGGCACGGCGCGCCAGCCGGCCTTGGCGACCTGACCACGCTGGCCGCGTGCTGCGAGGCCGCCGCTGGCGCGGGGGCGGACGCCGTCGCCATCAATCCGCTGCACGCGGGCTTTGCCGCCCTGCCGGAGCGCTACAGCCCGTATTCGCCTTCGAGCCGGCTGTTCCTTAACCCGCTCTACGCGGATCCCGCTGCCGTCTTTGGCCAGGGCGCCGTGGACCGGGCCGTCGCCGCGCTTGCGCTGGGCCGCATCATGCCGGCGCTGGAAGCCCGCGCCGAAATCGACTGGCCGGCGCTGGCGCGCGCGCGCAATGCCGTCATGCAGTGGCTGTGGCAGCATCGCGCCACGTTGCTGCCGGCGCGCGCGCTTCAGGCATTCACGGCATTCCGCCTGCGCCAGGGCGCCGCGCTGGAGGCGCACGCGCGCTTCGAGGCGCTGCAGGCGCAGCGCGTGGCCACGGCCGGCAGCCCCGCCGAAGCCGCCGCCGCGGCCGACTGGCGGCAATGGCCAGTCACCGAGCGCGCGCCGGCATCGGTCGCGCTCGAAGCCTTCGCCAGCGCGCACGCGGATGCGGTGGGCTACCACGCTTTCGCACAGTGGCTGGCGGCCGACGGCCTGGCCGCATCCCAGCGCCGCGCGCGCGCCGCCGGCATGGCGATCGGCGTGGTGGCGGACCTGGCGGTCGGCACCGATGGCGGCGGCAGCCACGCCTGGACCCGCCAGGGCGAGATCCTGGCGGGCGTCTGCGCGGGGGCGCCACCGGATCTGTACAACCCGCTGGGCCAGGGCTGGGGAATCTCCGTATTCTCGCCGCGCGCGCTCCGGCACGGCTTTGGCGCGTTCATCGAGATGCTGCGCGCCAACCTCGGCCCGGTCGGCGGCCTGCGCATCGACCACGCGCTGGGGCTGGCGCGCATGTGGCTGGTGCCGGACGGCGCGCCGCCCGCCGCCGGCGCCTACCTTCGCTTTCCGTTCTCGGACCTGCTGCGGCTTGTCGCGCTGGAGTCGTGGCGCCATCGCGCCATCATCGTGGCCGAGAACCTCGGCACGGTACCGGCCAGCTTCAACGAGAGCCTGGCCGCGCGCGGCATGCTGGGCATCGACGTGCTGTGGTTCGAGCGCGCCGGCCCCGAGGCATCGGCCCACGCGCCGGCGCGGCTGCCCGTGGAAACGCCCGCCGCAGGCGCCCCTGCCGTGCCGGATTTCCTGCCGCCCGAACGCTGGCCTGCCGAAGCGGTGGCGACCACCACCACCCACGACCTGCCCACCGTGGCCGGCTGGTGGTCGGGGCGGGACATCACGTGGCGCGCCCGGCTGGGCCAGCTCGGTGCCGGCGAGACCGAGGCCAGCGCGCTGGCCGCCCGCGCCCGCGACCGCACCGCGCTGTGGCGGGCGCTGGCGCAAGCGGGGCTGGTGCTCGGGCCCGAAGCCGCGCCGGGCGACGCCCCGCTCGACGCCGTGCTGGCGTGGCTCGGACGCGCCGCCACGCCGCTGCGGCTGGTGCCGGTGGAAGACCTGCTGGGCGCGCGCGAGCAGCCCAACCTGCCCGGCACCATCGCCGGCCATCCCAACTGGCAGCGGCGGCTGGACGCCGACGTACGCACGCTGTTCGATGCCTGGCCGGTACGCCAGCGCGTTGCCGCGCTACGTGGCCCGGGCGGCGACGCCGGGCCTTCCCGCCAGCCGCCGCCCCGCAAGGAGAAACGCTGAATGCCCCAACCCTGCCTGCCGCCACGCGCCACGGCGCGCCTGCAGCTGCATGCCGGCTTCACCTTCGAGCATGCCGCGCAGCAGGCCGGCTACTACGCAGCGCTTGGCGTCAGCCACCTTTACCTGTCGCCTGTGTTCGCCGCGCGGCCCGGCTCCACGCACGGCTACGACGTAACCGATTTCCGCGTGATCAACCCCGAGCTGGGGGGCGAGGATGGCTTCTACCGCTTCGCCGAGTGCGCGCGCGAACATGGCCTGGGGCTGGTGCTCGACATCGTGCCCAACCATATGGCGGCCAGCCCCGCGCACAACCCGTGGTGGCGCGACGTGCTGGCGCGCGGCGCGCAGAGCGCGTACGCCCATCATTTCGACATCGACTGGCATTCGCCCGACCCCGACCTGCATGGCCGCGTGCTGTTGCCGGTGCTGGGCAAACCGTACTGGGATGCGCTGTGCGCCGCGGAGCTGACGGTGCGCTTCGACCAGCAAGCCGGCCAGCCGCTGCTGTGCTACGGAGGCCAGACGCTGCCGCTGGCGGAGGACACCTTCGAGCCGGACACGGCCGCGGCGCTGCCTGCCCTGCTCGATGCGCACCAGCCCGAGGGCCGCGCGCGCCTGCACGAGTTGCTGGAGCAGCAGCACTATCGGCTGGCCTGGTGGGCCACCGCCGCCGACGAGCTGAACTGGCGGCGTTTCTTCGAGGTGAGCGACCTGGTCGGCATGCGGGTGGAACAGCCGGCGGTGTTCGACGCTGTCCATGCCCTGGTATTCGCGCTGTTCCGCGACGGCTGGATCGACGGTGTGCGGGTGGACCACGTGGACGGGCTGGCCGACCCGGCCGCCTATTGCCAGCGCCTGCGCGCCCGGCTCACCGCGCTCGCGCCCGAGCGGCCGCCGGGGCGCGCCGTGCAATGCCCCTGGCTTGTGGTCGAGAAAATCCTCGCGCCCGGCGAAGCGTTGCGCGCCGACTGGCTGGTGGACGGCACTACCGGCTATGACTTCATGGACGCCGTGTCCGCACTGCTGCACGACGGCGACGGCGCCGCCGGGCTCGATGCGCTGTGGCAACGGATGAGCGGCGAGACGCGCAGCGTCGAAGCACAGGTGCAGGCGGCCCGCGCCCATTTGCTGTCGCATCACCTGGTCACCGAATTCGAGGGCGCGAGCCGCCGCCTGCATGCCTGCGCGCGCAGCGAGCCGGCTACGCGCGATCTCACGCTGGCCAGCCTGCGCCGCGCGCTGGCCGCCCTGCTGGTGCCGCTGCCGGTCTATCGCACCTACTTCAGCGAACGCCTGCGCTCGCGCGAGGACAAGGCCGTGCTGGAGCGCGCCGGCGCTGCCGCGCACGCCGTGCTGTCCGCCACCGACCGGCCCGCGCTGGCGCACCTGCTGTCATGGCTGGCCGATCCTGCCCGCGACAGCACGGCGCTGCGCGAGGCGCGCACGCGCGTGCAGCAATTGATGCCGCCGCTGGCAGCCAAGGCGGCGGAAGACACCGTGTTCTACCGCCACGGCCGCCTGCTCTCGCGCAACGAAGTGGGCAGCGACCCGGCAACCCTGGCCCTCACGCCCGAGGATTTCCACGCGCGCATGGCGCAGCGGGCGCAGGCCTGGCCACAGGCCATGCTGGCCACCGCCACGCACGACCACAAGCGTGGCGAGGATGCACGCATGCGCCTGGCGGTGCTGAGCGAGTTGCCCGGTGAATGGGCCCGGGAGGTGCGCGACTGGGAGCAGCAATGCCAGCCACTGCTGGCACGCCTGCCGTGCGCGCCCGACGCGGCGGACCGCCTGATGCTGTACCAGACGCTGGTCGGCGCATGGCCGGCGGCGCTCGATCCCCGCGACACCGACGGCGTGGCGGCACTGCTCGCGCGGGTGCGCGAGTGGCAGCGCAAGTCGATCCGCGAAGCCAAGCGGCACGGCACCTGGACCAGCCCGGACAGCGCCTATGAGCAGGGCAGCGCGGATTTCCTCGCGACGCTGGCGCACGACCGGGACGGTGGGCGCGGCAGCGTGCTGGCGCGGATCGCCGCCTTCGCCCGGCGCATCGCCGTGCCGGGCGCCGTCAACAGCCTGAGCCAGACGCTGCTGCAGCTTACCGCGCCGGGCGTGCCCGACCGCTACCAGGGCACCGAAGACTGGGACCTCAGCCTGGTCGATCCCGACAACCGCCGCCCGGTGGATTTCGACAAGCTGCGCGCCGGCCTGGGCGATGCCGCGGGCTGGCCCGCCTGGCTGGCCAGCTGGCAGGACGGCCGCCTCAAGCTGCAACTGATCCGCAGCGTGCTGGCGGCGCGCCGCGCGCATGCCGCGCTGTTCGCCGCGGGCGACTATCGCCCGGCCGCGCTCGGCGGCGCGCTGGCGGCGCACGCCGTGGCGTTCGCGCGCCGCCATGGGCAGGTGCAGGCACTCGTGGTGGCCACCCGGCTGGCCGCGCACCTGAGCGATCCCGGACAGCCCCGGGTCGCGCGCGAGCATTGGCGCGACACCGCGCTGCAGGCCGGGCATGGGCAGGACAGCCAGTGGGTGGACGTACTGACCAGCCGGCCCCTGCTCGCTCGCGCGGGTCGCCTGCCGCTGGCGGAAGTCCTGGAGATGCTGCCGGTGGCATTGCTGCTGCGCACTCCGTGACAACGTTTGCAGCACATCCGAAAAACTATTCCCCTCTCAAGTGGGGAAGCCGTGAAGCGCCGAACTGCGCAGACTGGTTACCCAATGTCGTCAAGCCAATGCGCCCCGGCGCGCAGGACCCGGCCATGACCCATAGACAGAATGTTTGCCCACTTTGCGGCACCCAGGCCGAAACCCGCACCCGCCGCGGCAGTTACGGACAATGGGTGTTGTATGGCTGCGGCAATCCCCAATGCGGGCCCACCGAGATCAGCACCGGCGCGCGCCGCAACCTGCGCGAGCCCGGCCGCCAGGCCGAGCTGCGGGCCCTGGCCCGCACCAGCCGCGAGCACGGCAAGGTACCGCGCTTGTGCTACGACGGCCCGCGCGGCGAGATCTACGTCGAATTCGACTAGTCAGCGGGGACCGGCAGCCCGCTGCGCGTCCGCCCTGCATAGCGTCTCGAACTGGCCGTCGAACGGCGCGCTGGCGCTGCCCAAGGCCTTCGTCGCCTGGGCCGCTCACCTCACATTGAACGGCAGGCCTTGCCAGCTCCACGGCGGTTCGCATCCGCGCTTCGACGCGCACGGCCGTGTCACCTGCCACCGACTACCGTGATGCGGCGGAAGCACCGTCGCAGCAGTTGCCGGTGCCCGGCCCGCCGGTGGCATGGTCGCGCCGCCGCTTCGCCACGCCGGCGTCATGGCCGCCGCTGCCGCGCCGCGCAACGGGGCGCGCTGGCATTCCTCGTGATCCGCCGTTACATTCCATGCAGTTTGTGACCGCGCTGGTACGCGGCGGACGGAACATCCCGGCGTCGGCCGCGGTCCACTATGCGTACCGCACGGCAACACAAGGACTGCCCAATGCAATTGACCACCGACGATCTTCTGGCACTGTTCTGCGCCAGCGTGCTCACCGTGACGGTGGTTGCGATCCACTACGAGGTGTTGCGGCTGCTGTCGGAAATGAGCCCGCGCCGCTGGGCCGGGCGCGTCAATGTGGGCGTGCTGATCGCCTTCATCATCCTCGCCCATTGCCTGGAAGCCATCGTGTTCGCCGGGGGCTACTGGGCCGCCGGCCACTGGCTGGGCCTCGGCGGCCTGGCCGGGCCGCAGGAGATCCAGCCCATCACCTACGTCTATTTCTCGCTCGAGACCTATACCACGCAGAGCCTGGGCGACATCTCCCCGGTTGGCGCGACGCGGCTGATCGCCAGTATCGAGCCGCTGGTCGGCCTGATCCTGATCGGCTGGTCCACTTCATTCACCTACATCATCATGCGCCGCGACTGGCCCACAGGCAGGTCCAGGCACGCATCCCAGGACGAGATCTAGCCCGCGGCCGGCACGCCGCGGCGCACGGAGCCGGCGCTACAGGATCGGCGCGAACAGGGTCGCCACGTGCATCGCCACGCGCCGCAGGTGGGTCCCGCCCATGTACTCCTCGCGCCCGATGCGGCGCGCCTGTGCGAAATCCTCCTCCAGCATGGCCGCCACGCTGGCGGCAAAGCCGCGGTGCGCGGTCATGACCATGATCTCGAAGTTCAGGCGGAACGAGCGGTTGTCCAGGTTGGCGCTGCCCACCGCCGCGGCCTCGTCGTCGATCAGGATCACCTTCTGGTGCAGGAAACCCGGCTGGTAGCGGTAGATCTTCACGCCTGCGCAGATGGCCTGGTAGGCGTACAGCGTGGAGGCCGCGAACACCACCAGGTGATCCGGGCGCGCCGGCAGCAGGATACGCACATCCACGCCGCGCAGCACCGCCAGCCTGAGCACGGCGAACACGGCTTCGTCCGGGACGAAGTACGGACTGGTGATCCACACGCGCCAGCGCGCCGACTGGATCGCCTCGACGAAGAACAGCGAGCAGGTCTCCTGCGCGTCGGCCGGGCCGGAAGGCACCACCTGGCAGGTCATGGTGCCGGCCGGCGCGGCCGGCGGCGGCAGCAGCACCGGCACCTCGCGCGCGGCCCAGTACCAGTCCTCGGCGAAGACCATCTGCAAATCGAGCACCGCGCTGCCGCGGATCTCGATATGCGTGTCGCGCCAGGGCGCCAGCGGCGGCTTCAGGCCCAGGTATTCGTTGCCGACATTGTGGCCGCCCGTAAACGCGCAGGCGCCGTCCACGATCACCAGCTTGCGGTGATTGCGGAAATTGAGCTGGAAGCGGTTGACGAAGCCGCGCCGCGTGGCAAACGCGCGCGCCTCCACGCCCGCCGCCAGCAATCGCTTCACGTAGTCGCCGGGCAGCGCGTGCGAGCCGATGCTGTCGTAGAGGAAATACACCTTCACGCCGGCGCCCGCGCGTTCGCACAGCAGGTCCTGCAGGCGCTGGCCCAGCGCATCGTCATGGACGATGAAGAACTGCACGATCACCACCTGCCTGGCGGCAGCGATGGCGGCCAGGATGGCAGCGAAGGTGGCGTCCCCGTTGACCAGCAGGCGCACGGCGTTGTTGGCCAGGCAAGGCATGCCGGTGAGCCGCGGCAAGGCCCGCAGGCAGGCCTGCTCGGGCGCGTGCACCACGCTGGCATCGCGCGCGGCGCGCTCGCCGGCGTCCATGTCGAACGTGACCTCGCGCAGGCGATCGTTGTTGAAACGGCGCGCGTTGACGTAGCCGGCGAAATTGCTGCTGCCCAGGATCAGGTAGGGCACCAGCGCGAAATACGGCATCATCACCAGCGACCCTGCCCACGCGATGGCGCCCGGTGCCGTGCGCACGGTCATCACCGCGTGCAGGGCGGCGAGGATGCCGAGTGCATGGAAGACCAGCACGATCGCAGCGATCAGGGAAGGGCTGAGCATGACCGTCAGGGGTCGCCATGCGGCGACGGATCACAATGCCTGCCATTCTGGCATAGGCGCGGCAGGATTTCGCGGCAGGCGTTAAGCTGTAGCGTTTTTCGCCTCGCCGCACCCCGTATCGTCAAGGAAGACCGCAATGTCAGAGTTCAAGATGGAGTACCGGCGCCTGGGCGCCAGCAACCTGAAAGTATCCGCCCTGTGCCTGGGCACCATGATGTTCGCCGACCAGACGGATGAAGCCGAAGCCGGCCGCATCGTCGACAGCGCGCGCGCCCACGGCGTGAATTTCATCGATACGGCGGATGTCTACAGCAAGGGCGGCTCCGAACGCATGGTCGGCAAGCTGCTGGCCGGCGACCGCCATGACTGGGTACTGGCCAGCAAGCTCGGCAACCCGATGCACGCCGCGCCCAACCGCTCGCACTACTCGCGCACGTGGATCCTGCGCGAGGCCGAAGAAAGCCTGGGCCGCCTGGCTACCGACTACCTCGACATCCTCTACCTGCACCGCGACTTCCCCGGCGAGAACCTGGAAGAGCCGGTGCGCGCGATGGGCGATCTGGTGCGCGCGGGCAAGATCCGCTACTGGGCCGTCTCCAACTTCCGCGGCTGGCGCATCGCCGAGCTGGTGCGCCWGTGCGACCAACTGGGCGTGCCGCGTCCGGTGGCATGCCAGCCCTACTACAACCTGCTCAACCGCATGCCGGAAGTGGAAATCCTGCCCGCCTGCCAGCACTTCGGCCTGGGCGTGGTGCCCTACAGCCCGATCGCGCGCGGCGTGCTCACCGGCAAATACCAGCCCGGCCAGCAGCCGCCGCAGGATTCCCGCGCGGGCCGCGCCGACCGCCGCATGATGGAGACCGAGTTCCGAGAGGAATCGCTCGTCATCGCGCAGAAGCTCAAGCAGCATGCCGACGGGCGCGGCCTCCAGCTCGGGCAGTTCGCCACGGCATGGGTCCTGGCCAATCCCATTGTCAGCTCGGTGATTGCCGGGCCGCGCACACTGGCCCAGTTCGAGGACTACTTCGGCGCAGTGGGCGTCGCGGTCTCGGCCACGGAAGAGGCGATGGTCGACGACCTGGTACGGCCGGGGCATGCCTCCACGCATGGCTACAACGATCCCAACTATCCGTTGACGGGGCGGCCGATCTCGGCGTTCTGAGCGGGCCGCAGCCCGTTCCGGCAGCGGCTGGGCTTTGTCGAAGCCTGGCCGCAACAGGCATTGCCCGCGGCGCCGATGCCGTTGACGCATGGCCGTGCGCTGCCCGGCAGCGGCGGCGAGGTCATCGTCGTGGACTTGCCCGGCCACGCCGCCGGCCATCCCGGCGCCTTCATCCAGGGCAAGCGGCGCCGCATCGTGCGGCTGCGCGAGACGGGCAGCCGCGCATGATCGCCGGCCCCCATGCCAGCGGCTCGCCAGCTTCAGGCCGGACGGCATCGCCGTGATGGCTCCGGATTGCTGCTGCGCATGCCGGGGCGCCGACGCTGGTCTGCGCCGCCACCGGCCGCCGCGCCGATTGCTCAAAATTTAGGCRGTCCGATACAAATCCGCCGCTATTGGCACAGCGCCAAGGGCCGCCCCCTTTTATCCACATATTCTGTGGATAACATAAAGCGGCAGATTCGGACAAATCATGTAAATGCGGCGCAGCAATCCCATGCGGGCCTCGGCGAGATCGGGCGCCGCCCCGGATGCGTCGCCGCCTGCCTTGGGAATACTCCGCTCGCGCTTGCGGATTGCTCTGAACGTTATCGGCCTCGCCCCGGACTATGCTGCCCGCATGCCTTGCGGGGAAGGCCCGAGCCCGTCCCGGCCCAGTGCATGGCTGCCCGTCTGGCCGGGCGGCGGATGCGCGCCAGCCCCCTCTTTGCCCGAACGCCAGTTGCCAGTTGGACCCATCCCAATGAAGATCGCACTGCTAGCGGACCGCTCGGTCCAGGCCGAGGCCCTCTCGGATTCCCTGTCCCGCGCCGGCATGTATTGCCATACCTATCACGCCAGCCGGGATCTGTTCCAGCGCATCGACCACTCCGGCTACGACGTCTTGCTGATCGACCACGAACTGGCCGACATGCCCGCGGTGCAGGCCGTGCGCGCGGTGCGCGCGGCGTGGCGGGGCGAGCTGCCGGTGATGGTGCTGTCCGACCGGCGCGACGAGGATTCGGTGGTCAACACCCTGCAGGCGGGCGCCGACGACTATATGATCCGTCCGCTGCGGGCGCGCGAGCTGGTGGCCCGGCTGCACGCGCTGCGACGCCGCACCGCCGCCCGCGACCCGGCGCCCGCCCCGGGCCCTGCCGTCGTGATCGGGCCCTACACGCTGGATTACCTGTCGCACCAGGTCACGTTCCGCGGCCGGCGGCTGCAGCTCACACCCAAGGAATTCGATCTCGCCGCCCTGCTGTTCTCCGGTGCGGGGCGCGTGATACCGCACGCACAGGTCGAGCACGCGATCTGGGGATACGGGCTGCCGGCCACGTCGCGGGCGCTGGCAAACCTGGTCTCGCGCCTGCGCCGCACGCTGGCGCTGCACCCCGGCAATGGCGTGGTGATCACGGTCGTCTATGGGCAGGGATACCGGCTGGAGGAAACGGCGGCCGGCGTCACCAGGCGCGCCCGCCACCGCGGCTAGCCAGGTAGGGGGCTGCCGCCTGCCCGGACGCCGGGGCGCCGAGACGCCCGTCGCGCGCCAGCTCGCGCAAGTCGATCACCACAAAGCCGCTGCTGGCTTTCTTGGCCGCGCGCTTGGCCGCGGCCGCGGCCGCGCCGATATGGCTGCTGTCCAGTCGCCACAAGCCAGGCATGCCCTGCGGGCCGGATGGCCCCCGCGGCCCCACGCGCACCGCGCCGGCGGCCATGGTCACGGTGGGAAAGAACGCACGCTGGCCCAGCCGGTCCTCGCCATGGATGCCGCCGGCCTCGCGATCGGCGTCGGAGTAGAGCTCGCGCGCGGCCAGGTCGAAGCGCGCGATCGCGGTGCGCGTGCGCGCTTCCCAGTCCGGGCTCTGGTACAGCACCAGGAAATCGTCGCCGCCCACATGGCCGAGGAAATCACGCACCGGGTCGCAGGCCTGCGCCAGGAAGGCGGCGGCGCCCTTGAGCATTTCGTCGCCCTTCCAGTAGCCGTACTGGTCGTTGTAGGGCTTGAAGTGGTTCAGGTCGATATAGCACGCGTGGAACTCCGCTCCGGCCTCGACCAGCCGGTCGATATGCCGGTTCAGCGGCATGTTGCCGGGCAGGAAGGTCAGCGGGTTGGCATAGCGCGCCGCCTCCATGCGGATCTCGGTGACCGCGCGGATCAGGTCTGCGCCGGTGCCCAGGCCGGCGTAGCGTCCCCGCTCGGTGATGATGAAGCCGTCGGCCAGCGCACGCTGGTCCTCGCCCGACAGGGCCTGCGCCATCTCGTCGATGCCGGCGCCCTTGTCGAAGCACAGCGGCGCGCGGTTGGCCAGGGCCAGGCAATCCTTCCTGCCGTAGAGCTCGCGGTGGAACGGCCCGGCAAAGCGGTCGATGAAGTAATGCCGGTTGACGATGGCGAGCGGCTTGTCGTCATCGCTGACCACGGCCGCCGCGTGCAGCTCCGGGTGCGCATGGAACAAGGCCAGCAGTTCGTTGTTGGTCGTGCCGGGACGCACCGCCGGGCCGGGCCGCATCAGCTTGCCTGCGGACATGCCCGGCCGCGCCGAGCGCACTGCCTGCGGGAACACCGCGATCTGCTTCGATACCAGCGCCAGGCGCGCTTGCGGCGCGACTTCGCGCACCGGCTGCGCCTGCGGGCGACCGAGATAGTAGCCCTGCCCGAAGGGCACGCCGAGGTCGCGCAGCACCGCCAGTTCGTCGGCGTCCTCGATCCCTTCGGCGATCGCGGCGCCGCCCAGCGCCTCCACCAGCGCCAGCACGGTGCGCACCACCTCGAGGCGGCGCGAGCAGGTGCCGATGTCCCGCACCAGCGACTTGTCCAGCTTGATGTAGTGCGGCGCGAGGTGGATCAGCCGATCCAGGTTGGCGTGGCCGGTACCGAAATCGTCCAGCGCGTATTGCATGCCCATTTCGTGCAGCACGGCCATGGACCGGCCGAAGCGCTCGGCATGCTCGATCTGGGCGTGCTCGGTCACCTCGATCACGACGCGCGCCGGGGCGATGTTGCCGGCCACCAGGGCGGCCATGGCGCGACCGCCGTCGGCCAGCAGGTAGCGCAGCGCCGTGGCGCTGAAGTTGAGGAACAGCTTGCCCTGCAGGTCAAGCGCGGCGCAGCCGGACAGCGCGGCACGCGCGGCCTGCAGCTCAAGCTCGACGGTATCGGCTTCGTTGCGGGCCAGCCGGAACAAAGCGTCGGGCATCGCCAGCGGCGTACCGGACGGCCCCCGCACCAAGGCCTCGTAGCCAAGTATCTCGCCGCTGCCGAACGTCACGATGGGCTGGAACACAGCATGCAGCGGCGGCAGGCGCAGCCGCGGCAGGGGCACGCCGGCCAGGGAGGAAGCGTTGGGCATGAACGGAATCGACAGACCTGTTGGGGTGGGCGGCGCGGCGCCTGAGGTGCGCAATGGGGGGAAAGCGCACAGGCCGGTGCGCGGCGAGGCCCCCGCAAGTGACGCGGGCCCTATTTCATGTCAACGATATGTCACCATTGTGACAATGGGGATTACCCTGTGGCTGTGTCGGGATGTCATGGTTCCGTCACATTGGTATCCGAGCATGCGCACACAACGAATCCGCCGCCAGCGGCCCCGGCCTGGCCGGGCTGGAAGGCGGTGCCCCAGGGTCAGCATGCGGACCGCCAGGTCCATCGGAGCCTCACAGTGTCGCAAACCATCCAACTGAAGGCCCCGCGCCGCGCGGGCCTGCGCTTGCCCGCCTGCCTTGGCCGGCTGCCGCTCGCCGCGCGCATGTGCGCGGCCTTCGCCCTGGTCTACGTGTTCGGCGCAGCGGTCGGGCTGACAGGTATCTTCAGCCTCGGCTCGGTCAAGCAGATGACCGACACCCTCTACCAGCGCGACATGCAGGGCGCCATTTCCGCCGAACGCGCCCAGGCGGCACTGGCGCGGCTGGATCGCGCCCAGCTCGCCCTGACCCTGGCCACCAGCGGCAGCGAGCGGGACGACGCCGCCAGGGATATCGAACACGCCCTCTCCGGGCTTGACCAGGCCTTGACGGTGGTCCGCGCCGCCGCGCCACGGCAGGCGCCGGCGCTGCAACAGGAACGCGACGCCGCCGCCAGGCTGCTGGGCGACTATGTGGCGTTGCTGCGCAAGCAGCCGCTCGACGCGCTGCAGTTCGACAGCGCTGTGTCGGTGGACGGCCATTTCCTCGGCGAGCAGCTGCAGAAGCTGGGCACCGTGGTCGAGGCCGCGCGCAAGCTGCAGGAAAGCCAGGCCGCGGCTACCGTGGCGGCGGTGGCCGCCAGCCAGCTGCGCGCGCAGACCGTGATGGCGGCGATGCTGCTGGCCAGCCTGGGCGCCGCCGCCGCGCTGGCCTGGTTCGCCGCGCGCCTGCTGCTGTCCGAGCTCGGCGGCGAGCCTGCGGATGCCGCCAGGGTCGCCAGCCGCATCGCCTCCGGCGACCTTCAGCAGGCCGTGCCGCTGCGCCGTGGCGACGAGCGCAGCCTGATGAGCCTGCTG
Organism: Cupriavidus sp. 05N38; assembly: GCF_056397345.1. Lineage (NCBI taxonomy): Bacteria > Pseudomonadati > Pseudomonadota > Betaproteobacteria > Burkholderiales > Burkholderiaceae > Cupriavidus > Cupriavidus sp. 05N38. The sequence continues at coordinate 55,296 of NZ_JBFTNF010000027.1, forward strand.
GCCCGCATGCGCGACCAGCTGGCCGGCGTGCTGGAGGATATCCAGCATCACGCGCGGGAGATCGCCGCCACCAGCGAAGGCATTGCCGGCGGCAACCAGGACTTGTCGCGCCGTACCGCCATGCAGGCCAGCGCGCTGGCCGCCGCCGCCGACAGCGTCGCCCGCCTGACCACCCTGGTGGGACAAGCCCGCGAACAAGCCACCGAGTCCAGCGAAATGGCGCGCCTTGCACGTCAGGCGACCGAGGCAGGCATGGCCGTGGTCAACGACATGAGCGGGGCCATGGATGCCGTGCACGGGCATTCGCGCAGCGTGGCGGAAATGGTGTCGGTGATCGAGAGCATTGCCTTCCAGACCAATATCCTCGCGCTCAATGCCGCTGTCGAAGCGGCCCGCGCGGGCGCCGCCGGACGCGGCTTCGCGGTGGTGGCGCAGGAAGTGCGCGGACTGGCCCAGCGCAGCGCCACATCGGCACGCGAGATCCGCGACACCATCGCCCAGACCACCGCGGAGATCGGGCGCGGCGCGCGGCTAAGCCAGCAGGTCGTCAGCGCGATGGGCGGTATCGAGCAGGCGGTAGGCCAGAGCCATGCGCTGGCCGAGCGGCTGTGCGGGGTGGCCGACGAGCAGGCCCGCGGCATCCGCGGCGTGGGCGAAGCGGTGGCGCAACTGGACCAGACCAGCCGGCAGAACGCCGGCCTGGTGGAGGCGGTGGCAGAGCAGGCCGCAAGCCTGGATGCGCAGGCCGCGGCGCTGTCGGCAGGCGTGGCGCGCTTCCGCTTCTGAGGGCCGGCGGCCGATCGTTGTCCTGATCATGACTGTTCTGCACTGCAGAACAGTCATTCCACAGTGCAGTTGACGGGCGAGGCGATCGGTGGGAGTATGCCGCCATCGAACAAATCCGGCGGCCACGCCGGAAGCCTTACCGGAGACCGCAATGAGCAGCACCCCCACGTCTGGCGCGCCCGCGCCGGCAGTTTCCCCGCGCGCCGACGCTTCCCAAGCCACCGCCTCGTTCACCCGCCTGCACCAGACCATCGCCCCGTGGGTCCGCAGCCACCCCGAGCGTGTCGCGCTGATGGATGCCGAGCGGTCCCTGCGCTACGGCGAACTGGACGGGGCTATCGCCGAAACCGCGCGTTCCCTGGCGGACCTGGGCGTGCGCGGCGGCGACCGCGTGGTGCTTGTGACGGAAAACAGCGTGGGCTGCGCGGTGCTGATTCTCGCGCTCAGCTCGCTCGATGCGTGGGCGGTGCCGGTCAACGCCCGCCTCTCGCCGCGCGAGATCGACAACATCATCGAGCATGCCGGCGCGCGCGTCGCGCTATACCTCGACAGCGCCCACCCCGAAGCGCGCGAGCACGGCCTGGCGCGTGGCGCGCAGCCGCTGCAATGGCCGCACGCGGGCGCTCTGCTGGCCGGCGCCGTGAACCAGAATGCCGTGGCCGAGCCGGTCGAGGCGGCGGCGCGCGACCAGGTCGCCGCGCTGATCTACACCACCGGCACCACCGGGGCCTCCAAGGCCGTCATGCTCACCCATGCCAACCTGATGTTCATTGGCCGCTCCAACCGCCTGCAGGCGCGCGTGCAGCCGGGCGACCGCATCTACGGCGTGCTGCCGATCTCGCACGTGTACGGCTTGTCGGTGCTGCTGGTCGGGCCGCTGTCCAACGGCGCCACGGTCTTCTACGAGCCGCGCTTCCGCCCGGAGAAGCTCGCCCATGCGCTCGCCGACCTGCAACTCACCGTGCTGCACGGCGTGCCGGCCATGTACGCCAAGCTGATCGAGTGGAGCCGTGCGCAGGACACCCCGCTGCGGGCACCCGCGCTGCGCATGGCGCAGTCCGGCGGCGCGCCGCTGGCGGCTTCGCTCAAGTCGGCGTTCGAGAGCAGCTTCGGCATCGTCCTGCACAACGGCTACGGCATGACCGAAACCTCGCCCACGGTATGCCAGACGCGCGTGGAAGCCCCGCGCAGCGACTGCTCGGTGGGCCCCGTGGTGCCCGAAGTGGAAATCCGCCTGGGCGATCCGCTGCCTGACGGCAGCGGCGAGCTGCTGGTGCGCGGCCCGAACGTGATGAAGGGCTACTATCGCCGCCCCGACCTCACCGCGCAGGTGATCGACGCCGACGGCTGGCTGCATACCGGCGACCTGGCGCGCATCGATGCCGACGGTGCCGTTTCCATCGTGGGGCGGTCCAAGGAAATCATCATCCACTCGGGCTTCAACGTCTATCCGGAAGAAGTCGAGCAATCGATCAACGCGTTCCCGGCGGTGCTGCAATCGGCCGTGGTCGGGCGCACGGTGGAAGGCAACGAGGAAGTGATCGCCTTTGTCGAGGTGCGCGACGGCATGGCGCTGGACCAGGCCGCGCTGCGTACCTTCCTGCGCGAACGCCTGTCGCCGTACAAGATGCCGGCGGAGGTCAGGATCGTGGCCCACCTGCCGGCCGCGCCCTCCGGCAAGATCCTCAAGGCAAAGCTGCGCGAGATGCTCGCCGGCGCCGGCTGATCACGCGCCGTCACAGACAACCGAGGCATACCGCATGCAAGCGCCGCTGCCAGAAGATGCCGCCCAGCAAAAGGAAGACCGGCATTTCGTCACCGCGCTGGCGCGTGGCCTCGATGTGCTGGCCTGTTTCCGCAGCTACGAGACGCGACTTGGCAATGCCGAGCTGGCCCAGCGCTGCGGCTTGCCCAAGTCCACGGTATCGCGGCTGACCCATACGCTGACCGAACTGGGCTACCTGCGCCTGGACCCCGAGCAGGCCAAGTACCAGCTGGGCAGCTCCGCGCTGGCCCTGGCGCCCGCGGCGCAGCAAGGCGCGGACGTGCTCGACGTGGTGCGGCCGTATATGCGGGAACTGGCCGACCTGTCCCAGGGCGTGACCTCGCTGATCGTGCGCGACCGCGCGCAGATGCTGATCTACGAGAACTGCCAGTCCGAGTCTTACCTGACCTTGCGGGTCGCGGTGGGCACGCGCATCTCCGGCCTGACCACCGCGGCGGGACGCGCCTACCTCGAAGCGCTGCCCCCGGCCGAGCAGAAACAGGCGCTGTCCGCCTTCCGCAGGCAGGACGGACTCGACAGCGAGCGCGCCGATGCCATCGTCGCGCATAGCCGCACCGAGGTGCAGCGGCTGGGCTGCACCACGTCCTTTGGCGAGTGGCTGCCCGATATCAATTCGATTGCTGCGGCTTTCCGCCCGGGACCCGCGCTGCCGCCGATGACCTTGTCGTGCAGCGGCCCCACCGCCATCGTGCCGGCGGCCATGCTATTGGAAACGGTGCGTCCGCTGCTGGTAGAGAGCATCCGCGGCATCGAAGCCGCGCTGCGCGCGCAGGCGCGCTGAGGCCAATGCCGCGCCGGGCGCTGTTCAGCTCTCGTCCAGCCCGGGCGGGGCCTGGCGTTTCTGCCCGTCCGCGTCGGCATGCGCGCCGCCGTTGCGATGGACCTTGGGGGTAGGCGGCAACCCGGCCTCTTCGTGCAGCAGCCGCCTGTGCAGCGTGCGCTCGAAACGCCCGCCCACCAGCAGCAGCACCAGGCCCAGGCCAAGCGCCATCGCCACGATGGCGAAATACCCCGCTCCGCAGGCGGCACCGATGATGGCGGCCAGCCAGATCGCCGCCGCCGTGGTCAGGCCCTGGGGCTTGTCGTCACTACTGTGGCGGGAGATCACTCCCACGCCCAGAAAGCCGATCCCCGTGAGCAAGCCTTGCAGCACGCGCGACATGGCGTCGGGAGGATGGCCCGCCACCGTCACCAGGCACACCGCCGTAGCCGCGCCAAGGGAGACCAGTCCGAGCGTGCGCGCACCCGCTGCCTTGCCACGCAGGTTGCGGTCGAGCCCGATCAACACCCCGCACAGCAGGCCGCAGAGAAGTCTGACGAACAGATCCAGGCTGAAAGCTTGCATAGGATAGGCGGTGACCGGCGGCGCGCGAAGGTTGGTTTCCGCGAGCTTACCGCAAGGCGCCGGCCCGGGGCCAGCACACCGGCGTCAGGCCAGTGCCTCGGGCGCCGCCATCCCGTACTTTTCCAGCCACGGTGCCAGTTGCGGCAGGATCGCCGGATTGAGCGCCACGCCATCGCGCAGCTGGCGCGTCTTGCGCTCCAGCGCGCCCTGCCCCGGCAGGCGCACGCGGTCGACGCCGGGCCGCGGCGGGTTGTCGGTGCAGGCGCGCGCCACCCAGCCCATTTGCGTGGCGAAGGCTTCCTCGCCGGCAAAGGCGGCGGGGTCCAGAATCTGCAGGAATACCGTATTGCCCCAGCGCTTGCCCGGGTCGTCGCGGCCATGGCCGCTCAGGCCGGCGGTCAGCGACTCCACCATCAGCGAGAGGGCAAAGCCCTTGTGCCCGGCATCGAGCCCGCCCAGCGGCAGGATCGACCCGGCATGCGGGGGAAACAGCACCGCCGGGTCGTCGCTGGCATTGCCGTGCTCGTCGATCAGCCAGGGATGCGGCAGGCGCTTGCCTTCCTTGTACAGGCGCCCGGTGAGGCCGTTGGTAGTGATGGAGGTGGAAACATCGATCAGCACCGGACCTTGCGGCGTCGGGAAACCGACCGCCAGCGGGCTCGGCGAGAATATCGGGCGGGTGCCGCCGAACGGCGCCACCGTGGCGGCGCCCGGCGCCGACGAGAACAGCAGCATGACCAGGCCTGCCTGCGTGGCGCGCTCGAGGTAGGCGGCCAGGCAGGCGATATGGTGCGAGCGGCGGATGGTAACGGTCCCGGTGCCGTAGTCGCGCGCGCGCGCCATCGCGCTCTCCATCGCGCGCAGGGTCAGCCAGGGCCCGGGCAGGCGCTTGCCGTCCCAGGTGGCAACGGCGGCGCGCTCGGAGATCACCTCGTAGTCTTCGTTGACGGCCATGCTGCCGCTTTCTATCTCCGCCAGGTAGGTCGGCAGCAGTTGCAGGCCGTGGGTGTCGTGCCCCATCAGGTCGGCTTCGATCAGGATGGCGGCGACATCGGCCGCGCGGTCTTCCGGCATGCCGGCGCGCACGAACATGGCCTGCGCCATGAGCCGCAGTGCGGTGGCGTCGTGTCGCGAAGTGGCTGGGGCTGGATTGCTCATGTTGAAGGGTTCCTCGATGAAGTTCTGCGCCCGGCGCCGCGCGCCGGTGTCCTGCTTATTCGTCCACCGACACGCCGGCGGCCTTGACGACTTTCTCCCAGCGGACCTTCTCCGCCAGCGAGAAGGCCTGGAACTCGGCCGCGGGTTTCGGATCCGGATCGGCGCCGGCGGTCACCAGCGCTTCGCGGAAATCGGGCCGGGCCGAGGCGGCCATGATGATGTCGCTCAGGCGGGTCACGATCTCGCGCGGCGTGCGGGCCGGCGCGAACACGCCAAACCATGAGCCGGTGATAAAGCCCGGCAACCCGGCTTCCTCCATGGTGGGCACCTTGGGCAGCGCGCTCATGCGGTGCGCTCCGGTGACCGCCAGCGCCTTGAGCTTGCCGGCCTTGACGAAGGGCAGCGAGGTCGGCGCGTTGTCGAACATCAGCTGCACCTGGCCGCCCATCAGGTCGGTCACCGCAGGGGCGCTGCCTTTGTAGGGCACGTGCACCATCGAGACACCGGTCATGACCTTGTACAGCTCGCCCGACRGGTGGATCGAAGTGCCGGTGCCGGACGAGGCAAAGGTGGTCTTGCCGTTGGCCTGCTTGACGTACTGGGTGAGTTCCTTGACGTTGTTGGCGGGCACGCCGGGATTGACCACGAGGATATTCGGCACCGAGGCGATCATCGCCACCGCGGCGAAGTCCTTGACCGTGTCATAGGGCATCTTGCGGTAGAAGCTGGCGTTGATGGCGTTGGTACCGACCGTGCCCATCAGCAGCGTATAGCCGTCCGGGGCGGACTTGGCGACCATGTCGGCGCCGATATTGCCCGATGCGCCGGGACGGTTCTCCACCACCACCGGCTGTCCGAGCGCCTTTTGCAGGTCGCGCGCGACCAGGCGCGCCACGATGTCGGTATTGCCGCCGGCGGYGAACGGCACGATCAGGCGGATCGGCTTGGACGGCCAGGTCTCGGCCTGCGCGGGCAGCACGCCGCAGACGGTGGTGGCGGCCAGCGCGGCCAGGGCCAGCAGCATCGGGCGGCGGCCGCGCTTGAGCTTCGCATCTTGCATCTATGTCTCCTCTTGACCTAGTTGATTCTGTCGATCTTGGTGATCTTGTTTTTTTCGGGCTTGCCGGGCTTTCTTCGTTGCTCAGTACTGCGCGTCGGGCGGCGGCAGCAGCCGGCCCGGGTTCATCAGGCCGTGCGGGTCCAGTGCGTGCTTGATCTTCTGCATCAGGGCCATCTCGACCGCGGACTTGTAGTGCGCGTTCTTGTCGACCTTGAGCTGGCCGATGCCGTGCTCGGCCGAGAGCGAGCCGCGCACGCGATCCACAGCCTCATACACCAGCGCGCTGATGGCCGCGCCGCTGGCCTGCACGAATGGCGCCTGCGGCACGCCGCGCGGCGCACTGACGTTGTAATGCAGGTTGCCGTCGCCGAGGTGGCCGAAGGCCAGTACGCGTGCGCCCGGATGGGCCGCCACGATCTCGGCGCTGGTACGCTCGATGAACGTCGCGATGGCCGAGATGGGCACCGAGATATCGTGCTTGATGTTGTCGCCCCCATCCATCGACTGCGCCTCGGGCAAATGGTGGCGGATGCGCCAGAGCCCGTCGGACTGCGCCAGCGAGGCGGCGATGGCGGCGTCCGCCACGATGCCGGCTTCGAACGCTTCTTCCATCAGCTCGCCGAAGGCCTGCGTGGCGTGCCCCTCGCTGTGCGGATCGCTGCTTTCAAGCAGCACGTACCACGGATGGTCCTGGTCGAACGGTGCGCGGCAGTCGGGAAAATACTGCGCCACCAGCGCCATGCAGGCGCCGCTCATCAGTTCGAAGGCGGTCAGCGTGGCGGCCAGGCGGCGCTGGGCCAGTTCAAGCAGGCGCAGCGCCGCGTGCGGGTCGCTCACGGCGGCCAGCGCGGTCATGCGCGCGGCCGGACGCGGATAGAGCTTCAGGGTGGCGGCGGTGATCACGCCGAGCGTGCCTTCCGCGCCGATGAAGAGCTGCTTCAGGTCGTAGCCGGTGTTGTCCTTGCGCAGGCCGCGCAGGCCGTCCCAGATCTCGCCGTCGGGCGTCACCACTTCCAGGCCCAGGCACAGCTCGCGCGTGTTGCCGTAACGCAGCACCTGCACGCCGCCGGCATTGCTGGCGAGGTTGCCGCCGATGGTGCAACTGCCTTCGGCGCCGAGCGACAGCGGATACAGGCGGTCCGCCTCCTGCGCTGCCTGCTGGACATTGGCCAGGATGCAGCCGGCCTCGGCGGTCAGCGTGTTGTTGAGCGGATCGATGTCGCGGATGCGGTTCAGCCGGGCGGTGGACAGCACCAGGGCACGACCGTCGCCATCGGGTACCGCGCCCCCCACCATGCCGGTATTGCCGCCCTGCGGCACCAGCGGCACGCCAAGCGCCGCGCACCACCGCACGATGGCCGCCACGTCTGCCGTCGTATCCGGTTGCGCCACGGCCAGCGCGCGGCCGGTGAAGTTGCGGCGCCAGTCRGTCAGGAAGGGCGCGGTGTCGTCGGGCGCGGTCAGCAGGCGGCCGGAGAACCGGCTGCGCAGGCCGTCCAGCGTGGCTTCGGTCATGCTGTGTCTCCTGTTTCTCGTCGTCTGTCTTATGTGATGCGTCTTATGTGATGCGTCTTGTATCTTCGGTCTTCGGTCTTCGGTCTTATGTCTTTTGCAGGTCCGGGGACCGCTGGCCGGGAGCGCTCTCGCGGCCAGGCAGCGCCGCCGTCCTCAACCCGCGATGCGCATGGCCGGCGTGATCTGGCGCGGGTCGGTCGTCAGCTCGAGCACCGCCGGCTTGCCTGCCGCCCGGGCCCGCTCGAATGCCGCGGCGAAGTCTTCCGTGCGCGTCACGCGCTCGGCCCAGGCGCCGCAGGACTGCGCCATCGCCACGAAATCCGGGCTGGGAATATCGGTGCCGCTGACGCGGCCCGGATAGCGTTTTTCCTGGTGCATGCGGATGGTGCCGTACATGCCGTTGTTGACCAGCACCACGATCAGGTTGGCGCCGTAGGCGGCGGCCGTGGCGATCTCCTGTGGGTACATCAGGAAGCAGCCGTCGCCGGCAAAGCACACCACCGTGCGCTGCGGGTCGCGCAGCTTGGCGGCGATGGCCGCGGGCAGGCCGTAGCCCATGGCGCCGCAAGTCGGCGCGAGCTCCGTGCGCGGCTGGCGGTAGGCATAGTAGCGGTGCAGCCAGACCGTGTAGTTGCCCGCGCCGTTGCTGAGCACGGCATCGGCCGGCAGGGTCTGGTTGAGATGATCGACCACGGCGGTCATGTCCACGCCACTGAGTTCCGGGTGCGGCTTGCCCGGCATGACGAAGGCTATGTGCGCGGCGCGCGCGGCGCCGGTCCAGTCGCCCCAGGCCACGCTCGCGGGTGCCGGCAGCGCGGCCAGCATGGCGGCGCCGGGCCCGATGCCGGCCTGGATGGCCAGTTCGGGCTGGTAGACGCGGCCAAGCTCGGCGCTGTCGGCATGCACATGGATCAGGCGCTGACGCGGCGTGGGCACATCCAGCAGGGTGTAGCCGTCGGTGGCGATATCGCCCAGGCGCGTGCCGAAGGCGAGGATGACGTCGGCGGTGCGCACGCGCTCGGCCAGCGCGGGATTCACCCCCAGGCTCAGGTGACCCACATAGTGCGGATCGCGGTTGTCGAACACGTCCTGGCGGCGGAACGCGCATGCCACCGGCAGGTCCCAGCGCTGCACGAAGGCGGCGAAGTCCGCCGCTGCCTGGGCGGTCCAGTTGGCGCCGCCGGCGATCACGAGCGGGCGCTGCGCGCCTGCCAGCAGCGCGCCGAGGGCATCGGCATCGGCCGCGCGCGGCGCGGCTACGGCCGGCTGGTAGGGCGCGGTGTCGGCAACCTCGCACAGGCCGTCCAGCACGTCCTCGGGCAGCGAGATCACCACCGGCCCGGGGCGGCCCGATGTGGCGCAGCGAAACGCGCGCGCCACCAGTTCCGGGATGCGCGCGGGATCCTCGATCTCCACCACCCACTTGGCGATGGAGCCGAACATGGCGCCGTAGTCCACTTCCTGGAATGCCTCGCGCCCCTTGTGGCCGCGCGCGATCTGGCCGACGAACAGCAGCATGGGCGTGGAGTCCTGGGCGGCGATATGCACGCCGATGCTGGCATGGGTGGCGCCCGGGCCGCGCGTGACGAAGCAGATGCCCGGACGGCCGGTGAGCTTGCCGTCGGCCTCGGCCATGTTGGCGGCGGCGCCCTCGTGCTTGCAGACGATCAGGTCGATGGCCGGCTGGTCATGCAGGGCGTCGAGCACGTCGAGGAAGCTCTCGCCCGGCACGCAGAAGATGCGCTCGGCACCATGGATGCGCAGGGCATCCACCAGGACGCGGCCGCCGGTACGGGCAGGCGCGGGGTTAGGGGACGCGGTGGCAGCAGCAGGAGTATTGGTCATGTCGATCTTGAATTGGTGCACTGCAGTCGGTTCGGGGCCTGGCGGCACGGGGGGCCGGTGTTGCGGCGCGGCAAGCAGTGGGCAGCAGCGCGGCGGGCAATGTAGCGATTGTTATGGCCGCCCCGCCTTGCGCGCCTGGCATAAGGCGCATTTCTGCTATGCGTAAAACGCAAGGCTGGACGATCCCGCGCGCGTGTAGATTGTGGCCAAGGCGATCCCGCCCTGCCCCATGCGCCGCCTGCCTGATCATAGCGGTGCGCGGCCGGCAGCGGAAAGGAGGATGCCAGACAACGAAGTCAGGAGACCAGGATATGCCCATGTACCTTCGGCCCCTCCGGCCGGCCCGTTCCCACGCGGCAACCCCGGCCGGCCCGCACCGTGCGCAAACCTTGTGGCGCTGCGCGCTGGGTGCGCTCGGCACCCTCGGCATGCTGGCCATGGCCGGCCCGGCCCATGCGCAGGATGCCTGGCCCACCAAGCCCGTCAACTACGTGGTGCCCTTCGCCGCGGGCGGCACCACCGATGTGCTGGGCCGCCTGATCGGCCAGCGCCTGTCGCAGATGATCGGCCAGCCGGTGGTGGTGGAGAACCGCGCCGGCGCTGGCGGCAATATCGGCTCGGACTATGTCGCCAAGGCCGCGCCGGACGGCTATACGCTGGTCGGCGGCACCATCAGCTCGCACTCGATCAATGTGAGCCTGTATCCCAAGATGCCCTATGACCCGATCAAGGACTTCAAGCCGGTGGCGCTGATCGGCACGCTGCCCAACCTGCTGGTGGTCAACACCAGCAGTCCCTGGAAGAGCGTGCAGGACGTGATCGCCGCGGCCAGGGCCAAGCCGGGCACCGTTTCGTTCGGTTCGGCAGGCAACGGTACCTCCCAGCACCTCGCCGGCGAGCTGTTCTCCACCATGGCGGGCGTGAAGCTGCTCCATGTGCCATACAAAGGCAGCGGACCGGCGGTGCAGGCCCTGCTGGGCAGCCAGGTCGACGTACTGTTCGAGAACAGCGTGGCCGCCATGCCGATGATCCAGGCTGGCAAGTTCCGTGCGCTGGCCACCACGGCGGGCAAGCGCTCGCGCGAACTGCCCGACGTACCGACCATCGCCGAGGCGGGCGGGCCCAGGCTGGCCGGCTACGAGATCGTGTCCTGGCAGGCGGTGTTCGCCCCGGCCGGCACGCCGCAGCCCATCGTCAACCGGCTCGGCGCCGACATCGGCAAGATCATCCAGGAACCGGAGATGCGCGCGCGCTTCGCCACGCTGGGCATCGAGCCGTCCGGCGCGGGCCCGGCGGAACTGGGCGCATTCCAGAAGAGCGAAGTGGCGAAATGGGCAAAGCTGATCAAGAGCGCCGACATCCGGCCAGAATGATGCAGTGGACTGGTTTGTGCATGACTCGCTCCGAATGCCGGGTACCCAAGCGGGGCCCGGCGGCTTATGATGGTGGCCGCACTTGCCTGACCCCTGCCCTGCCGTTGCCTGCGCCGGCCTCCCCCCGCACGCTTATTCACGCTACCTGATCCCATTGATCCCATGAGTGAACACCGTATCCCGACCGCCGCCCTGCACCAGTGGGTGACCGACCTCTGGCTTGCCGCCGGCTCCGACGCGCGCGAAGCCCGCCTGACCGCCGACCATCTGGTCGGCGCCAACCTGTCCGGGCACGATTCGCACGGCGTGGGCATGATCCCCAAGTACGTACTGTCGTGGCTGGGCGAGCAGCTCCAGCTCAACCAGCACGTGAGCGTGGTGCACGAGGCCGGCGGCATCCTCAGCCTGGACGGCAACCGCGGCATGGGCCAGGCGGTGACCGAGGAAGCGATGGCCCTGGCCATCGACCGCGCGCGCGAGCACGGCGTGTGCGTGCTGGGGCTGCGCCGCTCGCACCACCTTGGCCGGGTCGGCCACTGGGCCGAGCAGGCTGCCGCCGCGGGCATGATCTCGATCCACTTCGTCAACGTGTTGTCCAAGCCCATCGTGGCGCCGCATGGCGGCTACGAGGCGCGCTACGGCACCAACCCCTTCACCGTCGGCGTGCCCGTGGCGGGGGCCGAGCCGCTGGTGATGGACTTCGCCACCAGCGCGATCGCGCTGGGCAAGGTGCGCGTGGCCAACAACAAGGGCGTGCAGGTGCCACCGGGCAGCCTGCTGGATGCCGCAGGCCATCCCACCGACGATCCTGCCGTGATGTTCCCGCCCGCTGGCGAAGCGCAGGGCGCGCTGCGCTCCTTCGGCGAACACAAGGGCTATGTGCTGGCGGTGATGTGCGAGCTGCTCGGCGCCGCGGTCACCGGCGGGCATACCATCCGCCCCGAGACGCTGACCCACGAGCATGCGGTCTGGAACAATATGCTGGCCATCGTGTTCGATCCCGCGCGGCTGGGCAGCAGCACCACCTTCGGTCATGAGGTGCAGGCTTTCGTCGACTGGATCCGCTCCTCGCCGCTGCAGCCCGGCACCGACGCCATCTTGCTGCCCGGCGAGCCCGAGCGCGCCTGGCGCCGCGCCCGCGCCGAATTCATTCCCATCGACAGCGGCACGCTGGCGCAACTCGACGACGCCGCGGCCCGCGTGCAGGCCGCGCGCGGCGAATCGCCCGGCGCGCTGTCGCGCCTCGCGGCGCATTGAGCGCAGCGCGCTCCCATCCAGCCAACCATCATCCGGAGCCCCATGCCGCATCTCACCATCGAAATCACCGAAAACACCCGGCTGGCCTGCTCCCAGGAAGAGCTGATGGACCAGGCCAACGCCGCCCTGCTGGATTCCGGCCAGTTCGGCGAGGCGGACATCAAGTCGCGCTGCATCGTGCTGACTTCGTTCCGCCAGGGCACCGAGGCGCGCGAGCGCGCCTTCGTGCACGCGACGCTGCGCATCCTCGACGGCCGCGAGCTGGCGGTGCGGCAGGCGCTCGCCAAGGCGATCTGCGAGGTGATCGCTGAACAGGTTCGCCGCGACCAGTCCGGCGAAGGCGTGCAGGTCAGCGTGGACGTGGTGGAAATGGAACGCGCCAGCTTCGCCAAGCAGGTCGTAGAGGGCAAGTAGCCCCGCACCGCGGGAAAGAACGCAGCACCGATGGCCTCGGGGCCGTGCCGCATGCCTGCCCCCGGGGCGCGCGGCACGGCTGCAACGAAGGGCCACGCAGACAATCAGTGAAGACGCCCACAGGAGACGCAGTGACCGCCACCAGCCAAGCCGCCCCGCACGCCCCCGCCGCCCCGGTGATCCGCCTGCATGCGCAGGACAATGTGCTGATCGCCCGCACCGAGCTCGGCATCGGCATGCCCGTGCCGGGCGAGGCCTTCACCATCCGCAGCCAGGTGCCGGCCGGCTACAAGATCGCCGCGCGCCCGATCGCCAGGGGCGAGCCGATCCTGAAGTACAACACGACGATCGGTTTTGCCGGCGCCGATATCGCGCCGGGCACCCTGGTGTCCGGCCACAATATCGAATTCCGCGAGTTCGACCGCGACTATGCGCACGCGCGCGATTTCGTTCCCGTGGCCATGCTGCCCGAGGCCGAGCAGGCCACCTTCGACGGCATCGTGCGCGACGACGGCCGGGTGGCCACGCGCAACTTCATCGGCGTGGTGGCCACCGTCAACTGCTCCGCCACCGTGGTGCACAAGATCGCCGAGTGGTTCACGCCTGAGCGCCTGGCCGGCTACCCCAATGTGGACGGCGTGGTGGCCTTTGCCCACAGCACCGGCTGCGGCATGGAAATGAGCGGCGAGCCGATGGCCATGCTGCAGCGGACCCTGGCCGGCTATATGCGCCACCCCAACCTGGCCGCGGTGCTGGTGGTGGGACTGGGCTGCGAGCGCAACCAGGTGAATGCCCTGCTCAAGGCAGAAGGGCTGGAAACCGGCCCGCGCCTGCACGCCTTCACCATGCAGGACACCGGCGGCACCCGCAAGACCATCGCCGCCGGCGTGGCCGCGGTGCAGTCACTGCTGCCCGATGCCAACCGCGTGGCGCGCCAGCCCGTGTCGGCCAGCCATCTGAGCATCGGGCTGCAGTGCGGCGGCTCGGACAGCTTCTCTTCGATCACCGCCAACCCGGCACTGGGCGCGGCCATGGATATCCTGGTGCGCCACGGCGGCACCGCGATCCTGTCCGAGACGCCGGAGATCTACGGCGTGGAGCACACGCTGACGCGCCGCGCGGCCAGCCGCGAGGTGGGCGAGAAACTGGTCGAACGCATCCGCTGGTGGAAGGATGTCTACGCCGTCGGCCGCGACGTGCAGATCAACGGCCGCGTGAGCCCGGGCAACCAGGCCGGCGGGCTGGCCAATATCTTCGAGAAATCGCTGGGTTCATCCATGAAAGGCGGCACCGGGCCGCTGATGGGCGTGTACCGCTATGCCGAGCCCATCACGCAGAAGGGCTTTGTCTTCATGGATTCGCCTGGCTTCGACCCGGTTTCCGCTACCGGCCAGATCGCCAGCGGCGCCAACCTGATCTGCTTCACCACCGGCCGCGGCTCGATGTTCGGCGCCAAGCCGGTGCCCTCGCTCAAGCTCGCCACCAATTCGCCGATGTACCGCCGGCTGGAGGAAGACATGGACATCAACTGCGGCGAGATCCTCGACGGCACCGCGACCATCGGGCAGATGGGCGAGCGGATCTTCGCGCAGATTCTCGCCGCGGCCTCGGGGCTGCGCACCAAGAGCGAGCTGCTCGGCCTGGGCGACCACGAATTCGCGCCGTGGCAAATCGGCATCACCGGCTGACGCCCCGCCCGGCGGCCCCCTATCGCACCTACTGATCCAGGAAACATTGCCCTCATGCCATCGCTGCCAAACTCGCTGCTGCCCTCCCCCCTGCCCAACCGCTTCCGCGCCGACATCCTGGCGCGCAAGCGCCTGATCGGCTGCTGGTGCTCGCTGGGCAACGCCACCACCACCGAGATCCTGGGCCTGGCCGGCTTCGACTGGCTGCTGCTCGACGGCGAGCATTCGCCCAACGACGTGCTGACCTTCATCCCGCAGCTGATGGCCCTGCAAGGCAGCGTGAGCGCGCCGGTGGTGCGCCCGCCCGTGAACGACCCGGTGCTGATGAAGCGCCTGCTGGATATCGGCTTCTATAATTTCCTGATCCCGTTCGTGGAAAGCGCCGAGCAGGCCGCGCGCGCGGTCAGCGCCACGCGCTACCCGCCAGCCGGCGTGCGCGGCGTGTCGATGGTCCAGCGCAGCAACCGCTACGGTACCGTGCCGGAGTACTTCAGCCAGATCAACGACAATATCTGCGTGCTGGTGCAGATCGAGAGCCAGAAAGGCGTGGACGCGGTGGAGGCAATCTGCGCGGTGGATGGCGTGGATGGCATATTCATCGGGCCATCCGACCTGGCTGCTGCCTGCGGGCACCTCGGYAACCCGAACCACCCCGAAGTGCAGGCGCAGGTGGCTCGCATCTTCGAGGCCGCCAGGCAGGCCGGCAAGGCCGTGGGTACGCTGACCCCGGTGGAAGCCGACGCGCGCCGCTATCTCGACATGGGCGCGGCCTTCGTGGCGGTGGGCCTGGACCAGAATATCTTCCGCAATGCCACGCAGGCGCTGCGCGACCGCTTCGCCGCCTGAGGCACGGCAACAACCTGACGCTGCGCCGCGCCCCGGCGCGGCGCACATGAAGAGAGGACTGACATGAGCAAGATCGGATTCATCGGACTGGGCGTGATGGGCACGCCGATGGCGCAACACCTGGTCGCCGGCGGCCATACGCTCTACGTGCATTCGCGCAGCGGTGCGCCCAAGGCCCTGCTGGACGCCGGCGCGCAAGCCTGCGCCGATGCCGCCGAGGTGGCACGCCAGAGCGAGATCATTTTCCTGATGCTGCCCGACACGCCCGACGTGGAGCGCGTGCTGTTCGGCGAGAACGGCGTGGCGCAAGGCCTCTCCAAGGGCAAGACGGTGGTCGACATGAGCTCCATCTCGCCCATCGAGACGCGCGTGTTCGCGGGCAAGATCGAGGCGCTGGGCTGCGACTACGTGGACGGCCCGGTATCCGGCGGCGAAGTCGGCGCCAAGGCCGCCACGCTGTCGATCATGGCCGGCGGCAAGCAGGACGTGTACGACCGCGTGCTGCCCTTGCTCAAGCTGATGGGCAAGAACATCACGCTGGTGGGCGCCGTAGGCGACGGCCAGGTAGCCAAGGTCGCCAACCAGGTCATCGTGGCGCTCACCATCGAGGCCGTGGGCGAAGCCCTGGTGCTGGCCGCCAAGGCCGGCGCCGATCCGGCTCGCGTGCGCGAGGCACTGATGGGCGGTTTTGCCAGCTCGCGCATCCTCGAAGTGCACGGCGAGCGCATGATCAAGCGCACCTTCGACCCGGGTTTCCGCATCGAACTGCACCAGAAGGACCTGAACCTGGCGCTGTCCACCGCGCACAAGCTGGGCGTGAGCCTGCCCAATACCGCCTCCTGCCAGCAGCTGTTCAATGTCTGTGGCGCGCTCGGCGGTGCCAAGTGGGACCACTCCGGGCTGGTGCGCGCGCTCGAGCATATGTCCGGCCACGCCATCGGCGACAAGCCGGCCAAGGGCTGATGGCGCGCGCGAAGGGAAAGGCCACGGGTCCCCGATGACAAGCAACGCGCTGAACTCGGAAGACCTGGCCTGCTTCGTCTGCGTGGCCAACACCCAGAGCATCTCGCGGGCGGCGCTGGAGCTGGGGGCCGACCAGTCCACCGTCAGCCGGCAGATCGCGCGCCTGGAAGCCGCGCTGGACACCCGCCTGTTCCACCGCAGCGGACGCGGCGTGGTACTGACCGAAGCCGGGCAGACGCTGATCGTCTACGCGCGCCAGGTCGCATCCACGCTGGCCGAGGCGCGCGAAGCCATCCGCGCATCATCTGCGCAGGGACCCACGCAACTGGTGATCGCCGCGCAGCCCACCATCGCCAATACCGCCTTCGCCAGCATCGGCACCGCGCTCAAGCAGCGCTTTCCCGCCACCAAGGTGCGCTTCGTCGAAGGGCTGGCCAGCCCCGTGCTGGCCTGGCTCGCCGCCGGGGAGATCGACGTGGCGCTGCTCTACCTGCCCGAGCAGCAAGGCGCGCTGAAGGTCGACATCCTGCTCGAGGAAGACCTGACGCTGGTCACGCCGACTTCGTGGAGCCACCTCGGCCCGACCTTTGCCGTGCGCCGGCTCGGCGAAGTGCCGCTGATCCTGCCGAGCACCGGGCACGGCCTGCGCGTGCTGGCGGAATCGCTGGCCGCGCGGGCCGGCACCGCCCTGCAGCTTGCGCTGGAGTGCGATGCATCCAACACGGTATCGATGCGCCTGGTGGAAGACGGCTGCGGCGCCACGCTGCTGCCGTTTGCCGCGGTGGCCGACCGTGTGGCGCAGGGGCGCCTGCACTCCGCCCGCCTGGTCGATCCCGTGGTGACGCGCCAGGTGGCGCTGGCCACGGCACGCAACCGGCCGCCCGTGCCGGAACTGTGGGACATCATGCAGACCGTGCGGCAATCGGTACGCAATATCGTGATGTCCGGGGCGTGGCCGGGGGCGCGGTTGATTTGAATCGGCAGGTGCGGTTCGGTGCGGTTCGGTGCGGCGCAGTGCGGTTCAGCCCAGCGCAGCGCAGTGCAACGCAGCCCAGTGAGGGGGCTCCCGCCCCCAGGACCTCTCCGCGCTCTCCATTCCGCTTCTCCCCGCCGATCCTGCTAGCCAGGTGATTGGCGTTTGATAAAAAAACCTGGGCGTTAATTGCGTATTTTTCTCCACAACGCCCCGTCACTCGCCTGCCCGGGCGGGACAAGCGAGTGGCATGGCGGTCCGTCGCCTCAGGACGGCTTGATGTTCTGGTTGTGCCGGAACAGATTTGTCGGGTCGTAGCGCCCCTTCACCTCGGCGAGCCGCGCATAGTTCGGCCCGTAGGCCGCACCGACGCGATCGCCCTCCTCCTGCGTGAGGAAGTTGACGTACACCGTGCCAAGCGAATACGGCGCCGCTGCCGCGAAGACCTCGCGCGACCAGGCCACGCAAGCATCATCGTCCGCCGCGTCGGTCCAGCGGCCGTGCACGTTCATGATGAAGTTCGCGTCGCGGTTGGCATAGGCCGTGGCATCCGCCGCCACGCGGTTGGTCTGCCCGCCCATGGCGCCGATGAAGATCTCGGTATGGGGCGATGGCAGCTTGCCGACATAGTCGGTGAGCAGCGTGATCAGGCCATCGTCGAGCCCGGCGAAGTTATGCGATTTCCAGTAGTTGCGCGCGCCCGGCGTCAGCAGCGGATCGAACGCCTGCTGCCAGGAAGCGAAGGGCATGGGCCCSACATGCTCGCCRTAGGGCGTGCCGAGCTGCCGCAGCGGCGCGACCAGTTGCGGGCCGTTCTCCACCGGACCGACATAGCAGATGGCCAGCGCGACAATGGGCTTGCCGTGCGTCTCCGGCGGCAGGAACGGCAGCGGCGGCGCCTGCCGCAGCACCGCCCACACGGTCAGATCGTCGGGCATGCCGGCAAAGCGGTCGCGCAATGCCTGCAGCACGGTACCAGCCTGCTCCAGCGGGTAGACGATGAGCCCGCCGTAGATCTCGGGCCCGACCGGGTGGAGGGCGAACTCGAACATCGTCACCACGCCGAAGTTGCCGCCGCCGCCACGGATGGCCCAGAACAGGTCGGCATGCTCGCCCGCGCTGGCACGCAGCATCTTGCCGTCGGCCGTCACCACGTGCGCGCCGGTGAGGTTGTCGACCGTGGTACCGAATTTGCGGCTGATCCAGCCGAAGCCACCGCCGAGGGTCAGGCCGGCCACGCCGGTGGTCGAATTGATGCCGAGCGGCGTGGCCAGGCCGAAGGCCTGCGCTTCGTGGTCGAAGTCAGCGAGGGTGGCGCCGGGCTCGACATAGGCGCGTTGCGCGACGGGGTCGATCCTGACCGACTTCATGGCGGAGAGGTCCAGTGTGATGCCGCCGTCGCACACCGCATGGCCGCCGATATTGTGGCCGCCGGAGCGTATCGAAAGCAGCGCACCCTGGTCGCGCGCGAACGCCACGGTGGCCATGACATCGGCCGCGCCCGCGGCCTTGACGATCAGCGCGGGACGCCGGTCGATCATCGCATTCCAGATCTGGCGGGCCTCGTCGTAGCCCGCCTCGCCCGGCAGCAGTGCCCGGCCCCGCAATTTCGCCCTCAATCCTTCCACCAGTTCACTGGACAGGTCAGCCATGATGCACCTCGCGACGTGATTCCCCGATTCAGGAAATAGCCGCGTGGCCGGCGAACGTGCGCGAAGCGTGCCCTGCTCCGGCTCCGGCATGGCGAACTGAAGGGGAAAAGCGCTGGAGGCGGGCGGGGTCTTTTTGTAAGGGCTTGCGCGGCGTTTCTTGGCAACAGGTCGTGCACTTGTGCGGCCAGGCGGAGAACAGAACCATCCTCATTTAAGGTGGGCGCCGGGCCAATGTAAAGGCATCCGGGACCGGTGTCCCGGATGATGCCCTTGAAGATGTGCCGCGCGCCCGGCTTCAGGTCACCGGCGCCGGATTGAACAGCACCAGCGCATTGTGCAGCTTGTGGTGCTCGGCCCAGGTCTTCCTGCGTCCACTTGCCACGTCCAGCATCAGGCGGAACAGTTCCCAGCCCACGTCTTCGATGGTGGCCTCGCCGGTGGCGATGCGCCCCGCGTTGACGTCCATCAGGTCGTGCCAGCGGCGCGCGAGATCGCTGCGCGTGGCGACCTTGATGACCGGCACCTCGGCCAGGCCGTAGGGCGTGCCGCGGCCCGTGGTGAATACGTGCAGGTTCATGCCCGCGGCCAGCTGCAGCGTGCCGCAGATGAAGTCGCTGGCGGGCGTGGCCGCGTAGATCAAACCCTTTTGCTTGAGCTTCTCGCCGGGCGACAGCACACCGGTGATGGCGGTGCTGCCTGACTTGACGATCGAGCCCATCGCCTTTTCCACGATATTGGAAAGGCCGCCTTTCTTGTTGCCGGGCGTGGTGTTGGCGCTGCGGTCGACACGGCCTTTTTCCAGGTAGCGGTCGTACCAGTCCATCTCGCGGATCATGGCTTGCGCCACTTCGGGCGTGGCGGCGCGCGCGGTGAGCTGGTCGATGCCGTCGCGCACCTCGGTCACTTCGGAGAACATCACCGTCGCGCCGGCCCGCACCAGCAGGTCGGTGGCAAACCCTACCGCCGGGTTGGCGGTAACGCCGGAGAAGGCATCGCTGCCGCCGCATTGCACGCCCACCACCAGCTCGGACGCCGGGCAGGTCTCGCGGCGGCGCTGGTCCAGCCTGGCGAGATGGGTATGCGCCATGGCCATGATGGAGTCGATCATGCTCTCGAAGCCGACGTGCGCATCGTCCTGCAGGCATACCACGCCAACCTCCACGCTGCCGGCGCCGGTCTGCACGGGCATGGTGCCGGCCGGCATCAGTCGCTCGGGCTGCAGCTTCTCGCAGCCCAGGCTCACCATCATCGCGGTACCGCCGAAGTTGGGGTTGAGCGCGATATTGCGCAGCGTGCGGATCGGCACGATGGCGTCCGGCGCGTCGATGGCGACGCCGCAGCCATAGGTGTGCTCCAGGCCGATCACATCGTCCACGTTGGGATACTTCGGCAGCAGCTCTGCCTTGATGCGGCGCACGGCATGCTCCACCACGCCCGCCACGCACTGCACGGTGGTGGTGATGGCCAGGATATTGCGCGTGCCCACCGAGCCGTCCGGATTGCGGAAGCCTTCGAACGTATAGCCTTCGAGCGGCGGCAGCGGCGCCGCGGCGCGGGTGCCGATAGGCAGGTCGTGCAACTCGGGAGCCACCGGCATCTCGGTCACGCGTTCGTTGATCCAGCTGCCCCTGGGCAGGTCGCGCAGCGCATAGCCGATCACCACGTTGTAGCGCACCACGGCGTCGCCGGCCTTGAGGTCCGACAGCGCCACCTTGTGGCCCTGCGGCACGCGCTCGCGCAGGGTCAGCCCGCACGGGAACACCGTGCCTTCGGGCAGGCCGCCGTCATTGGCGACAATGGCCACGTTGTCCTGCTCGTGGATGCGGATGTACAGCGGGGTGCCCTGCACCTGCGCGCTCGCCTGCGCGGCGCCTTGCTGTTCTACTTTGATATCGATGACCGACATGACTTTCTTCCTTGCCAGATACTTGCCGCGCCCCGCTCAGGGGTGCTTGAGTTCAACGCGCTTGATTTCCTTGACGATCACCAGGTAGCTGATCACGGTCACCAGCGCATTGGCGCCGACGAAGACCAGCGCGCCGTTGAACGAACCCGTGGTGCCAAGGATATAGCCGATCACGATCGGCGTGACGATGCCGGCAATATTGCCGAACATATTGAAAATGCTGCCGGCCAGGCCGATCACTTCCTTCGGCGCCGTATCCGCCACCACCGCCCAGCCCAGCGCGCCGATGCCCTTGCCGAAGAAGGCCAGCGCCATGAAGCCCACCACCAGCCACTCGCTGTCCACATAATTGCAGGCCACCATGCTGACCGAGAGCAGCATGCCGGCGACGATCGGCACCTTGCGCGCCACCGTCAGCGAGTAGCCGCGGCGCAGGAACATATCCGAGATCACACCGCCCAGCACGCCGCCGAGGAAGCCGCAAATGGCCGGCAGCGACGCCACGAAGCCAGCCTTGAGGATCGACATGCCGCGTGCCTGCACCAGGTAGACCGGGAACCAGGTCAGGAAGAAGTACGTCAGCACGTTGATGCAGTACTGGCCCAGGTACACACCCAGCAGCATGCGGTTGGACAACAGCTGCTTCACATAGAACCAGCGCGCGCCGGCCGGCTCTTTTGCCTTTGCCTTGCCGGCATCGCCGCTCATCTCGATCAGCCCGCCGCCTTGCGCGATATAGTCGAGCTCGGCGCGGTTCACCGACGGATGCGTGGCCGGGCTGCGCACGACCTTGAGCCACAGGCCCGCCAGCACCATGCCGAGCACGCCCATCCACATATAGACATGGTGCCAGCCGAGCGCATGCGTGAGCCATGCCATCAGCGGCGTGAACAGCACCGCGGCAAAGTACTGGGCGGAATTGAAGATGGCCGACGCCGTGCCGCGCTCGGCCGTGGGGAACCAGCTCGCCACGACCTTGGCATTGGCCGGGAAGGCGGGCGACTCAGCCAGGCCCACGGCAAAACGCAGCACGAACAGCGTGGTGACGGCCGCGCCGACCGTGGCGAAGACGCCGAGGAAGCCCTGCAGCAAGGTAAACAGCGACCACAGGAAGATGCTGCAGGCATAGATGCGACGCGCGCCGAAACGGTCAAGCAGCCAGCCGCCCGGGATCTGCGCCATCACATAAGCCCAGCTGAAGGCAGAAAAGATAAAGCCCATCTGCATGGCGTCGAAGCCGAACTCCTGGCGCATGGCCGGGCCCGTGATGGAAAGCGTGGCGCGGTCGGCGTAGTTCACCGTGGTCACCACGAAGATCATCAGCAGGATCCAGTAACGGACATTGCTGCGGCGGGTGGCCGCTCCGGCCACGCTTAAGGTATTGCTGAGATTCATGGGGTCTCCGGCAGGGCCGGCAGCGCGAAGAAAAGCCCAACCATCCGGTGCGGGCCATCTCGGGCCTGCTGCCGGCCTCGTGATATGTCATCGTATGACCGGAATTATAAGCACGGGGTTCAGCCATGCTGCTCAGTGTTTACCCGAGGAAAGCTGGATTAGCGGATCGGAGGCCTGATCGAAGGCCTGGCCCGCGCCGAGGCGCGCGGCCCGGAACTCGAACGCTTCCGGGAAGCCTTACCGCACAAGGCTTTCAGCCAGCTTTCACCGCCCTGCACAGGACTGCCGGCCTGCCGTGCGACTGCCCGCCCCCAGCCGCAAGCTACTAGCGACCGCCGCCGTCCCCGTGCCCTCATCTTTGCAAATGAACGTCCCAGGTGACAAATCCACTTGCACAAATCCAATCTCAGTTGTACGATGACATATCTCAAGGATGTGCGACCCGCCGGGAAGCACTCGGAGCCAACTGACCTAACCCTTGCCCTTGCGGCGCTCAGGACCAGCCATCATGACCACACCACAAGAACTCAAGCAGATCGTCTCGGAAGGCCTGCTTTCCTTCCCCGTGACCGACTTCGACGCGCAAGGCAACTTCCGTCCCGACACCTATGTCGAGCGCCTCGAATGGCTGGCTCCCTACGGCGCCACGGCGTTGTTCGCCGCGGGCGGTACCGGCGAATTCTTCTCGCTGACCCCGGACGACTATTCCAATGTGATCCGCACCGCGGTGGAGACCTGCGCCGGCAAGGTACCCATCCTGGCGGGCGCGGGCGGCCCGACCCGCATGGCTATCGCCTATGCCAAGGAAGCACAGCGCCTGGGTGCCAAGGGCATCCTGCTGCTGCCGCATTACCTGACCGAAGCCTGCCAGGACGGCATTGCCAACCATATCGAGGAAGTCTGCAAGTCGGTCAGCATCGGCGTGATCGTCTACAACCGCGGCAACTCGCGCATCAATGCGGAGATGCTGGAACGCCTGGCCGACCGCTGCCCCAACCTGATCGGCTTCAAGGACGGCGTGGGCGAGATCGAGCACATGGTGCGCATCCGCCGCAAGCTGGGCGACCGCCTGTCCTACCTGGGTGGCCTGCCGACCGCGGAAGTCTATGCTGCCGCCTACAAGGCGCTGGGCGTGCCGGTGTACTCCTCGGCGGTGTTCAACTTCATCCCCAAGACGGCGATGGACTTCTACCGCGCCGTCGCAGCCGACGACCACGCCACCACCAACCGCCTGATCGACGAGTTCTTCCTGCCGTACCTGGATATCCGCAACCGCCGCGCCGGCTACGCCGTGAGCATCGTCAAGGCCGGCGCCAAGCTGGTCGGGCATGATGCGGGTCCGGTGCGCGCGCCGCTGACGGACCTGGACGAGCAGGAACTCGCGCTGCTCGACGCGCTGATCAAGAAGCTGGGTCCGCAGTAAAGGGACCATCCGGCGGGCCGTCCACGGTCCGCCGGCTCTCTTCGTCGGAACCTGTCCGGGTTCCGGCAATTGCAATTCCTCCCGTTTCCCTCCCCTCTTCCGTCTCCCCCTTCCCGCCAGCCCAGTTGCCGGCCTGGCTCTCCAGCCGTGCCCGGATGAAATCCATCAGCGTGCGCGTGGCCAGCGTCGGAAAGCGATTGGGCGCGGTCAGCATATAGATGCTGTCGCCCACGCCTTCGGGTTCGTACTGCGGCAGCACTTCGACCAGCTCGCCGCGCGCGATCTGGCGCCACACGGCGTAGCGCGGCAGCAAGGCGATGCCGAGCCCGCCCGTTACCGTCTCGACCAGGAAGGGATAGTCGCCCGACTGGATACGCGGCGCGACGCGCAGCATCAGCTGCGTGCCGGCCATCTTCAGCTTGAGGTCGAAGCGCCGGCCCAGGGAGGCGGGCGCGATCAGGTCGCAGCGGGCCAGGTCTTCGGCGCTGCCTGCCGGACCGTGCCGCGCGAGGAACTCCGATGACGCGCACAGGCACCAGCCCACCGCGCAGATCCTGCGGGCCACATGGTCGTCCGGGGGCTGCGAGGTGATCTTGAGCGCCACGTCCACTTCCGCGGAAACCAGGTCACCGATGTAGTCATTGATCAGCACCCGCAGCGAGATCGCCGGGAACTGCCGCGCGAAGTCCAGCAGCACCTGCGCCAGATAGAGATGGCCCAGGCCCGTTGGCAGGCGGATGCGCACGTCGCCCCGCACGCTCTGGCCCAGGCTGTCGATGGAGGCGCCCGCGGCCTGCAGTTCGTCCAGCATGCGCACGCCGTGGCCATAGAGCAGGCGGCCAGCCTCGGTCAGTTCGACATGCCGGGTAGTGCGGCGCATCAGTTGCGCGCCCATATGCTGCTCCAGCGCCTTGAGGCGCCGCGAAACGTTGGAGCGGGTCATGCCGCCACGCGCGGCGGCGGCCGTGAGGGTCTTCGATTCGACCAGCGTGACAAACAGCCGGATCAGGTTCAGGTCGAGTTGCCCGAGAGTATTGTCAATCATGAATCAACACGGATGGCACAGTTTGGCGGATTGTTACGGCGGGAGCTACGCCTTAGCATAAGCCATCCCCAGCCACCTGACGATTCCCGGCGCGATAACGATGGCCCAGACACAACTCACGCAAACCGCTCCCTCCTCCGCACCGCCTTCGGCCGCGCTTGCCGACCTGCCGTTTGCCGGCCTGCGCGTGCTCGACATCAGCCAGGGCATTGCCGGGCCGTACTGCGCGCATATCCTGTGGCAACAGGGCGCCGAGGTCATCAAGGTCGATCCGCCCGCGGGCGACTGGGGCCGGCATGTCGGCGTGGTGCGCGGCGACCACAGCGCGCTGTCGGTGGCCTACAACGGCGGCAAGCGCGGCGTCTGCATCGATGCCGCGACCGACGCCGGCAAGGCCTTGCTGTTCGACCTCGCCCTGCAGGCGGACGTGGTGGTGCAGAACTTCCGGCCGCGGGTGGCCGAGCGCCTGGGCGTGGGCTATGCCGCGCTGGCCGCGCGCCATCCTGCGCTGGTCTACGTCTCCATCAGCGGCTACGGCGCCGATGGCCCCTATGCGGAGCACCCCGCCTCGGACTCGGTCATGCAGGCCGACAGCGGCCTGATGTTCACCAACCGCCTTGCCGACGGTACGCCGCGCCGCATCGGCATGCTGCTGGCCGATGCCGCTACCGGCCTCTACGCGGCGCAGGCCTGCGCCGCCGCCCTGTGCCGGCGCTTCCGCACGGCGGGCACCGGCGCCCATGTGGAACTGAGCCTGTTCGACGCCTGCTGTGCCTTGCAGGCCAACAATATCCTCGAATACGCCATCCAGGGCACGGCGGCGGCCGGTCCGGTCAGTGCGCCCAACGGCGTGTTCTCCACCCGCGACGGCAACCTCACCCTGCTCGCCCTCAATAATGCGCAGTTCGGCCGGCTCTGCCAGGCGCTCGGCCAGCCCGGCTGGGCGGCGGACCCGCGCTTTGCCGACAATGCCAGTCGCATGGCCCATGCCGGCTGGCTGCGCGACGCGGTGGCGGCTTGCCTGGCCCGCGRAAGCACGGCGCACTGGCTCGGCGTGTTCCAGGCGCACGATGTCCTCCACGCGCCGGTGCGCGACCACCGGCAGGTGCTGGACCATCCGCAGGCAGTGCAGCAGGGCACCTTCCAGCAGATCGACCAGCCGGGCCTCGGCATGCTGCCGTTCGCCGGCATTCCCGCCAGGAGCCTGCGCCGGCTGGCCGGCGCCGCGCCTCGCATCGGCGAGCACACCGAGGCCGTGCTGCGGGAATGGGGCGTGACCCAGGATCATCTCGACCGCTACCTGGCTGCCGGCGTGGTGCGGCAGGCGGCGCCGGCAACGGGCACCGAAGCATGATGCGCGCCCTGCTCTGCGACCAGTTCGGCGCGCCGGAAGACGTGCGCGTGGCGGACATTCCCGCACCCGAGGCCATCGACCCGCATGCGGTGGTGATGGCCGTGGACTATGCCAGCGTCAGCCACGCCACCGGCCTGATGGTGGCCGGGCGCTACCAGACCAGGCCGCCGCTGCCCTTCGTGCCGGGCACCGAGGCGGTGGGCCGCGTGGTCGCCTGCGGCACGGCCGTGACACGCTTGCGCCCCGGCGACCGCGTGGTGGCGATTGCCGACTGGGGCTGTTTTGCCGAACAGGTGTGCCTGCCCGAATACACGGTCTACCCCATACCAGATGAAGTCGACGCGCTGCAGGCGCTGCCGGTCCCGCTGTCCTACGGCACCGCCTACTGCGGCCTGGTATGGCGCTGCGCGCTGCAGCCCGGCGAAACCGTGCTGGTACTGGGCGCCGGTGCCGGCGTCGGCCTGGCGGCGGTGGAGATCGCCCGCGAGCTCGGCGCGCAGGTGATTGCCTGCGCCAGCACCGAGGCCAAGCGCGAGGAAGCGCTGCGGCGCGGTGCGGCGCACGCGCTTGCCCCCGAAGACCTGGCGGCGGCCGTCAAGCGCGTGACGGGCGGACGCGGCGCCGACGTGGTGGTCGACCCGGTGGGCGGCGATCTGTTCGATCAGGCGCTGCGAGCGGCCGCGCCCAATGCGCGGCTGCTCAGCATCGGCTTCGCCAGCGGGCGCATCCCGCAGGCACCGCTGAACCTCATGCTGGTCAAGAACCTGACCCTGCACGGCTTTTTCGTCGGCCGCTATATCGGCTGGACGCCGGCCAACGAACGCGCGCAGCACGCGCCCGCCTTGCAGGCGGTGATGCAGACGCTGTACGCCTGGGCCGGTGCAGGAAAGATACGCCCGACCGTATCGAAGGTATTCCCGATGACCGGGCTGGCCGAGGCGCTGCACGCGCTCGAAGCCCGCCAGGTCGTTGGCAAAGTCGCTATAAGAATCAAGGAGACAGAAACATGCAGAGCCGCATCGAGCCATCCCAGCCTTCCCAACCCCACGCGCCCCGCCGGGCCGTGATCCGGCTAGCGCTGCTGGCGGGCGCCGCCACGGCCGTCGCCGCCCTCGGCGCGGCCCCCGCGCGCGCCGCCGACGACTACCCACAGCGTCCGATCCGCATGGTCCTGCCCTATCCCCCGGGCGGCCCCACCGACCTGCTGGCCCGCGTGGTCGCCGTCAGGATGGGCGACACGCTGGGCCAGACCGTGGTGGTCGACAACAAGCCCGGCGCGAGCGGCATGATCGGCGCCGAGGGCGTGGCCAAGGCCACGCCGGACGGCTATACGCTGCTTGCCAACGCCTCCCTGCACGTGATCAACCCGAGCATCTACGCCAAGATGCGCTACGACGCCTTCCGCGATTTCGTGCCCGTCACGCAGCTGGCGGACGTACCGCTGGTGCTGGTGGTCAACAACGACTCGCCGGTCAAGACCGTGCGCGACCTGATCGCCTATGCCAAGGCACGCAACGGCAGCCTCAACTTCGGCTCAGCCGGCAATGCCTCGGCCCAGCAACTGGCCGGCGAATCGTTCAAGATCGCCGCCCATGTCTCCATGCAGCACGTACCGTACAAGGGCAGCTCGCCCGCGCTGACCGACCTGATGGGCGGACAGATCCAGTTGATGTTCGATTCGATGCCGTCCGCCATGCCCTTTATCAAGGCCGGCAAGCTGCGCGCGGTGGCGGTCACCACGCTCAAGCGCGCACGCGCGCTGCCGGATGTGCCCACGGTGGCCGAATCGGGCCTGCCGGGCTTCAATATCAGCACGTGGTATGGCCTGTGGGCGCCGCGCGGCACGCCCGCCCCGGTGGTGGAAAAACTGGCGGCGAACGCGGCGCAGGCCTTGCGCCAGCCGGATGTGCAACGGCAGTACGCCGACATGGGCGCCGAGCCGGTGGGATCGTCGCCCGCGGAATTTGCCCGCTATACGGTGGCCGAAGGCAACAAGTGGGCGGAGATCGTGCGCAAGTCGGGGGCCCGGGCAGACCAGTAAGGYCCGGCGGGGATCCTGATCCGCGGCGCGGATGGACAGCCCCCTGCCCGGGGCGGGACAATTGCAGCTCCGGTGCCCGCCCCCGCCTCATGAAAACCGTCCCGACCTACTCTCTCTACGGCGTCAACTCGAACGAGCCGCTCCTGGAACAGCTGCATTTCGAGTCGATCCCCGAGCGCAGCGGCGTCAATGACTGGGAAATCAAGCCGCACCGCCACGAGCGTTTTTTCCAGGTGCTGTACGTGCACCAGGGCGGCGGCCGGGCACTGCTCGACGACCGCGAATATCCGCTCGCGAACCGCACCGTGGTAACCGTGCCGCCGCGCTGCGTGCACGGCTTTCGCTTCACCCCGGACGTGGACGGTATCGTCATCACCATGACGGACCATTACCTCCACACCCTGCTGGCCGGCGTGCCGGACACGCTGCCGCTGTTCGAGCGGCCCTATCACGCCAGCTTCGAAGCCGCCGAAGCACGCCCCGGCGAGAATGCGAGCGACGCCACCGTGCTGGCCGGGGCGCTTGGCCTGTTTCGCGCGGAGATGAATACGGTCTCGCTGTGGCGCGGTGCCGCGCTGTCGGCACTGCTGTCGCTGCTGCTGGTCGGTATCGCCCGCCGGATCTCCGTAGCGGGCGAGGCCAGCGCGCAGCCTGCAGGCCGCACCGCGCGCCACTTCCAGCAATTCCAGCAACTGGTGGAAGCGCGTTTCCGCCAGCACCAGGACCTCGCCGGCTACGCCGCCACGCTTGGCATCTCGCCTACCCAGCTCAACCGCATCTGCCAGCAACTGGCCGGGCGCAGCGCACTGCAATTGATTCACTCGCGCCTGGTGGTGGAAGCACAGCGTGACCTGCTCTACAGCGATCTCGACATCAAGCAGATCGCCTCCACGCTGGGTTTTTCCGATGCGGCGTATTTCGCGCGCTTCTTCGCCCGGCAGGTCGGGCAGACGCCGACGGCATTCCGGCAGCACGGCCGCGCGCGGCTGCCGGCGCCGCAGGCGAGCGGCAGCTAGCCGCCAGCGGCGTGGCCTGGCGCCGGATCAGAGCGAGAAACTGTCCGAACGCGCCAGCGGCCAGTACTTCTCGTAGAGCTGGTAGCGGAAGTTGCCGTTGAGCAGATCGCCCGGCGTGAGGAACTTCAGCAGCTCGGACATCAGCCGCACTTCGTTGGGCGAGATACGGCGCACGATATGGTGCGGCTTGAGGTCGCCCGGATGCTGCAGGCCCGCCGCCTGCAGCAGTTCCTGCAGCGCGTGCAGCGTCTGACGGTGGAAATTGGCCACGCGCTGGGCCTTGTCCGGCACCACGATGGCGCGCTGACGCACCGGGTCTTGCGTGGCCACGCCGACCGGGCAGCGGTCGGTATGGCATTTCTGGGCCTGCACGCAGCCCAGCGCGAACATGAATCCACGCGCGGAATTGCACCAGTCGGCACCGGTGGCGAGCGTGCGGGCCACGTCGAACGCGGTGATGATCTTGCCGCTGGCACCGACGCGGATCTTGTCGCGCAGGTTCACGCCGACCAGCGTGTTGTGGACCAGCAGCAAACCCTCCTGCAGCGGCACGCCGATGTGATCGACGAACTCCAGCGGCGCCGCGCCGGTGCCGCCTTCGGCTCCGTCCACCACGATGAAGTCCGGCAGGATGCCGGATTCCAGCATGGCCTTGACGATGCCGAAGAATTCCCATGGGTGGCCGATGCAGAGCTTGAAGCCGGTCGGCTTGCCGCCGGACAGGTTGCGCAGGCGGTCGACGAACTGCAACAGGCCCAGCGGCGTGGAGAATTCGCTGTGCGTGGCCGGCGAGATGCAGTCCTCGCCCATGGCGATGCCGCGCGTGGCGGCGATCTCCGGCGTCACCTTGGCCGCCGGCAGCACGCCGCCATGGCCGGGCTTGGCGCCCTGCGAGAGCTTGACCTCGATCATCCTGACCTGCGGCGAGCGGGCCTGCTCGGCGAACTTGTCGGGATCGAAGCCCCCGTCGGCGCGGCGGCAGCCGAAGTAGCCGGACGCCACCTCCCAGATCAGGTCGCCGCCCTCGGCGCGGTGATAGGGCGAGATCGAACCTTCGCCGGTGTCGTGGATGAAGCCGCCGATCTTCGCGCCGCGGTTGAGCGAGCGGATGGCGTTGCCAGACAGCGCGCCGAAGCTCATGGCCGAAACGTTGAACACCGACAACGAATACGGCTGAGCCCGGCCTTCGCCCACGGTGATGCGGAAGTCCGCGGAAGGGATGCGGGTGGGCGCGAGCGAGTGGCTGATCCATTCATGCCCGGCCACGCGCACATCGATCTCGGTGCCGAAGGGGCGGCTATCCACCTCGTTCTTGGCGCGCTGGTAGACCAGGCTGCGCTGCTGGCGCGAGAACGGCATTTCGTGCGTGTCGTCCTCGATGAAGTACTGGCGGATTTCCGGGCGGATGAATTCGAAGAAGAAACGCAGGTGGCCCCAGATCGGGTAGTTGCGCAGGATGGAGTGGCGCGACTGGCCGATATCGTGCAACCCGATCAACAGCAGTGCAACCGGTGCGGCAACCCAGGCAGGCGAGATGCGGTGCACGGCAGCGAAGGTGGCAAGCGCGAGCAAGACCAGCGCGGATAGCCAGACCGCGCCGTAACGACGAGAAAACATGGATGCTCCTTGGGGCCGGCCAGGCCGGCAACCCGCGATTATCGCCGTTCTTCGCCGAATCGGCTTGGCGCCGGTTGCACCGGCAAGGTACGGGGGCCGGCCGCGACCTGGCCCCCGTACGCGCCCTTACACCATCTCCTGCGATCGCACGGTGTCGCGCGCATGCCGGGGATCGCCCGCTTCGACCGCGGCCAGGATCTGCGCGAAGGCCGCGTCGGCCTCTGGCATCGGCAGCAGCATCCATACGTGGAACATGCCCTCGTATTCGAAATAGCGCAGCGGCAGACCCTGCTGCCGTGCCAGCTCGCGAAAGAGGCGGCAGTCCGGCAACAGGATGTCGTGGGTGCCGATGAACAGCGTGGTCGGCGGCAAACCCTGCAGGCTGCCGTTGATGGGACTGACCTGCGCCAGCGTGACGGGATCGTCTCCGGCGTAGACGCGGCCGCATTCGATGCCGCCTGGCCGCGACAGCATCAGGTCCAGCGGCTCGATCGCGTCGATGCCGGGATTGCTGCCGCCGGCGTCGAGAAACGGTGACAGCAGCACCAGCCGGCCCGGCAGCGCCAGGCCGGCGTCGCGCGCCAGCTGCGCCAGCGCGAGCGCCATGCCGCCGCCGGCGGAGTCGCCCATCACGGTAAGRCCGGCGGGATCGTGGCCGTGCACGAGTCGCTCGTAGAGCGGCATCAGGCCCGCAAAGACCTCACGGTGCGTATGCTCCGGCGCCAGGGGGTAGATCGGCACGATCACGGTGGCGCCGAGTTCGTCGACCAGCTTGCCGACGAACTCCCAGTGCTGGCTGACGATGTCGAACACGTAGCCGCCGCCGTGCAGGTAGAGGATGCGGCGACCGCTGCCGGCGCCGCGCGGCCGCACGGTGTAGACCTCGAAATCCACGCCCGCAATCGCTTCCGAGCTGACTTCATGGCGGGCCAGCAGCCTGGCAGAAGGCTCGGCGCGACCGGCCTTGCGGCGTCTGCGAATTTCCTCGTGCAGCGCCTGCGCGCTGGAAAAACGGTGCTTGCGCCGGACCAGGCGCAGTGCGAGCCGCCACAGGCGGCACTGGATGCTGGGCATGACGATCTCCCGGAAAGGCGGTGCCGGCCTGCCTGGCGGCTGGCCGGGGACGGCAAGATACTGGGGAACGACTGCGGCGGATACAAAAAAGGAGCCGGCGGGCGGCTCCTTCTTCAAGCTGGATTCAAGCTCTGTGCAAGCTCGAAACAGTCACCGGTCAGGCGGCRGCTGCGTCCTTCAGCTTCTTCAGCGGGCGTACCTTGACCTTGACGCTCGCCGGCTTGGCCGGGAACCAACGCTCTTCACCGGAGAACGGGTCCTTGCCGAAGCGCTTCTTCTTGGCCGGCACTTGCTGCGCCGTGACCTTCATCAGGCCGGGCAGCGTGAACTCGCCGGCGCCCTTCTTGTGCAGCGCGCTGACGATGGTGTTTTCCAGATGGGCCAGGACCGTCTTCACGGCTTTGGCATCCAGCTCGGTCTGTGCTACCAGGTGAGCGACCAGGCTCGACTTGTTGAAGGTGTCCTTCAGCGGGCGCGCGGTCGGCGCAGCAGCAGCGGTAGCCTTCTTGGCCGGCGCGGCCTTCTTGGCGGCAGCCTTCACGGGTGCCTTGGTTGCCGGTGCCTTCTTGGCAGCGGTCTTGGTTGCAGTCTTCGCGGTCGGGTTCGCTTTGGTCGCCATATCGATAGAGATGAGTTGAACAAAATCGTGCCGCGCGGGATGTGGCATCCGATTTCGCCCGGCTCTTGGTCGGGCGTCATCGGCGCGCGGCAACGACTGAATCATAGCGGAAACAAGCGCACGTCAAGGGGTTTTCGTACATGCCGATGCAAAAAGCGGGGTTTTCCCCGGGTTTTTTGGGGGTTTTTGCTCCGGCGTCCAGCGCTTGTGTCGCGCGCAAGCACCACCACGCATCGAATTGACCCCTGAAAACAAGGGAAAAACACGAAATCGGCGAGCGGGAAGACCGCGCACGCACGCGCATTCGCTGCGCCATCGGCGGAAAAATCCGCGCGCGCSCCGGGAATGGCGAGGCTTCCCGGCGCGCGCACCGGCCCTATCCGCGCAGCTCGCGCCGCAGGATCTTGCCGGTCACGGTCTTCGGCAACTCGTCGATGATCTCCACCACGCGCGGGTATTTGTACGCCGCCATGCGTTCCTTGCACCAGGCCAGCAAGGCCTCCGGCGTAGCGCTGGCCCCCGGCTTCAGGCTGACCACGGCCTTGACGGTTTCGCCGCGGTAGGCATCCGGCACGCCGACCACCGCCGCCTCGCGCACCGCCGGATGCGTATAGAGGACGTCCTCCACTTCGCGCGGCCAGACCTTGTAGCCAGCGGCAACGATCATGTCCTTCTTGCGGTCGACCAGGTAGAACCAGCCCTGCGCGTCCATGAAGCCGACGTCGCCGGTATGGAAATAGCCGCCCGCCATCGCGCGTGCCGTCTCCTCCGGCTTGTTCCAGTAGCCCGGCACGATCATCGGCCCGCGCGAAATGATCTCGCCGACCTCGCCCACCGGCACCGGCTGGCCCGCATCGTCGCCGATAAAGGCGTCGACATTGAAGGCCGGCACGCCGATCGCCAGGGTGCCCGAAGCCGGGTCGACCGGCGCCTCGCGCCCGAGTGGCACCACGTGCGTGGGCGAATTGGTCTCGGTCAGGCCGTAGCCGTTGTGGATATAGTGGCCGAACCTGGCGCGGAACTGCTCCACCACGCTCGGCGGGATCGGCGCGCCGCCCGAGTAGATCCTGGTCAGGGTGGCGAAGTGCGCGCGGGTAGCGTCCGGGTGGTTCATCAGCGCGATGAACACCGTGATCGAGCCGATGGTGAACTCGATGCGGCGCTCGCGGATGGCCTCCAGCACCACGCCGGGCTCGAAGCGGCAGGCCAGCACCAGCGGCGCGGCGCAGATGAACGCCGCTGCAATATGGCCGACCAGCCCGGTGATATGGAACAGCGGCGCCACGCCAAGGATGGGGCCACCCTCGCGCAGGCCGATCCAGTCGCGGTAGACCTGCGCATTGAACGCCACGTTTGCATGCGTGTTCATCGCGCCCTTCGGCACGCCGGTGGTGCCGGAGGTGTAGACCAGCATGGCCAGGTCGTCCGGGCCGCATGCGGCCGGAGGC
Organism: Cupriavidus sp. 05N38; assembly: GCF_056397345.1. Classification (NCBI taxonomy): domain Bacteria; kingdom Pseudomonadati; phylum Pseudomonadota; class Betaproteobacteria; order Burkholderiales; family Burkholderiaceae; genus Cupriavidus; species Cupriavidus sp. 05N38. Next base: position 88,895 of record NZ_JBFTNF010000027.1, read on the forward strand.
GGCCGCTGGCCGCGATGCGCCTGCGCCAGCGCGAGCAGGTCGGGCACGCCGGCGGCGGGCTGACGCCGGGCCGCGGCGAACACGCGCGCATCATCGCGCGCCTGGAAATCCAGTTCGGAGGTAGTGATGACCGCGGGCAACGCCAGCGGCGCTTCCTGCCCGCCCTGCCGGTTCGTTTCCGCCTCGAACAGTGGCTTCACCACCTCCGCGTAGAGCGATTCGTGGCAGATCAGCGCCCTGGCGCCAGAGTCCGCCAGCACCAGACGCAGTTCGCGCGCACGGTTCATGGGGTTGACCGGCACGGCGATGGCGCCGAGTTTCCAAGCGGCAAGCAGGCCGATGACGAACTGCGGCACGTTCTGCAGATAGAGCGCGACCCGTTCGCCGCGCGCGCAGCCGCGGGCAGACAGCGCCACCGCCAGCGCGTCGGAGAGTTCGTCCAGCTCGCCATAGCTGAGCGTGGCGTCGAAATAATGGATCGCCGGGCTGGCGGGCGCGCGGCGCGCGGCGTCGCGGAAGATCGACAGCGCGTCGGTGTACTGCGGGGTGATGGCGTGCGGCTGTCCCGGGTTGTAGCTCGACAACCAGGGCTTGGCTTCGTAAGGGGTCATGAGGTACCTCGATTGGCACGGCTGCCGGATGCCCAATGCCGGATGCAGCGCGGACGGCATCCGGCAGCCATTGACGGCGGTTGCGGGAGGAACGCAGGCCGGCGCACGGCCGGCGTCGGCGGCAAGCTTCCTTACTTGATCACCACCGGATTGACCGGCGCGCCGCTACCGTTGACCACCTTGAGAGGTGCCGCCGTGTAGAGGAAGGTCCATTGCTTGTCTTCCGCGCAGTCGTCAGCCAGCGGGTCGAGCTGCGCGATCTCGGTCAGCGTCACGCCGAGGTTGCGCATCAGCGCATTATGCAGCGGCAGGACCACGCCCGATTCCGGATCCACCGTGACCTCGTTGGCGATCGTGTCGGTGACCAGATTGGGGATCTCCATGCGATGGAACCATTCGACCAGTTCGGGGCTATAGGTCAGGCCCGGTTCGACGAAATTGCGGTAGAACTCGGCCTGGTCGCGCTTGTAGAACGAGCCGATCCAGCCGGTGCGGACCACCAGGATGTCGTGCTTCTCGATGCGCACGCCCTGGGTTTCGGCGGCAGCCAGCAGGTCATGGTGGGTAAAGGTCTCGCCCGGGTCCAGCACCGCCTTGCCGCGATGGCGCGCCATGTCGATCAGGACGCCGCGCCCCACCACCCCGCGCTCGGCGATGGGCAGCACGCTGGCTTTTTCCAGTCCGCCGATGGTGGACCTGGCATCGAATCCGTTCCACAACTGGTCGCCGTACCAGACGTGGCCCAGCGCGTCGTACTGGGTGGAGCCCTGCAGGTACATGATCATCATGTCGTCGGCGTACTCGGCCTCGCCGGGAAACTTCGGGCCCTTGCCGCACAGATAGTGGCCCTTGTCCATCACGTTGAGGCGGCGCGCCTGCGAACGCCCCGGCCAGACCGGATCGCCGGCGGGATTGCCCATCTGGATCTGCAAGGTGAAGGTCTTGCCCGAGCGCACCGATGCCACGCCGCGCAACACCTCGGCCCGCGTGAGGTAGTTCAGCGAACCCACCTCGTCATCGGGGCCCCATTTGCCCCAGTTCTTCGGCGCATCGCGCAACAACTCGGCTACCAGCGGGGCGTTTTTTGATTCCATGCCTGTCTCCTGTCTGAATGACCTTGCGAGAGAGAATGACCCGGAAGATGAACGCATCGCACCGGCCATGCCGCTCGCGCATGGTTGGTCATGCGCCAGGCAAATAAATAAGAACGGTCGTACGTTTTTTATTGTTGGCTCAGTTTAGGACCCGGGACGGGACGTTGTCCACACATGGAAACCCGTTCGGAAACTGCCTAAGGCGAGTGGTCCGCTCCCGGGACCTCGCCGAAGTTCAGGGCGCAGTTCCCGAAGCAAGGACGCAACGCCTGGCGCGATCGCACGCAAGCGCGGGGCCGGCGGCGCATCCGGTCGAGGTAGGCGCAGCCGGCCCCCAATTTACTGGCTGGCGGACTTGCGCAGCGCCGTGGCCATGGCCTGCATGGCGACCAGGTAGCCATCCACGCCCAGCCCGCAGATCACGGCCGTCGCCGCGCGCGAGATCAGCGAATGCCGGTGCGTTTCTTCCCGCTTGTGGATATTGGTGATGTGCAGCTCGATCACCGGCCGATGGATCAGCCGCACGGCATCGAGCACCGGGATCGAGGCGAACGAGAAGCCGGCCGGGTTGATGATCACGCCGGCGTCGCGCTCGAACGCCTCCTGCAGCCAGTCGACCAGCGTGGCTTCGCTGTTGGTCTGGCGGAACTCGCAGGCGAGTCCGAGCGAGTCGGCCAGCGCCTCGACCTGCTGCCGGACTTCGGCGAGGGTCGTGGTGCCATACAGGTGCGGCTCGCGCTTGCCCAGCATGTTGAGGTTCGAGCCGTTCAATACATAGACGAGTTTGGACATGATGGTGTTCGGAACGCTAGAAATTCAGTGAGTCTTGCTGATGCCGGGCTGCGCGAAAGGCTCGCGGCCGACGATATTCGCGGCGGGGTCGACCGCGGGATCGACACGGTTCATGTCGATGCCGAGCGTTTCCGGCGCGGTCAGGATCATGGCCAGTGAGACCAGGTTGAACACCGCGCAGACGGCCACCACGCCCCACGGAGAGCCATTGCACACCGCGAGCAGCCACACGGCTACCACCGGCATCGGGCCGCCGGCGATCAGGTTGGCGCCGGTATAGGCCAGCGCGGAGCCCGAGTAGCGCACATTGGTAGGGAAGGCTTCGGCGAATGCAACCGGCTGGATGCCGCTCTGGAACTGCGTGAAACCGAGGAAGAGGCCCATGATCGCCAGCATCGGGACGAAGCTCTTCGTGTCGAGGATCGCGAAATACACGAACAGGATCAGCAGCGTGGCAATCGAGCCGATGGCCAGCGCCTTCTTGCGCCCGATCTTGTCGCTGAGCATGCCGCCCGCCATCGCGCCGAAGATGGCGCAGACGTTGGCGCCCATCAACAACAGGAAGCCAGTCTGTTTCGGTACTGCGAGCGTCTTGGTGATGTAGCTCAGCGAGAACACCACGATCAGGTAGAAGATCGCCGCCGGGCCGCAGAAGAACAGCATCCAGCGGATCACGGTCTTGTAGTGGAAACGCAGGGCATCGCGCAGCGGATTGCCGGCTTCGGCCACCTGCGTCTTGCGCAATTCGACGAACGCCGGCGTTTCGCTGACCTTGAGGCGGATATAGACGCCCACCACCACCAGCACGAAGCTCAGCAGGAACGGAATGCGCCAGCCATAGGATTCGAAGCCATCGGCCGACATGGTCGACGCCAGCAGCAGCAACACCCCGTTGGCCAGGATCTGGCTCAGCGGCGAGCACAGGCCCAGCAGGCCGGAGTACTTGCCGCGACGGTCCGGGCTGGCGTGCTCGATCGCCATCAGTTGCGCCCCGGTGGACTCGCCGCCGAGCGCGAAGCCCTGCAGGATGCGCAGCGCGACCAGCAGCACGGGTGCCCACACGCCGATCTGCATATAGGTCGGCAGCAGGCCCATGAGCACCGATGACAGCCCCATGATCGATACCGTGCCCAGCATGAGATTGCGGCGCCCGAGCTTGTCGCCGAGATGCCCGCAGATGATGGCGCCGAGCGGCCGGGCCGCCAGGCCCACGCCGAACGTGGCCAGYGACGCGAGCAGCGCCGAAGTCGGATCCATCGCCGGGAAGAACAGCTTCGGCAGGATGGTCGCCGCCAGCGCCCCGTACAGCGTGAAATCGAACCATTCCAGCGCGGTGCCGATCGTGGCGGCCGTGACTGCCCGCGTGCGCATCGCCGCGTGTGAATGGTGCTGGGTCTCGTCAATCATATTGTCTCCTTCAATCCGTCATGCTG
>NZ_JBFTNF010000028.1:0-107120 GCF_056397345.1 Cupriavidus sp. 05N38
CCGATGCCCCGGCCACGGCCCCCGAAACGCTGCAGCCGGTGGCTGTGCTGTCCGCGGAGGATGTGGCCATTCCACCCGCTGCTGCCGCCGCCGGCGCCGGCATCGGCGTCGAGACGCATGATGTGACGCTGGAACAGATCCGCCAGGAGGCGGAGACGCTGCTGGCCGAACTGAAGGCGCTGGCTGCCGGCCGGCAAGCGGCGCCGCAGGCGGACGCAGGGGCGGATGCGCCGGTGGCCGGGACGGTCGGGCAAGCCGGGATAGTTGAGCAAGCCGACCTGGCCGAACAGGTCGAGGCCCGAACGCCTGGCGCCACCGATAGCGACGCCGCACCGGATACCGCCGGTATTCAGGCCGCGCAGCCGGCGATCGCCGAAGCGGCTCCGGCTGCGTTGCGCGAGCCCATCCTGCTCGCTGACGCATTGGAGGCGCCCGCCGCGGACGAGCCGGAGGCGATAGCCGGGACGGAGACCGGCACGGAGACTGGCACGGAAGAGGGCGCCGACAGCGTGCTCGATGCCAACCTGCTGGTCGAGCATCGCGGCGAGAGCATCGCGGCGGCTGCAACTGCCGCCATCGCGCAAAGCGTTGCCGTGGCCGCCGGCCAGATGGCGTCCGAGGCAGACCGGGCCGGTCCGCAAGCGCAGCCGGAAGTGGAGCCGGAGGTGGAGCCGGAAGTAGAGCCAGAAGCAGGGCTGCATGTTGCCGACGATGCGGGAGCCCGGGCAGGGGCCGAGTCTGGAGCGGGGACGGATATCGATGCCGATGCCGCTACGGATGCAGGTGCCGGCGCCGGGCCGGAGGGTCATGTTGTCCACGCACCCGAAATCACCGAATCCGAACAAGAAGTCGTAGCCGAAGCCGTAGCCGTAGCCGAAGCCGAAGCCGAAGCCGAAGCCGAAGCCGAAGCCGAAGCCGAAGCCGTAGCGCAGCCCGAGCCGGCGCCGGAAATGGAAACGGCCGCGGCCGCGCCCGCGCCCGCTCCACAGCCCGGGACGGCTCCCGCCGCCCCCACGCCGAAGCCCCGTATCGTACTGCCCGCCGTGGTCGGCAAGACCGTGCCGCTGGCCCCCGCTGCACCGGCGCTGCCGCCCGCGCAGGCCATCGCCGTCACGCCTGCGCCCGCCCGCATCGCCGACTACCGCCTGCCGCCGCTGGCGCTGCTGGAGGCCGCCTCGTCCGATGTCGAGCAGGTCAGCGAAGAACGCCTGCAGGAAACCGGCAACCTGATCGCGCAGCGCCTGGCCGAGTTCAAGGTGCCGGTGTCGGTGGTCGGCGCCTCGGCCGGCCCGGTGATCACGCGCTTCGAGGTGGACCCCGCGATGGGTGTGCGCGGCGCGCAGGTGGTCGGCCTGATGAAGGACCTCGCGCGCGCGCTGGGGGTGACCTCCATCCGCGTGGTGGAAACCATTCCCGGCAAGACCTGCATGGGCCTGGAACTGCCCAATGCGCGGCGCCAGATGATCCGCCTGTCCGAGATCGTGGCGGCTTCGTCCTTCCTCGCGCACAATTCGCACCTGGTGCTGGCGATGGGCAAGGACATCACGGGCAATCCCGTGCTGACGGACCTGGCGCGCGCGCCGCACCTGCTGGTGGCCGGCACCACCGGCTCGGGCAAGTCGGTGGCGGTCAATGCCATGATCCTGTCGCTGCTCTACAAGGCCACGCCGGACGATGTGCGCCTGATCATGATCGACCCCAAGATGCTGGAGCTGTCGGTCTACGAAGGCATCCCGCACTTGCTCGCGCCGGTGGTCACCGACATGAAGCAGGCCGCGCACGCGCTCAACTGGTGCGTGGGCGAGATGGAAAAACGCTACCGCCTGATGTCCGCGCTGGGCGTGCGCAACCTGGCCGGCTTCAACCAGAAGATCCGCACCGCCGAGGCCGCGGGCGAGCACGTGCCCAACCCGTTCTCGCTCACGCCGGACGCGCCCGAGCCGCTGCGCAAGCTGCCGCTGATCGTGGTGGTGATCGACGAACTGGCCGACCTGATGATGGTGGCCGGCAAGAAGATCGAGGAACTGATCGCCCGCCTGGCGCAGAAGGCGCGCGCGGCCGGCATCCACCTGATCCTCGCCACGCAGCGGCCTTCGGTGGACGTCATCACCGGCCTGATCAAGGCTAATATCCCGACCCGCGTGGCCTTCCAGGTCTCGTCCAAGATCGACTCGCGCACCATCCTCGACCAGATGGGCGCGGAGAGCCTGCTGGGGCAGGGCGACATGCTGTTCCTGCCGCCCGGCACCGGCTACCCGCAGCGCGTGCACGGCGCTTTCGTGGCCGACGAGGAAGTGCACCGCGTGGTCGAGCACTGGAAGCAGTTCGGCGAGCCTGACTACGACGAAGCGATCCTCGCCGGCGACCCGGGCGAGGCCGCGGCCGCCGACCTGTTCGGCGAAGGCGGTGGCGATATCGAGGCAGATCCGCTCTACGACGAAGCCGCGGCCTTCGTGCTCAATACGCGGCGCGCGTCGATCTCCGCCGTGCAGCGCCAGCTGCGCATCGGCTACAACCGCGCGGCGCGCCTGATCGAGCAGATGGAAGTGGCGGGCCTGGTCTCGCCGATGGGCCGCAACGGCGCGCGCGACGTGCTCGCGCCAGGCTCCGGCGACTAGACCGCGGCGGGGTCGGGGCCGGGGTTTGCGGCGCCGATCCCGCCTTGCCGGGCTGCCGGCATGCAAGAAGACGCACATCCCGTGCGCAATGGCCGAATAGCGCCATCTTTTCCTCGCTAATGTCCGCCTGCGCGTCGCGCCGCCTCCAATATGCTGGGGTCATCGAACTTCGGCAGGCCAGCATGGGCGAAGAACAGACAATCCCGGTTTCCCTTTCCCTCGACCAGCTCAAGGCGTTCGCCACCGTGCTGACGCAGGGCTCGCTACTGCAGGAGGCGACGCTGCGGGTCGTCGCCGAGTGCGAGCAGAAGGCGATCATGGCCAATCAGATGCGCTGCGCACGACAGCGCCAGTGGGATTGACATCTCTGCAACCGGTTCCCGAGCGCTAAAGGATCTCCAGTGAAAAATGTCGCCGAACAGTTCTTGGATGCGGACAACTATGAGCCGCCTCCGCTCAGGCAGGTCCTTGGCGAGGATGCCGACGCCATCGACGCCATCGACGCCAACGACGCCATCGATGGCAGCGAGCTTGCGGATCCCGCGACCGGCCAGCCCGATGGCAAAGAGGGCCCGCGCCAGTTCCCGCGGCTGCTGCCGGTGGCGGTCGCCTCCGCCCAGTCCGGCGCGCGCACCGTCAAGGTGGCCGACATCGCCGGGTTCGAGCGACTCGTCGAGCAGAACGCGCTGACGGAATTCCGCGTGTTCCGCAGCTTCGGCTACTCAGTGGTCCTGTTCTTCCACGCCGCGGAGATGGTCTTCTATACCGTGCTCTACCAGGACGGTTCTCCCTGGCGCGTGATGACTTCCGTCGATCACGAGGCCAGCGAGTCGGTTTTCGTCCACTTCGAGGAGCGTACACGGCGCTGGGCCGAGGGCGAGGCACGCTGCGCGCTGGTCAAGGCAAGGAACGAGCAGATGGCGCGGATGTTCGAGCAATCGGAGCAGAGAGCGGAGCGCCTGCGCAGCGACCTGCAGCGCGTTGCCATGCAGGACCAGGCGCTGGGCAGCCGCCRGCAACAGGTGCGCAGGGAACTGGCCCGGCTCGAGGGCCTGCGCGTCACCGCCCAGGCCCAGCTCAACAAGTCCACCCGCCAGGCCCACCAGCTCATGCTGGCCGAGAGCGAAGGCTTGCCGCATCTGCCGGGCCGCTGAGAACGCGTACGGCGAGCCGCCCGGCACGCCTCGGCACACCTGCGCACAATTTGCCCGCGTGAGCCGGCACAATGCGGGACCGGCATGCATTGCGCCATGCCGGCCGCCCGCGCTGTGGAGACGATGATGGACACGACAGACAAGCCGGCCGGCGCCACGCCGCCGGCAATCCCGCATGGCAATCTGCTGGCCGGCGTGCCGGTGGAGCGCGCCGCCGAGCGCTTCGACGCCTTGCTCGAGCGCCCTGGCCTGAAAATCGAGCGCATCGTCTCGAATGGCCAGGCCAGCCCGCCGGACTTCTGGTACGACAGCGCGCAGGACGAATGGGTGCTGCTGCTCAGCGGCAGCGCCGGCCTGCACATCGATGGCGAAGCCGAAGCGCGCCGCCTGCTGCCCGGCGACTGGCTGTATCTGCCGGCGCATTGCCGCCATCGCGTGGCCTGGACCGATGCGGCGCAGCCTTCGGTCTGGCTCGCCGTGCATTGCGAACCGGGTGCGCAAGGCTGAGCCAGCGCTCGTCCCGCATCCGCATGCCCGACACCCGCATACCCATATGCGGGCCGCTGCTCTATGCATAGACGAAATGCGCGCTTCGGCGCGGGGCGCCGCTCGGCTATCGTGTGAGCTTGGCAAGCCAACCAGTCCATAGCGGGCTCGCCGCGTATCCAGCGGCCTGATAACCCGCCCATCCCGAATCATGTCTTTCCCGCTCCAGGCGCGGCTACCCGCGCGGCTCCCCGAGTCCTCGCCAGCGCGGGCACGCGCCGCCACTGTTGCCGGTGCAACAGCGATTCAACAAGCTGCGCCTGCAGCTGCTGCGATCGCGCCGCCGATCGTCGCAGGTGGCCGCAAATGGCCGCGGATAGCTCCAATCGCGGGCGATCCGTGCGGGCTTGCTTCTTGCGTCGTCAGCCGACAAGCGCACGCGGCAAGCGCCGGCGGACGGCCGATCGTTTTCCCCGCGGCGTCAATCCGGATCCATTCCTCAGGAGGTTTTCTCAATGGCTAAACCGCTGAACGTAGTTGCCGTCAACGGCAGCGCGCAGCAACCGTCGCGCACGCTGGCGCTGGTCCAGGCACTGCTGGACGAGCTGGACGCGCGGCTCGCGATCCAGCGCCGCATCGTCAACCTGGGCGACATCGCGCGGCCTCTGGGCGCCGCGCTGACACGCGCGGAACTGCCCCACGAGATCGAAAGCGAGCTGGTGGCGATCGAGCAGGCGGACCTGCTGCTGGTGGCGGCGCCGGTCTACCGCGGTTCCTATCCGGGCCACTTCAAGCACCTGTTCGACCTGATCGGGCAGGAGGCGCTGGTCGACAAGCCGGTGCTGCTGGCCGCCACCGGCGGCAGCGACCGCCACGCGCTGGTGCTGGAGCACCAGTTGCGGCCGCTGTTCGGCTTCATGCAGGCGCTGACCTTGCCGATCGGCGTGTACGGCAGCCCCGGCGAGTTCGAGCACTACAAGGTGAGCAGCCCCGCGCTGGCCGAGCGCATCCGCCTGGCCGCCGATCGCGCCGCGCCGCTGTTTGCCGCGCACCGCCGCACGGCGCTGCAGCGCGCCGCCTGAGGAGCACGCCGGCGATGAACGTATTCTGGTTCCTTCCCACCCACGGCGACGGCCATTACCTCGGCACCACCGAAGGCGCGCGGCCGGTCTCGCTGCGCTACCTGAAGCAGATCGCGCAGGCCGCGGACGACCTCGGCTACTACGGCGTGCTGATTCCCACGGGACGCTCCTGCGAGGACTCCTGGGTGATCGCCTCGGCTGTCGCGCCCTGGACCGAGCGGCTGCGCTACCTGGTGGCCATCCGCCCGGGCATCATCTCGCCCACGGTGTCGGCCCGCATGGCGGCCACGCTGGACCGCATCACCRACGGCCGGCTGCTGATCAACGTGGTCACCGGTGGCGATCCCGACGAGAATCGCGGCGACGGCCTCTACCTGGATCACAGCCAGCGCTATGCCGCGTCGGCCGAATTCCTGCGCGTATGGCGCCGCGTGCTCGAAGGCGAGGCAGTGCATTTCGCGGGCGAGCACATCAAGGTGGAGAACGCCAAGGCGCTCTATCCGCCGGTGCAGCGCCCCTATCCGCCGCTGTACTTCGGCGGCTCCTCGGAAGAGGCGCACGAACTGGCGGCCGAGCAGGTCGACGTCTACCTGAGCTGGGGCGAGCCGCCCGCCGCGGTGGCGCAGAAGATCGCCGACGTGCGCGAGCGCGCCGCGCGGCTCGGGCGCACGGTGCGCTTCGGCGTGCGGCTGCACGTGATCGTGCGCCGCACCAGCGAGGAAGCATGGCGCGCCGCGGACCAGTTGATCGCGCAGATATCCGACGAGACCATCGCCGCCGCGCAGACATCGTTCGCGCGCTTCGATTCGGTCGGCCAGCGCCGCATGGCGCAGTTGCATGGCGGGCGCCGCGACCAGCTCGAGATCTATCCCAACCTGTGGGCCGGCGTGGGCCTGGTGCGCGGCGGCGCCGGCACCGCGCTGGTGGGCAGCCCGCAGGAGGTCGCGGCGCGCATCAAGGAGTATGCCGATCTTGGCATCGAGAGCTTCATCTTCTCGGGCTACCCGCACCTGGAGGAAGCCTACCGTTTCGCCGAACTGGTGTTCCCGTTGCTGCCCGAGCCGTATGCCAGCCTTGCGCGCGGCGGCGCCACCAACCTGACCGGACCGTTCGGCGAGATGATCGCCAACGACGTGCTGCCCGGCAGCAAGGCCGCGGCATGAGCGTGCGCCCGCGCGTGGTGCCGCTGGACCCGCGCCGCACGGCCCAGGCGCTGGCGCGCGACTTTGCCGGGACCGCCGCCGAGCGCGATGCGCGCGGCGGCACCCCCAAGGCCGAGCGCGATGCGCTGCGCGCCAGCGGCCTGCTGGCCCTGACCATTCCCGCCGAGCTCGGCGGGCTGGGCGGCAGCTGGGCCGACATGCTGGCCGTGGTGCGCACGCTGGCCAGCGCCGATGCGTCGCTGGCCCATGTCTATGGCTTCCATCACCTGACACTGGCCACGCTGCGGTTGTTCGGCAACGCCGGCCAGTGGCGGCCGTGGTGGGAGCAGACCGCGCTGCGCGGCTGGTTCTGGGGCAACGCGCTGAACCCGCTCGATGCGCGCACCGTGGCCAGCCGTGGCGCGGCCTGCTACGAATTCTCCGGCAAGAAGAGCTTTTGCTCCGGTGCCCTCGATTCCGAGATGCTGGTGGCATCGGCGCTGGAAGATGGCAGTGGCCGCCTGCTGATCGCCGCGCTGCCGACCAGCCGCAGCGGCATCACGCCGCATCATGACTGGGACAGCATCGGCCAGCGCCAGACCGACAGCGGCAGCGTCTCCTTCGAGCGCGTGCGCGTCGAGGCGCAGGAACTGCTGCTCGACCCGGGGCCGCTGAGCACGCCGTTCGCGTGCCTGCGGCCGCTGCTGGCGCAACTGGTGTTCTGCCATACCTTCCTGGGCATCGCCGAAGGCGCCTTCGAGGAAGCGCGCGGCTATACGCGGAACGAGGCGCGTCCGTGGTTCCGCTCCGCGGCCGCGCACGTCACCGAGGATCCCTATGTGCTGGCGCGCTACGGCGAGTTCTGGGTCGGCCTGGAAAGCGTGCGGCTGCTGGTGGAGCGCGCCGCCGCCCACTTCGACAAGGCCTGGCAGGCCGGCGAGCGGCTCGATGCCGATGCGCGCGGCGCGCTCGCGGTCGACATCGCCGCGGCCAAGGTGGCTTCGACCCGCACCGGGCTCGACCTCGCCAGCCGCATCTTCGAGGTCACCGGCGCGCGCGCCACGCACGGCGCGCTGCGGCTGGACCGCCACTGGCGCAACCTGCGCACGCAGTCGCTGCACGACCCGCTCGACTACAAGCTCCACGAACTCGGCGACTGGGCACTGAACGGCGCCGTGCCAAGCCCATCCTTCTACTCATGATCCCATGCAGCTAGTGTCCTGGCCACCGCCGGCGTCGCGTCCGGCGCAGCACCTCGCGCACGTCTTCGCCGACACGAGATCTCTGGCCCTGCTCAGCCACGTGGAAAAGGTCGCGCCCAGCGAGGCCAGCATCCTGATCGTGGGCGAGACCGGCACCGGCAAGGAGATGATGGCGCGCCACGTCCACAACCTGAGCGCGCGCCGCCACCGGCGCTTCGTCGCGGTCAACTGCGGCGCGTTCTCCGAGTCGCTGGTCGATGCCGAACTGTTCGGCCACGAGAAGGGCGCCTTCACCGGCGCCCTCGGCGCCAAGCCGGGCTGGTTCGAGGAAGCCGACGGCGGCACGCTGTTCCTCGACGAGATCGGCGACCTGCCGATGTCGCTGCAGGTCAAGCTGCTGCGCGTACTGCAGGAGCGCGAAGTGGTGCGGCTGGGTTCGCGCAAGCCGGTGCCGATCGACGTGCGCGTGCTGGCCGCCACCAACCGGCCGCTGGACGAAGCCATCCGCAACGGCAGCTTCCGCAAGGACCTGTTCTATCGCCTCAACGTGGTGACGCTGGAGATCCGTGCGCTGCAGGAACGCCCCGGCGACATCCTGCCGCTGGCGCAGCATTTCCTGCGCAAGTACGGCGAGCGGCTCGGCTACGGCGAGGTCGCGCTGAGCCCGGACGCGCAGCGCAAGCTGCAGCGCTATGCGTGGCCCGGCAATATCCGCGAGCTGGAGAACGTGCTGCACCACGCCTTGCTGACCTGCCAGCACGACTGCATCGACGCCGGCGACCTGCATGTGCGGGAGCCGGGCGGGGACGTCACCGCGGTGCTGCCCGATGCGGCTCCCGGCGTGGCGCTCGCCGCGGGCGCCATGCCGGCCGCCGCCGGGCCGGACGATGAAGCTGCCTCCGCCTTGCTGGAACGCGCGCTGCTGCGCCTGTTCGAGCAAGCACCGGAAGGCGTGCACGAAACCGTGGAGAGCGCGCTGCTGCGCGCCGCTTTCCGCTACTGCCGCTTCAATCAGGTCCACACCGCGGCGCTGCTTGGCCTGAGCCGGAACATCACGCGCGCCAGGCTGATCCAGCTTGGCGAGCTGCGCGTCAACCGGCGCAAGCCGGGCGAGCCAGAAGAGCCGGCGAGCACCGATCCGGCCGGCATCGGCGAGGCCGCCGGTGGCACGGCACAAGCCGGCGCCGCGAAGGTATTCGCCATCGCCATCTGAACCTGGGTCAGGCCGGCGTCCAGGGCAACAATCCAACCAGGCGCAACACCGCCATTTCCACCATGCCAGAAAAAGATCATTTCCCCGCGTCGGCCGAACTGGCCGCCCGCTTCCGCCCACTGTTCGCCGGGATCGCCGAACGCGCGGCCGAACGCGAGCACACGCGCGAACTGGCCTTCGATGCCGTGAAACTGCTGCGCGAGTCCGGCTTCGGCGCGCTGCGGGTGCCGGTGGCGCTAGGCGGGTTCGGCGCCTCGCCCGAGCAACTGGCCGAACTGCTGGTCGAGCTGGGCGCGGCGGACTCCAACCTGCCGCAGATCCTGCGCGCGCATTTCGGTTTCGTCGAACGCCTCTATGCCGAGGTGGCGCCCGCGCTGCGCGAACGCTGGCTGAGGCTGGTGGCCCAAGGCACCATCTTCGGCAACGCCACCACCGAGACCGGTGACGGCACGCTGGGCCGGCATCGCACTACGCTGACGCGTGACGCAAGCAACGGCGAAGGCTGGCGCCTGGACGGCGAGAAGTTCTACAGCACCGGCACGCTCTATGCGGACTGGATCGCGGTGGCCGCCAACCGTGTCGGCGAGGACAGCGCGCCCGACACCGTCGATACGGTCTACGTGCTGGTGCCTGCCGATGCGGCCGGCATCGAGCGCGTCGACGACTGGCGCGGCTTCGGACAGCGCCTGACCGGCTCCGGCACCACGCGCTTCGACGGCGTGACGGTCGGCGATGCGCAGGTGCTGAGCTTCCCGCGCAATGTGCCCACCTCCATGACCGCCTTCTTCCAGCTGGTGCACCTGGCCACGCTGGCCGGCATCGCGCGCGCGGTCGAGCGCGACGCCGCCGCCTTCGTGCGCGCGCGGCGCCGCGTCTACAGCCACGGCAGCGGCGCCACGCCGGCCGAAGATCCGCTGGTGCAGCAAGTGGTGGGACAGTTGAGCGGCACCGCCTTCGTCGCCGCCAGCGCGGTCGCCGCGGTGGCGCAGGGCCTGGGCGAAGTGGACCGCGTGCGCCAGCGCGGCGAGACCGTGCCCGCGGCCCTGCTCGACGAGGTGGAACTGCGCGCGGCCAAGGCGCAGTCGGTGGTGCCCGACCTGGTGCTGGCAGCCGCCACGCGCCTGTTCGATATCGGCGGCGCCTCGGCCCTCGACGAAAGCCGCCGGCTGGACCGGCACTGGCGCAATGCCCGCACGCTGGCCTCGCACAATCCGGCCATCTACAAGGCGAGGGCGGTGGGGGACAACGCGATCAATGGCGCCGCGCCTACCTACTACTGGTCGGTGGGCGCCAAGGCGGCCTGACCGGTCCGGTGGGGCTCAGGCCGCCAGCGGCACGATCTCGCGGGCGATAGCCTCGCCCGACGCTGCCCACGCCACGCGCAGGTCGTAGGCTGCCTGCAGGTTCGCCCAGAATTCCGGCGTGGTGCCGAAGTAGCGTGCCAGGCGTAGTGCCGTCTCCGGCGAGATGGCGCGCTTGCAGCGCACGATGTCGTTGATGCGGGGTGCCGGGACATGCAGGGCCATGGCCAGGGCATGCGCCGTCATGTTGTTCGGAACGAGGAAGTCCTCGCGCAGGATCTCGCCGGGGTGGACCGGCTCGATGCTTTCGCCGGTGGCGACATCCGAGAAATCGACCTTGTTCAGGTCCGCGCGCTTGATCGTCATGGTGGCCTCGATGGTCGATGTGGTCGATGTGGTCGGTGTGGTCAGTGGTAGTCGGTGATTTCCACCTCGTAGGCGTCGCCGCTGCCAAAGCGGAAACAGATCCGCCACTGGTCGTTGATCCGGATGCTCCACTGGCCCTTGCGGTCAGCCTTGAGTGCCTCCAGCCGGTTGGCGGGCGGCGCCCGCAGGTCCTCGAGTGCGGCCGCCGCGTCGAGCATCTCGAGCTTGCGGAGCGCGGGCCGCTGGATTTCGCGCGGAAGGCTGCTCACGAACTTGCCGGCGTACACCGCTGCGGTGGCCTTGCTGGCGAAGCTTCGAATCATGTCGGCAATCCTATAATGCGTTGAGTTTAACGTCAAGCGTTATTCGCTTCACGTTAAGTCGCGTCCGCGCGATGCACACGCCGGCACGCTGGGGTTGCGGATGGCGGCGCCGATATGACGCTTGCGGAAATAGAAACGGGTGCGCGAGGCGCCTGGGGGAAGGCAACCGCGCCTCGCGGCATGCGCAAGGCGCGGGGGCGAAGACGCCCGGGTGTTGAAGCGTGCCGGGACGTCCGGGGTGCTGAAGGCGGAGGTTTCATGAGGTCCATGCATGGCGAACCGCTCGCGGTCCAGCCAGAGAGCGTAAATCCGCTCTCCCCGGGCATGCATGGGACGATTCTCAAGGCGCCCGGTTAGTCGGCCGTATCGGGCCCTGCCGGCCCGGCCCGCGCTCAGGGCGCCCGCAGCAGCCGCGCGCAGCGGTCGCCCAGCCACTGGATGATGCTGACCAGGCCGATCAGCAGCACGATCACCACCACCATCACGGTGGTGTCGAAGCGCTGGTAGCCGTAGCGGATGGCGATATCGCCGAGCCCGCCCGCGCCCACCGCGCCGGCCATGGCCGACGCGCCTACCAGTGATACCACGGTGATGGTGAAGCCGCCCACGATGCCGGGCAGCGCTTCCGGCAGCAGCACGTGCCAGACGATATGGCGGCGCTGGCAGCCCATGGCCTGCGCCGCTTCCACCAGGCCGCGGTCGACTTCGCGCAGGCTGATCTCGGCAATGCGGGCGAAAAAAGGCGTGGCGCTGATCGACAGCGGCACCACGGCTGCCCACACGCCGATGGTCGCGCCCACCACCAGGCGCGTGAACGGCAGCAACGCCACCAGCAGCACGATGAAGGGCGTGGCGCGAAAGCCGTTGACCACGCTGCCCAGGGCGCGGTGCAGGCGCGGCGACGCGAGCACGCCGCCGGGCGCGCTGAGCACCAGCACCAGCGCCAGCGGAATGCCCAGCGCCACCGCCACCAGTGCCGAGGCGCCGACCATGGTCAGCGTATCGAACAAGCCTTGCCAGATACGTTCAATGGTCAGTGGGGACATAGCCGATCACCTTGGCGTGTTGGGACTGGATGGCGGCGGCCAGCGCCTCGGGCGCCAGCCTGGTACCGGGCGCGGCCAGCAGCAGGCGGCCCTGGCTGTGGCCCTGGATGCGGTCGATGCCGGCGTGCAGCAGGCGCACGCGGCCACCCAGCGCGGCGGCGATGCCGGCCAGCTCGGGGGCGGCGCCTGCGCCGCTGTAGCGCAGCTCGACCAGTTGTTCGCAGGCGCCGTGCGCCGGCGGCGCGGCCTGCAGTTTCTGCGCGAGGTCTTCGGGCAGGCCGGCTTGCAGGGGCTGCAGCAGCGCCTGCGTGGCGGCATGGCGCGGATTGCCGAACACTTCCCAGACCGGGCCATGTTCGGCGATGCGGCCGCCCTCGAGCACCAGCACGCGGTCGCAGATGTCGCGGATCACGCGCATCTCGTGCGTGATCAGCACCACGGTCAGGCCGAAGCGCCGGTTGATGTCGCGCAGCAGCGCCAGGATGGACTGCGTGGTTTCCGGGTCCAGCGCCGAGGTGGCCTCGTCGCACAGCAGGATCTGCGGCCGGTGCACCAGCGCGCGGGCAATGCCCACGCGCTGCTTCTGGCCGCCGGAGAGCTGGCCCGGGTAGGCGTACTGCTTGCCGTCCAGCCCGACCAGGCCGAGCAGTTCCTCTACCCGCGGCGCGATCTCGGCGCGCGGCACGCCGGCCACCTTGAGCGGCAGCGCCACGTTGTCCCATACGGTCTTGGCCGAGAGCAGGTTGAAGTGCTGGAAGATCATGCCGATGCGGCGGCGCAAGGCCACCAGCGCGGCGGCGTCGAGCGTGGCAAGGTCGGCGCCGTCCACCAGCACACTGCCGCTGCTGGGCGTTTCCAGCCGGTTGATGGTGCGCAGCAGGCTGGACTTGCCGGCGCCGCTGCGACCGATGATGCCGAACACGCCGCCGGCGGGGATGTCGACGTCGATCTCGCGCAGCGCATGCACGTCGCCGGCCGGCGTGTGGTAGACCTTGCAGACCTGCCGGAAGGCGACGGCGCCGGCGGCGTTCGTGGCCTGCCTGGTGTTCGTGGCGGCATCGCGCGGGCTGCCGGCATGGGCGGGCAGGCTCGCCCGGTCGGGCGCGGCTCCGAGCCGGCGCAGGAAGGTCAGCGTGCCCATGGCGTCACTGCTTGCGCCACGGCAGGCTATAGAGCTTGTCGTTATTGGCGTAGGACTCGCGCAGCTTCTGCAGCACGGCCGGCGACTCCTGGTAGAGCCTGACGAAGCGGGCGATGCGCGGGTCGCCGGCATTGTCCTGGCGGCTGACGAAGCGGATGGCAAAGTAGACGTCGTCCACGCCGGAATAGAGCAGGCCGGCGCCAGCGATCTGCGGCTTGCCCGCGTTGACGAAGTGGGCCGGGTAGCCTTGCGCCAGGTCCACGTCGTCGAGCGCCCGTACCAGTTGCGGGCCTTCGATCTCCACGAACTTGAGTTTCTTCGGGTTGGCCACGATGTCGTCGAGCCCGCCGCGCGCACCCACGCCGTCGCGCAGCTTGATCAGCCCGGCTTTCTGCAGCAGCAACAGGCCGCGGCCCTGGTTGACGGGGTCGCTGGCCACGCCCACGCGCGCGCCGTCCTTGAGCTCGTCGAAGCGCTTGATGCGGCTGGAGTACAGGCCGATATTGGGCAACACGCCCACTGCCACGCTCTTGAAGGCATAGCCGCGTTCCTTCACGGCATTGTCGAGGAAGGCCTGGTGCTGGAAGTAGTTGAGGTCGAGATCGCCTGACGCCAGCGCCACGTTCGGCGTGGTCCAGTCGGTCAGCTCGACCACCTTCACGTCCAGGCCCTGCTTGCGCGCCTCGGCCGCGGCCACTTCGACCGAGTCGGCCAGCGCGCCCGGGGTGACGCCGATGCGCAGCGGCGCGGCATGGGCGGCATGCAGGGCCGTCGCCAGGGAGAAGCCCGCGAGGGCGGAAATCAACAGTCGCTTGAGTGTCATTTGCTTGGATGCCCGGTTGAAACGGAAGTGGATGCGCAGTGGCTTGCGCGGTTGTTTGCGCAGTTGTTTGAAACCTGCCCGGCCGCCTTAGTCCGACAGCCGGCGGAACTGCGCCGCCGCGTGGCGCGCCGGCAGGCGATCGCCTTCGCCGAACAGCTTGCCGCGCAGGCTGCCCTCGGCGTAGCGGGTCTTGTAGAGGCCGCGGTTCTGCAGCTCGGGCACCACCAGCTCGACGAAGTCCTCGTAGCTTTCCGGCACCACGGTGCGGCTCAGGTTGAAGCCGTCGATGCCGGTCTCGTCGATCCAGGACTGCAGCTCGTCGGCCACCTGCGCGGCGTCGCCGACGATGGCCGGATAGCGCCCGCCCAGCTCGAACAGCTCCAGCAGCCGCCGGCGCGTCCAGCCGTGCTGCTGGGCTGTGCGCGTGGCGGATTCAATGGCGTTGCCGCCGTTGTAGTCGACCGGTGCGTCGAGGTCGTAGCGGCCGAAGTCCACGCCGGTGCTGGCGGCGAAGTGGGCGAGGCCAGCCTCGCGGCTGGCGTAGTCCTTGTAGTCGGCGTGTTTCTGGCGCGCCTCGGCATTGGTGCGGCCCGCCACCACGGCGGCGCCGGCGAATACCTTGATATCGTCGGGCCGGCGGCCGGCCGCCATCAGTTGCTCGCGCAGCGCGCGCACGGTGTTGCGCGCGGCTTCCTTGCTGGGCGGCGAGATGAATACGCATTCGGCGTGGCGCGCGGCGAATTGCTGGCCGCGCCCCGAGCTGCCGGCCTGGAACAGCACCGGCGTGCGCTGCGGCGACGGCTCGGCCAGGTGACAGCCCTCGACCTTGTAGTACTTGCCCTGGTGGTTCACCTTGTGCACGCGGCCGGGGTCGGCAAACACGCGCGCGGCCTTGTCGCGCCGCACCGCGTCGTCTTCCCAGCTGCCTTCCCACAGCTTGTAGAGCACCTCCAGGTATTCGTCGGCGCGGTCGTAGCGCTCGTCGTGGGCGATCTGGTTGTCCAGTCCCATCGCGCGCGCGGCGCTGTCCAGGTAGCCGGTGACGATATTCCAGCCCACGCGCCCGCGCGTGAGGTGGTCAAGCGTGGAGAAGCGCCGCGCCAGCAGGTAGGGCTGCTCGTAGGTGAGGTTGACGGTGACGCCGAAGCCCAGGTGCTGCGTCACGGCGGCCATCGCCGATACCAGCAGCAGCGGGTCGTTGACCGGCAACTGGATCGATTCGCGCAGCGTCACGTCCACGTTGCCCTGGTAGATGTCGTACACGCCCACGATGTCCGCGATGAACAGGCCGTCGAACAGGCCGCGCTCGAGCGTGCGCGCCTGGCCGGTCCAGTATTCGATCGTGTTGTAGTCGATGGAGCGGTCGCGCGGATGCGTCCACAGGCCGTGGTTGATATGGCCCACGCAGTTCATGTTGAAGGCGTTGAGCAGGATTTGCTTGCGTGCCATCAGAGGGCTCCGTGCCGGGTGGGAAGGCGGTCGTTGAGGTAGTAGTTGCCGACCGCGTGGTACTTCCAGCGCACCGGGTCATGCAGCGTGTGAGTGCGTGCGTTGCGCCAGAAGCGGTCCAGCCCCAGGCCATCGAGCGTGGCGCTGGTGCCGGCCAGCTCGAACAGCTTGCTGCCGGCCAGCAGCGATGCGGTGGTGGTGAGCGCGCGCGCCTCGGCCACGGCGATCGAGGCCGCGGCCACGCTGCGCTCGTCCGGCGCGGCCTGGGCCACGTCGACGATGCGCCCGGCGCGGCGCAGCAGCGCTTCGGCCGCGCGCAGGCGCACCGCCACCTCGCCCACCTGGTGGATGGTCAGCGGATCGTCCGCGGCGCGCGCCACGCCGGCATCCAGCCACGGGCGCGACTGCTCGCGCACGAAGGGCAGCGTGGCCTCGAAGGCGCCGCGGCCGATGCCGAGGTCGATGGCGGCGTGCATGATCTGCGCCACCGGGCCGATGGTGGTGGGCTGCTCGAAGGAGGCCAGGAAGGGCACCACCCAGTCCGCCTCCACGCGCACGTTCTCGAACGTGACAGAGCCACTGCCGGTGATGCGCTGGCCGAAGCCGTCCCAGTCGTCGGTGATGGTCACGCCCGGCGCGGTGCGCGGAACGACCGCCAGCAGCGTGACCTCGCGGCGCATAGAAATGGTTCTGCGGGATCTGCCCCAGCGAGCCGTCGGCGCCGGCGATGGTGGCGATCACCTCGGCCAGCGTCACGGTGCAGACGCCGGCGCCGCCGAACTCGCGCGGCACCGTGATGCCCCACAGGCCGCTGGCGCTGAAGGCGTCGAGCTCGGCCCAGGGCAGGCGGCGCTCGCGGTCGCGCAGCGCGGCCCCGGGCGCGAACTGCGCGGCCAGCCGGCGTGCGGTGGCGATGGCGTCGGCGTCGTCGCGGATCAGGGCGGGCGCCTGCGCCGGCGGCGCGGCGGGCGCGGGGCGGCTGGCGGGGCTGTCGTCGGCGGGAACCGGGGTAAGTAGCAAGGACATGTCAGTTCCAGGAGTGGCGCGCGGGCAGCACGTGATTGAGGTAGTAGTTGCCGATCAGGTGGGTCTTCCAGCGCACCGGGTCGTGCAGCGTGTGGGTGCGCGCGTTGCGCCAGTGGCGGTCGAGGTTGTGGCGCGCGCGCGTGGCGGAGGAGCCGGCCAGCTCGAACAGCTTTTCGCTGGCGGCAAGCGCGGCCTCGGTGGTCAGCACCTTGGCCTCGGCCACGGCGACCGAAGCGCGTGCGCTGGCCTCGGCGTCCGGCCCCTGCGGCGCGGCCGCGGCGGCGATGGCGTCCAGCGCGCGGCCGGCTTCGAGCAGCACTTCGCGCGCGGCGTGCACATCGATCTGCAGGCGGCCCACGTCGGCGATGAGATGGGGGTCGTCGGTGGCGTGCTCCAGGCCGGAGTCGATCCACGGGCGCGCGTACTGCCGCGCGAAGGCAATGGCGTCGGCCAGCGCGGCCTCTGCGATGCCCTGGTCGATGGCGGCCTGGATCAGTTGCGAGGTGGCGCCGTACAGGCCGGGGCGCTCCGCCAGCTGCCACACCGGCAGCACGTCGTCGGGCGAGACCGGCACGTTGTCGAACACCACGCCGCCGCTGGCGGTGGTGCGCTGGCCGAAGGAGGACCAGTCGTCCACGATGGACAGGCCGCGCGCCTCGCGCGGCGACCACACCTGCACCGCGCGGCCCTGCGCATCGAGCGCGCGCGCCGGCACGCGGTGCGCGAACAGCGCGCCGGTGGAATAGAAGCGGCGGCCGTTCAGGCGCAGGCCCTGCGGCGTCTCGCTCAAGCGCGTGGTGCCTTGCAGCACGTCCGGGCTATGCTCGGAGCGGCGTTCCGGGCCGGCGTTGCCCAGCCGCGCGCCGGACAGCACCTCGCTGTAGAAGCGGCGCTTCTGCGCCGCGGAGCCGGCTTCGCGCAGCACGCCCAGCAGGCCGAAGTGGTTCTGCGGGATCTGGCCCAGCGCCGGATCGGCCGCGCACAGGATCACGAAGACCTCGGCCAGCGTGGCGTAGGACACCTCGGCGCCGCCGTAGGCGCGCGGCACCGTGATGCCGCCCAGGCCGCTCTCGGACCACAGGTCCAGTTCTTCCCATGGCAGGCGGCGCGTGCGGTCGCGCCCGGACGCGCCCTCTGCGAAGCGGGTGGCAAGATCGCGCGCGGCCTCGAGGGCCTGGGCGTCGGTGGCGATGCGCCGCACGCGCTCGGGGTCGGGCAGGCGCGCCGGCGCGGCCGGCAGGGCGGAAGCAGGAAAATCTGACAGTCGGGTCATGGCAGTCGAGGAAAGGAAAAGCTAGGCCGGCGCCGTGGTGCGGACGCGGCGCAGGCGAGGATTGAGGGCGGCCTGAAGGCCATCGCTGAGCAGGTTGAGCGCAAGCACGGTCAGCACTACCGCCAGCCCGGGGATGGCGGTCATGTACCAGCCGGTGCGCAGGGCGTCGCGGCCCAGGCCGATCATCGAGCCCCAGCTCACCACATTGGGGTCGCCCAGGCCGAGGAAGGCCAGCCCGGCCTCGGACAGGATGGCGTTGGCCACCAGCAGCCCGGTGGAGACGATGATCGGCGTCCAGGCGTTGGGCAGGATCTCGCGGAAGATCAGGTGCACGTCGCCGGCGCCCACCGCCACCGCGGCGCGCACGTACTCGCGCTCGCGCAGCGACAGGAATTCCGCGCGCACCAGCCGCGCCACGCTGGTCCACGAGGTCACGCCGAGCGCGAACACGATGGTGCCCAGCGTGGGCTTGAGCACCGCCACCAGGATGATGGCCAGCAGGAAGGCCGGGATGGTCTGGAAGAACTCGGTGATGCGGCTCAGCACGGCGTCGGTGCGGCCGCGGTAGAAGCCGGCCACGGCGCCCACCGTGACGCCGATGGCCAGCGCCACCAGCGCCGACGACACGCCCACCAGCAGCGACACGCGCGCGCCGTGCGCCAGCCCGGCCAGCAGGTCGCGGCCCATCAGGTCGGTGCCGAGCGGCGTGGCGGGACCGGCGCCGGGCCAGGTGTAGGGCGCGCCCACCATGTCGAGCGGGTCGTCGGGGAACAGCACGCCGGCCAGCGCGGCGGCCGCGGCCACCACCAGCAGCACGATGCCGCCGAGCCAGATCGAAGGTTGCAGGTACCAGCGTTTCATGCGGCGCTCCCGGTAGCGGATGCAGGCGGGCGCGCCGGCGAGGCCGCGCGGCGCACGCGCGGATCGAGCGCGGCCTGCGCCAGATCCACGAGAACGTTGGCCAGCACCACCAGCACGCCGCTGCAGATCAGCACGGCCAGCAGCACCGGGATGTCGCGGCTCTTGATGGCTTCGAACGACAACTGTCCGAGGCCGGGCCAGGCGAACACCGTCTCCACCACGATCGAGCCGCCCAGCAGGGCGCTGCTCTGCACGCCCAGCATGGTGACCACCGGCAGCAGCGCGTTGCGCAGCGCATGGCGGAAGATCACCTGGTGCTCGCGCGCGCCCTTGGCACGCGCGGTGCGGATGTAGTCTTCGGCCAGCGTCTCGATCATGGCGGCGCGCGCCAGCCGCGCGTACACCGCCACGTAGTAGATCGCCAGCGTCAGCACCGGCAGCGCCAGGTGCCGCAGGTAATCCAGCCACAGTTGCACGCCGTGGTAGCCGGCGTTGACCTCGCGCAGGCCGCCTACCGGCAGCCATTCGAGCTGTACGCCGAACAGCACGATCAGCATCAGCGAAGTCCAGAACATCGGTGCCGAATAGCCCACCGTGGCCAGCGCCGACAGCACGGTGTCGGTCAGCCCGTGCGGGCGCCGCGCCGCCGCCACGCCCAGCAGCACGCCGGCCAGCGTGGACAGCAGCAGCGCCGCGCCGACCAGCGCCAGCGTGGGGCCGAGCCGGTCCAGCAGCAGGTTGAGCACCGGCTCGCCGAAGCGGAACGAGTAGCCCAGGTCACCCTGCGCGATGCGGCCCAGGTAGGCCAGCAGTTGTTCCGGCAGGCTGCGGTCCAGCCCGTAGAGCTGGCGCAGTTGTGCCACGTACTGGGGCGGCACGTTGCCGCTCTCGCTGGCGATCACGTCGACCAGGTCGCCCGGCAGCGCCTTGAGCAGGGCGAAGTCCAGCACGGCGGTGGCGAACACCACGCCCAGGAGTTGCAGCAGGCGCCTGAGCAGCGACCTGAGCAGGGATCTGGCTATGCGCACGGCGTCCTCGCTTTACTTGGCGGCCAGCCAGACCCGGGCAAAATTGCTCTGGCTGTGGTCGAAGGTGTCGGTGACGTTGCGCAGGCGCTTGTCCCACACGCCGAACCAGCGGAACTCGAACAGGTTGAGCAGCGCCAGGTCCTGCTGGGCCAGCTTCTGGAAATCCTGGTAGAGCCGCACGCGGCGCGCCGGGTCGGGTTCCACCTGGGCCGCTTCGAGCAGGCGGTCCGCTTCCGGGCTGGCGTAGCCGGAGGCGTTCTGCCACGGCGTGCCCTTCGATTCGGCCTTGGACCAGTAGTGCTGCTCGACGCCGATCTGCGGGTCCTGCCAGTTGATGCCCCAGGAACTGACCAGCTGGAAGTTGTAGTCGCTGAAGACGTTCTTGGTCCAGGTGGGCAGGTCCTGGCCGCGCAGGTTCACGTCGATGCCCACCGCGCGCAGCGACTGGCGCACGAACTCCCCGGTGCGGCGGTAATCGTCGCCGAAGGGGATGTAGTCATGGTCCAGCTTGAAACGCCAGCCGTCGGCCTTGCGCGGGAAGCCGGCTTCGTCGAGCAGGGCTTCGGCCTTCTTGCGGTCGTATGGGTATTGCCTGGTGTCGCGCGTGTAGAAGGTCTTGAGCAGCGAGGACACCGGCCCGGTGGCGGGTTCCGCGTAGCCGCCCCACACGGTCTTGACCAGCGCCTGGTCGTTGATCGCGTGCAGGATGGCCTGGCGCACCTGGAGCTTGCCGATGATGGGGTCGCGCAGGTTGGGGATCAGCCACAGCCAGCCGGCAAAGCCGTTGTAGCCCTCGGTGCTGACCACCAGGTTGGGCGACTTGGCCAGGCGGTCGGCATCGGCGAAGGTCACCGGGTTGCGCTCGCCGTATTGCACCGCGCCGGTTTCCAGCGCGGTGGCGCGGCCGGCCACGTCGGGAATGATCTTGAAGGTGAGCTTGTCAAGGTAAGGCAGGCCCGGCGCCCAGTATTTGTCGAAGCGCTCCAGTGCGATGTGCTGGCCACGCACCCACTCCTTGAAGACGAAGGGGCCGGTGCCGACCGGCTTGTTGTTGTACGGGTTGTTGGGGATGTCGGTGTTTTCGTAGAGATGGCGCGGCAGCACCGGCGCGGCCACCACGTCGAGCGCGTTGAGGATCACCGGGGTCGGCTTGGCCAGCGTGAGCACCACGGTGTAGTTGTCGGGCGTCTCCACCTTGCGCAGGTGCTGGAACACGCGCCGCGCGGTCGGCGCGTACCTGGACCAGATCTGCTCGGCGGAGAACTTCACGTCGGCGGCGCCGAAGGGCTTGCCGTCATGCCACAGCACATTGCGGCGCAGCTTGATGCGCACGGTCAGGCCATCGGGCGAGACGTCCACGCTCTCGGCCAGTTGCGGGCGCGGCTTGAGGTCGGGGCCGTAGTCGAGCAGGCCGTCGAAGATCTTGCTGACCACCGTGCGGCCCGGGGTCGACGTATTGATGAAGAAGGCCAGCGTGGGCGGCTCGGGGTGCACCACGGCATCGAGCGCGCCGCCGCGCTGAGCGCCTTGCTCGGTATTCGGCGCGGACTTGGTCAGGGCCTGTGCCTCGGGCAACAGGCCGCCGAACAGGCCGCCGGCCAGCAGCGCGCCGCCGGCGCCCAGCCATTGTCGGCGCTGCGGGCTCTGCAGGTCGGCGGTGCCGGGAGAGGCTGCGTCGGCAGCGGAGGACGGATCGGCGATGGCGCGGTCTGGAGCGGTCATGGGGCGTCTGTGAGGCCGGAAGGCGGAATGTTGGAAAGGGCGAAGGAACGAAAGCGGCGCGATGAAAGCGGCGAAGGTGCAGCGAAGGCGTAGCGCAGGAAAACGAAGTCAGACGGAATGGAATCGAATCAGCCGGCCAGCGCCAGTTGCGGCGGTGCCGGCGCATCGTCGCGGCACGGCCGCGCGGTGCCCGGCACGGCGGCCAGCAGCGAGCGCGTGTACGGGTGCCGCGGGCTGGCCCACAGCGCATCGGGCGTGCCGCTTTCCACGATGCGTCCGGCCTGCATTACGCACATGCGGTCGGCGATATAGCGCACCACCGACAGGTCGTGCGAGATAGACAGGTAGGTCAGGCCATGCTCGGCCTTCAGGTCCGCCAGCAGGTTCAGGATCTGGGCCTGGATCGACACGTCCAGCGCCGAGACTGGCTCGTCGCAGATCACCAGCTCGGGGCGCAGCACCAGTGCGCGCGCAATCGCGATGCGCTGGCGCTGGCCGCCGGAAAACTCATGCGGATAGCGCCCGCCGGCGGCGCGGCCAAGGCCCACGTCGTCGAGGATGGCGGCAATGCGGCGCGCGCGTTCGGGGCGCTCGCGCACGCCGTGGATGGCCAGCGCGTGGCCGAGGATCTCTTCCACGCGCTGGCGCGGATTGAGCGAGCCGTATGGGTCCTGGAAGATCAGCTGCACGCGCCGCCGCCACGGCAGCAGGGCGGGCGGCGCCAGCGCCAGCAGGTCCTGGCCGGCGAACAGCACGCGGCCGGCATCGGCCTGCGCCAGGCGCACGATGGCGCGCGACAGGCTGGACTTGCCGCAGCCCGATTCGCCCACCAGGCCCACCGTTTCGCCGGCGGCGATGTCGAGCGACAGGCCGTCCACCGCGCGCACGCGCTGGTGATCGTCGCCGGGGTAGCTTAGCGTCAGGTCTTGCACGCTGAGCAGTGGCATGGCGGCCGCCGCAGCGCGCGATTCGATGCGCCGTGGCGCGGCGGGCGGCGTCACCAGCCGGAAATCGCCGTCGCTCCCGGCGCGGATCTCCGCCAGCCTGTCGCGGCTATAGTGCAGCCCGCCGGCGACGTGCAGCGAGGCGCCCAGCAGGCCGCGCGTGTAGGCATGAGCCGGCGCGGCGAACAAGGTTCCGGTGGCGCCTTCCTCCAGCTTGCGCCCGCCGTGCATCACCGCCACGCGGTCGGCGTAGTCCGCCACCACGCCGAGGTCGTGCGTGATGAGCAGCACCGCCATGCCCAGCGTGTGGCGCAGGCTGTCGATCAGGGCCAGGATCTGCGCCTGGATGGTGACGTCGAGCGCGGTGGTGGGCTCGTCGGCGATCAGCAGGCGCGGGCCRCAGGCCACCGCCATGGCAATCATCACGCGCTGGCGCTGGCCGCCGGAGAATTCGTGCGGATAGGCGTCGAAGCGCCGCGCGGGTTCGGGCAGGCGCACCAGTTCAAGCAGCTCGATGGCGCGCGAACGCGCGGCACGGCGCGACAGCGGCTGGTGCAGGGTGATGGCCTCGGCTACCTGCTGGCCCACGCTGAGCACCGGGTTCAGCGAGGTCATCGGTTCCTGGAAGATCATCGACACGCTGCGCCCGCGCTCGGCGCTCAGCGCGCGCTCGCCCAGGCCGATCAGTTCGCGGCCGTCCAGGCGCACGCTGCCGGTGCTGCGCGCATAGGCGGGCAGCAGGCCCATCAGCGCCAGCGCGGCGCTCGACTTGCCGCAGCCGGACTCGCCCACCAGCGCCAGCATCTCGCCGGCGGCGAGCTGCAGGTCGAGTCCCTGCACGGCGTGCTTGCCGGGAAAGTGCACATCGAGCCCGCGCACGGCGAGCAGCGGCGCGGCTATGCTGGCGGCCGGGGTGGCATCGGATCGGGGAGTCTGGGCAGGAAAAACCATGCGTGCATTGCAGCATGGCACCCCGCGGTCTTCCCACGAATATTTGCGTAGATGCTTACTCGGATATGCGTTTGTGGCTGCCGGCGCGCTGTGCTAGCGCGGCGCGGCGCAGGGCGCGCAACCCCCATGGCGCCTGGGCTGGCGGGACGGGCGTTGCTTGCGTGGCGGCGCTCGCGCACCTGGGCGGCGCGGCGGCGCCTGCTGGCGGGCATGCAGTTTGCGCGCGCCATGTTGGCAGGCGGGCAGCGCGTGCCCGCCCCCGGCCAGCCTAGGCGGCTTGCGGCGCCGGGAACACCGGCTCGCCCAGGTTCAGCATCAGGCGGTTGGCCCACGCGAAGATGGCGATCGAGTGGATCAGGTCCAGGATCTCGGCGTCGCTTACGCCCACTTCGCGCAACGCGCGCAGGCTGTCGGCACTGACTTCGTCGGGCTGCTCGGTCAGTTCGATGGAGAACTTCGCGATGGCCTGCTCGCGCGCGGTGGTGCCGGCGCCGCGCGGGTCTTCGAACACCTGGGCGATCACGTCGTTGCGCTTGGCCAGTTGCTCGAAGCGCTGGGCATGGACCGAGGCACAGTACACGCAGCCGTTGACGCGCGACACCACCGTGCTGGCCAGCTCGCGCTCGGCGCGCGCCATGCCGCCGGGGGCGTACATGATGGCGTTGAAGGCGGTGGAGCGCTGGCGCAGGATCTCGGGCTGGTGCACCAGGAACAGGTAGTAGTCGGATACCTTGGCCTTGGGGTGGCTTTCCTCCAGCACCGCGATCTGTGCGGGCGTGGCCTGGTCCAGCCGGGCCACATCCAGCCATGCCTTCCAGTCGAGCACTTCGTTGGTGAAGCCGTGGGCCTTGATGGGTGCGTTGGCGGGCAAGTTGGCGGACAAGTTGGCGGGCGCGCTCATGCTGCGTTCTCCTCGGCTTGCAGGGTCTTGAGGGCCTTCAGGCCGGCCACCAGCCGCACCTGGTAGGACAGGAATGCGATCAGCTGCGCCAGCGTCACCACGTCCGGCGTGGACAGGCCCGCCGCGGGCAGCGTCCTGAGCGCGGCTTCGTCGCCGGCCACCGGGTTCTCGATCAAGGTGCGGGTGAAGGCCAGCATGGCGCGCAGGCGCGCGTCGGCCAGCGTGGCTGGATCACCATGTCCGGCGGCTTCGATCAGTGCGGCGTCGGCGCCGGCTGCCTCCAGGCGCTGGCGGTAGTGCGCGGCCAGTTCCGGCGAGGGCGTGAGGCGTGCCGCATAGAGCGCGACCAGCAGGCGCTCGGCCAGCGGGAGGCCGGGCAGGGCGGGATCGAACAGGGCATCGTAGCTGCCCTGGGTGGCGGCTGCTACCTTGTCGCGCTGGTGGCGCAGCGCATGCGTGGCGGAGCCGGCCGCGATGCCGGCCACGCGGTCGACCACGTCGGGATTGGGGTTGGCTTGGGTCATGACCTTGTCTTCGTCTCGGTTCGGTTGACGGTTTCGTTCTGGCTCGGGAATCGGTTGGTCCGGATGGCGGGATCAGCGCGCTGGCGGCGGGTCGGCGGCCACCCATTCGTCGCCGAAGACCTCGGGCTCGGCAAACGCCTCCAGAT
Source organism: Cupriavidus sp. 05N38 (assembly GCF_056397345.1). Lineage (NCBI taxonomy): Bacteria > Pseudomonadati > Pseudomonadota > Betaproteobacteria > Burkholderiales > Burkholderiaceae > Cupriavidus > Cupriavidus sp. 05N38. The sequence goes on from NZ_JBFTNF010000028.1 coordinate 24,723, forward strand.
TGGCGTAGTGCGTCTCGACGTCTTCCTGGTAGAGCAGCGCGGCAATGCCCTGGCCGAGCCGCCTGGCGCCATCGCTGATGGCCGGGATGTCGCCCGACACGGTGCCGTGCGTCAGTGCCGCGGGGTAGTTGAAGCAGTGGATGCGCGACAGCCCCGGGCAGGCGCCCGGCGTCGTCTCCAGGAATTCGAAGGCGGGGCCGAGGTCCGGCGAGTCCGACAGTTCCTGGTCTTCCTGCCCCGCGCGCGGCGCGTAGCGGTCGCGCCAGTAGCGGATATGCGGGGCGAAGGCGGCGAACTCGTCGCGGCTCTCGAGCGCGATGCGAAAGCCCGTGGAGAACACCAGGAAGTCCAGCTCGAACACGCCCCTGGACGTATGGACGCGCAAGGTGTCGCCGGCCTGCTCGATGCGCCCGATCGCGCAGCCGAGGTTGAAGCGCGCGTTCGCGTGGCGCGACACCCGCTGGGTGCTGCCGCGCGGCGGCGGTACCTGCTGCACGTTGATGTAATGGCGGATGCGCCATTTCCATTCGTCGGGCAGCCCCGGATAGCCATGCGTCATGCCTGCGTTGCCGGCGCCTTTGCCTTTGTTCACGCGGGGGATGTCGGCGCGGCGGATCAGCAGGTCCACGCTGGCCGCGCCCGCTTCCAGCGCGGTGGCGGCGCTGTCCATGGCGGATGCGCCGGCGCCTATCACGCCCACGCGCTTGCCGCGCAGCGTGCCGTAGTCGAATTCGTCGCTGGAATGCGCCCAGCTCGCGCGCGGCAGCGCTTGCGCGAAGGGTGGCACATAGGCGCCGCCGAGGCCGTCGCGGCCGGTGGCCAGCACCACGCGGCGCGCCAGCACGGTCTGCATGCCGTCAGGGGTGCGCATTTCCAGCGCCACCAGCCCGTCGGCGCGCGGCAGCACGCGCGCCACGGTGTGCGCGTTGCGGATATCGAGTTCGAGCACGCGGCGGTACCAGCGCAGGTAGTCCATCCATTGCAGGCGCGGGATCTTGTCCAGCGCCTCCCAGGCCGGCGTGCCGAACTGCGCTTCGAACCAGGCGCGGAAGGTCAGCGCGGGCAGGCCGAGCGCGGGGCCGGTGAGCTGCTTGGGCGAGCGCAGCGTCTCCATGCGCGCGGTGGTGGCCCACGGGCCTTCGAAGCCTTCGGGCGAGCGGTCGAAGATGCGCACCGCGATGCCGAGGTGCTTGAGCGTGGCGGCCGCGGCCATGCCTGCCATGCCGCCGCCGACCACCGCCACGTCGAGCACCGGCTGGCCCTGATGCGTGCGCGCGGGAACCCACGCTTTGGCGGGCAGCTCAAGCCAGGCCAGGTCCTGACGTAGGCGTGCTTCCAGTGCGGCCAGGCCTTGGGCGGCGCCGGCGGCGGCCGGCCGGGCCGGGGTGATGTCGGCAGTCAGGGTCATGATTCGTTCGTTTCCGTATCTTGGGAGGCGTGCGCGTCGTCGGCGGGGCCATAGAGCGCTTGCAGCAGCGCGCTATGCTCTTCGGGGCCGCGCTGCGTGAAGTCGGGAAGCAGCGCGCGGGCTGCATCGGCCAGGGCGTCGATCAGCGCCAGCACCGCCGCGCTGGCCGGGCGGCCCTGGGGCGTGATCACGCCGAAGTAAAAGGGAATGTCGGTATCGATCGGGCGCACCACGATGTCGGCCAGCGGCACGCCGCGCGCGGTAACCGGCTCCAGCACGGCAATGCCCAGGCCGGCACGCACCGAGGTCAGCGCATTGAAGGACGAATTGGTATTGATCAGTGCGGCCGGTGTCACCCCGGCGCGGGCAAAGCCTTCGTCCACGCGGCGGCGCAGCCGGTAAGGGTTGTGCATGGTGATGATGCGCCGGCCGCTGCAGGCCGACAGTGGAATCGCAGCCAGCGCGGCGAGCGGATCGTCGGCGCGCACCGCGGCCACGCAGGCGGCCTGTCCGATCCAGTGCACGGTCACGCCGCGATGCTCCAGCGGCAGGCTGGTGACGCCGATCTCGGCGGCGCCGGTCAGCACCGCATGCACGACCTTCTCGGGGAACAGGCTATCGATATGGATCTGGCTGGACTGGCCCGCTACGCCATGCGCGCCATACGTACCGTGCGCGGGATGGCCGGCCTGGTTTGCGGCCTGGCCCATGGCCTGGCCCACGGCGTGATCCGGCAGGCGCCCGGCGAGCGCCAGCGGCAGCAGCCCGGCCGCCAGCGCCGGCGTGGCGGCGATATGCAGCGGCCGGTTCGCGTCGCGGGCGATCTCGTCGGCCCGGGCACGGATCTGCTTCAGGCCCACCAGCGCATGTTCCACGTCCTCGTACAGCAGGAAACCACGCTCGGTCGGCGTCACGCGCGGCCCGCTGCGCACGAACAGCGCAAAGCCGATCTCGGCCTCCAGTTCCTGGATCAGCCGCGTGATGACAGGCTGCGAGCGGCCCAGCAGGCGGCCAGCAGCCGTGATGCTGCCGCTGGTGATGACTGCCGCGAAGGCTTCCAGCTGCCGGATTTCCATGGTTTGGCACGATGTATGTGGTTTTAGCATTCTCCATCGTTAAGTATTCTGATTGCAAATACTATTTTTGCATTCCTTCGTGCTACGACAGATGGCCGAGGCGCCGCATGGGGCGAGCACGTATCATGCGATCAACCGACGTCGCCATCCGCATGCCGCCGCTCATGGAAAGCCTGCCTTCGACACCGCAACCTTGTTTCGCCCGCCGGTATCCATTGCGGCCCCGGCTGGCGCTGGCCTTGTGCTGGGCGCTGGCGTGGCTGGCATTGTTGGCGCCGGTGCGCGCCGATACGCTGCGGGTTGGCTCCAAGCGCTTCACCGAGTCCTATATCCTCGGCGAGATCCTCAGCCAGACCGCGGCCGCCCACGCCAGCACGGAGAACACGCCTGGCCTGGGCAACACGGCGATCGTGTTCGAGGCGCTCAAGAGCGGCAGCATCGACCTCTACCCGGACTACACCGGCACCATCGCCAGCGAAATCCTCAGGCTGCCGGCCGGCGCCAGCCTCGAGCAGATCAACCAGGGTCTGGCGCCGCTCGGCTTGGCGGCGGGCATCGCGTTCGGCTTCGAGAATACCTACGCGGTGGCCATGGCAGGCGCGAAGGCGGGCCGGCTCGGGCTGGCGACGCTGGATGACCTGGCCGCGCATCCCGATCTCCGCCTGGGGTTGTCGCACGAGTTCCTGGGCCGCGCGGACGGCTGGCCCGGCCTGGCCCGGCGCTACGGCCTGCGGCAGCGGCCGCTCGGGCTGGACCACGGCGTGGCCTACGAGGCGCTGGCCAGCGGACAGGTCGACGCGATCGACATYTATTCCACCGACGCCAAGATCCGCAAGTACGGGCTGCGCGTGCTGGCCGACGATCGTCACTATTTCCCGCGCTATGACGCCGTGGTGCTCTACCGGCGCGACGTGCCGCAACGATTTCCCGGTGCCTGGCAGGCGCTCGAAGGGCTGGCCGGCAAGATCAGCACGGCGGACATGATCGCCATGAACGCGGCCGCCGAACTGGACGGAAACTCGTTCGTCACCGTGGCGCGCAATTTCCTGGCGCGCGGCATCGGCGGCGTGGAGGCGGGCGAGACGGCGGCGGGCGCGCGCGCCGGGCTCGCCGGCACACTGTTCAGCCGCGACACGCTGAACCTGACATGGCGCCATCTGGGGCTGGTGCTCGGCGCGGTGGGCGCGGCCACCTTGCTGGGCGTGCCGCTGGGCATCGTGGCGGCGCGCCGGCCGCGGCCGGGGCAGGCGGTGCTGGCGCTGGTCAGCGTGCTGCAGACGGTGCCGTCGCTGGCCTTGCTGGCGATGCTGATCCCGCTGATGGGGCGCATCGGCGTATGGCCTGCGCTGGTGGCGCTGTTCCTCTATGCGCTGCTGCCCATCGTGCGCAATACGCTGACCGGCCTGCGCCAGGTGCCCGCCGGCATGCGCGACGCGGCGCGCGCGCTGGGCTTGCGGCCCGGCCAGGTGCTGCGCTATGTAGAGCTGCCGCTGTCGATGCCGGTGCTGCTGGCCGGCGTCAAGACCGCCACCATCATCAGCGTGGGCACGGCCACCATTGCGGCCTTTGTCGGCGCCGGCGGCTACGGCGAGCGCATCGTCACGGGGCTGGCGCTGAACGACGACAGGCTGCTGATGGCCGGTGCGATCCCGGCCGCCGTGCTGGCGCTGGTGGTGCAGGGCGGCTTCGAGCTGGCGGAGTGGTACCTGGGCCGGCACGGACGCACCGGCAGCAGGCACTGAGCAGCGCTATCGCTGAAGCTGAAGCTGGGCCTTGGCCAGCGCGCCGAGCGTCGCCACCGCGTTCTCCACCGCATCGCTCCAGAGATGGCCGTAGTTCAGCCGGATGCAGTTCCGGTAGCCCTGCCGCGCCGAGAAGATCGGCCCCGGCGCGATGCCGATGCCGTGCTCCAGCGCCGCGCGGTGCAGGGCGAGTGCGTCGAAGCCCTCGGGAAACTCGACCCAGAGGAAGTAGCCGCCGTCCGGCTGCGAGACCCGCACCGATTCCGGAAAGTGCCGGCCGATCGCCGCGATCAGCTGGCCTTGCTGTATTTCCAGCACATGGCGCAGGCGCCGCAGGTGCTTGTCGTAGCCGCCGTTCTGCAGGTATTCCGCCAGCGCCACCTGGGTCGGCACGCCGGCCGACAGCGTGGTCATCAGGCGCAGCCGCTGGATGATATCGCCGTAGCGTCCCGGCGCCACCCAGCCCACGCGGAAACCCGGCGCCAGCGTCTTGGAGAAGGAGCTGCAATGCATCACCAGGCCTTCCTGGTCGAAGGCCTTGGCGGGCAGCGGACAGCGGTTGCCGAAGTACAGCTCGCCATACACATCGTCCTCGATCAGCGGCACGCGGTGGCGTGCCAGCAGCGTCACCAGCGCCTGCTTGCGTGCTTCGGACATGCTGGCCCCAAGCGGGTTCTGGAACTGTGTCATGAACCAGCAGGCCTTGATGGGGTGGCGCTCGAGGGCATTTTCCAGCGCCTCGAGATCGATGCCTTCGCTCGGGTCCACGGGGATCTCCACCGCGCGCAGGCGCAGGCGCTCCAGCGCCTGCAGCGAGGCGTAGAAGCCTGGCGATTCGATGGCCACCACGTCGCCGGGCTGGGTCACCGCCATGAGGCACAGGTTGAGCGCCTCCAGCGCACCGCTGGTGACGATAATCTCCTCGGTCGGCTGGGGCGCGCCCGCGCCGAGGTAGCGCAGCCCGATCTGCTGGCGCAGCGCCAGATGCCCGGCCGGCATGTCGTTGACCGAATACCACGGATCGAGCTCACGGCCGGCGCGCGCCAGCGACTTGCCCAGCCGCTCCCACGGAAACAGCTCGGGCGACGGGAAGGCCGAGCCAAGCTGGATCAGTTGCGGATCGCGGGCGGCGTCCAGCACGGAGAACACCAGCTTGGAGATATCCACGTCGGTGGAGACCTGGTGCGTGCGCCGCACCGCGGTCTGCGGCAACGGCAGCGTGCGTCCGACCGGGCCGGTCACGTAGTAGCCCGAGCGCTCGCGCGCCCGTACCAGCCCACGCTCTTCCAGCCGGTAATAGGCCTGGAAGGCGGTGGCCGGACTCACGGCGTACTGCGCCACCGTCTTGCGGATCGACGGCATCTTGGTGCCGGGCGGCAAATTGCCGTTGCGGATGTCCCTGGCCAGCGTCTCCGCCAGTTCTTCGTAGCGCTTCATGGGTTGGGCAACAGCCGGGTGGTCCGGCGGGCTGTCAAAACTGATACGCAAAATTATCGCAGATCTGATGCTGTTATTGCTTGCCGGCAACAGCCATAATCCGTTCCAACCCGTAAAGGATTTGCACCCGGATCTCCCCTCGGCGGCCGGACGTACAAGGAAGGAAAAGCAAAATGAACCCCTTGAGATTGGTGACCACCGTGTTGTGGGGATTCCTCGGCCTGCGCCGTGGCGAGGAGCATATGCGCGACTTGCAGGCGGTGCGGCCGGTGCCGCTGATCCTGACCGGCGTGGTGCTGGCGGCCGGGCTGGTGCTGCTGTTGCTCACGCTGGCGCACTGGGCGGTGACGCACGGCTGAGCGCGTGGGTTTCGTGCCCGGTCGCGCGGCCAGCGCACAGACTTGCCCGCCGCGTGCGGGCTGTGCTGCGTTGGCCTGCCGGCAAGCGCGCCGTGTGCAATGGTGCGGACAACGATACATGACGACATGAGCCTCATCCCCGGGCGGCCCGCCGCTGCCAACGGTTACATCAGCGACATCAGCTTGCTGGCCGGCGGCCTGCGCAAGAACGTTCGCCGTGCCCTCGGCGCCATGCTGCTGCTGGCATCGTGCGCGGGCCTGGCGCCGCTCGCCGCCGCCCAGCCGGCGGACACCGCGAAGATCGAGCGCGGCCGCTACCTGGCCAAGGTCGCCAACTGCGCGGCGTGCCACACCAGCCCCGGCGGTGCGCCGTTTGCCGGCGGGCTGCCGCTGCGCACCGGGGTGGGCACCGTCTACTCCACCAACATCACGCCCGAGCCCGATACCGGCATCGGCGCCTATAGCCTGCAGGAATTCGATCGCGCACTGCGCCAGGGCGTGGCGAAACATGGCAAGCGGCTTTACCCGGCCATGCCTTATCCGTCCTACGCCAGGCTCGATGAGCCCGACGTGCAGGCGCTCTATGCCTACCTGCGCGCCGAGGTGAAGCCGGTGCGCAGCGAAACCGCCGAGCCCGATATGCGCTGGCCATTCAATATGCGCTGGCTGCTGCGTATCTGGAACTGGCTGTTCCTGGAGAGCGGGCCGGTGCACACCGGCACCGGCCAGAGCGCCGACTGGCAGCGCGGCGCCTACCTGGTCCAGGCCGTGGCCCACTGCGGTGCCTGCCACACGCCGCGCGGCACGCTGATGGCTGAACGCGGGCTCGACGAGCGCAGCCGGCATTTCCTGGCCGGCGCCAGCGTGGACGGCTGGGCCTCGACCAGCCTGCGCGGCGATCCGCGCACCGGGCTGGGCGGCTGGTCGCGCGAGGAAATCGCCGAGTACCTGCATACCGGGCGCAACGCGCACGCCACCTCGTTCGGGCCAATGTCCGAGGTGATCGCGTCGTCGACGCAGTTCATGAGCCGGCCCGATCTCGACGCGGTGGCGACCTACCTCAAGTCCATCCCCGGCGCGCGCGACGAAGCGCCATACCGCTACGATGCCGGCACTGCCGACCGCCTCGCCCAGGGCCGCTTCGATACCGCGGGAGCGCGCCAGTACGCGGAGTTCTGCATGCCCTGTCACGGTGCGGGCGGCAAGGGCTTCGCGCGGGTGTTCCCGCCGCTGGCGGGCAATCCCACCGTGATGGACCCGGACCCGTCGGCGCTGGCCAGCCTGCTGCTCGACGGCGCCGTCACGGCCCAGGTGGGCACGGCCGCCACCGACTACCACATGCCCGGCTACGGCTGGACGCTGGACAACCAGGAACTGGCCAACGTCCTGACCTTCATCCGCGGCGGCTGGGGCAACAACGCCAGCCCGGTCAGCGAGGCAACGGTGGCCGCGCGGCGCGCCGAACTCGGCCGCCACAAGGAAGCGATGAGCGGGCGCTGAGCCCGCGCCACGCCCGGGCACGCGAAGAGCAAAAGACCGGCATGACCCCGACCCCGACATGACCCCGACCCCGACATGACCATTACGCGCAGGGATTTCCTCAACGGCGCCGCGCTGACCATCGCCGCTGGCCTGGCGCCCGCCCAGTTGCTGCAGGCCGCCGAGCGCGGCGCGGTCTATCCGCCGGCACTCACGGGGCTGCGCGGCAACCATGCCGGCACCTATACGCTGGCGCACAGCCTGGCGCGCGAGGGCGCCAAATACCCCGGCGTGCTCGCGCGCGAAGTGTTCGACCTGGTGGTGGTGGGCGGCGGGCTCAGCGGGCTGGCGGCCGCGTGGTTCTACCAGCGCCGCTTCGGCGCCGGCAAGCGCATACTGATCCTCGACAACCACGACGATTTCGGCGGCCATGCCAAGCGCAACGAGTTCACCGTGCGTGGGCGGAAGCTGGTTACCTATGGCGGCAGCGCCGAGATGCCCTCGACCGCGCTGGATAGCCGCGCCGTTGCCACGCTGCTGGCTGGCCTTGGCGTCGAGACGAAGCGCCCGCCGCCGGTGGCGCGCGATCCCTACCGTGACCTCGGCATGGGCCGTGCGGTGTTCTTCGACGCCGAGCATTTTGGCCGCGAGCAACTGGTGGCCGGGGATCCCTTCGCCGAGCTCATCGACGCGCGCAACGCGGGGCGCGCGCAGCCGCCCTCCGCAGATGCGCTCAAGACCTTCCTCGACAAGGCGCCGCTGCCGCCGCAGGAGCGCGCCGCGCTGGCGCGCCTGGCCGATGGCGGCACGGATTTCCTGCCCGGCATGAGCGATGCCGAGCGGCTGGCCTATCTCAAGCGCACCCCGTACGCCGTCTTCCTGCGCGACAAGGCGGGCCTCGGCCTGGATGGCCAGCGCTTTTTCCGCAGCCGCAGCAACGACGCCTACGCGCTCGACGCGGACGGCATCTCCGTGTTCGACGCGCTCGGCATCGGCCTGCCGGGCGGCAAGAACATGCCGCCGGCCAGCCTCGATCCGCGTCTGGGCAAATCGGCCGCCTCCACGTTGTGGTTCCCTGATGGCAACGCCTCGCTGGCACGCCTGCTGGTGCAGAGCCTGGTCCCTGGCGTCGCCAGGGGGGCGGGCCCCGAGGCCATCGGCACGGCGGCCTTCGACTACAGCCGGCTCGACACCGACGACGCCACGGTCCGGGTGCGCCTGAACAGCACCGCCATCGCCATCGAACCTGACCAGCGCATCACGCGCGTCACCTACGGCTGGAACGGCAACCTCCACCGCGTGGAAGCCGCGCACGTGGTGCTGGCCGGCTACAACATGATGATCCCGTTCATCATGCCCAGCCTGCCCGAAGCCCAGAAGCAGGCCCTGCGCTCGGATGTGAAGGCACCCGTGGTCTACAGCAAGGTGGCGCTCGACAACTGGCAGGCCTTTGCCGCGCTCAAGGCGCGCCGGATCCATGCGCCCGCCATGGCCTACACCGACCTGTGGCTGGAAACCCCGGCCGGCGCGCGCCCGTCCGACCCCGTGGTGCTGCATATGCTCTACGTGCCCACCGTGCCCGACAGCGGCATGCAGGCCCGTGATCGCTTCCGCGCCGGGCGCGCCTTCCTCCTCGGCACGCCGTTCGACGCGCTCGAAGCCGGCATCCGCGGCCAGCTCGACCGCATGCTGGCGGGAGGCGGATTCCGGTCCGGCGACGTTATCCGCGGCATCACCGTCAACCGCTGGGCGCACGGCTACAGCTACATGCCCAACAGCCTATACGAAGACCAGGCCGCCGCGCAGGCCACGCTGAACCGCGCGCGCGCCGCCGCGGGCAATGTGGTCATCGCCAATAGCGACAGCGCCGGCAGCCCTTCGATGACGGCGGCAATCGAGCAGGCGTGGCGGGCGGTGGGGGAACTGGGCGGCTGAGGCAGGCCTAGTCCGAAGCATCCGGCGGCGTCGCCGTCCACGCAATGCGGTGGGCTGCCTCCGTCGCGCGGTGGCGCGCATCGTCCTCGGTATGCAGGTAACCGCTGGTGGTGGCGATCGAGGCATGGCCAAGGTTGTCGCGCACGAAGCGCAGGTCTACCTGGCCATCGGTCATATGCGAGCCAGCCGTGTGGCGCAGCCAGTGCGCCGAGGCGCTGGCCAGCAGGTCGGCGCGGCTTTCCCATTCGGGCCCGCGCGTGCGCAGGCGTTGCGCCGCCAGTGCAAACACTTCCTTGAGCACCAGGTGCAGCGCGCCGCGCGATAGCGGGCGCGGTGCGCGCGCCTGCCCGGTCACCGGCAGCACAAGCGGCCGCGCCTCGCCTGGCAGCGGGCTGGGCGGCAGGCCGCAGGCGCGCCGGTAGCGCGCCAGCTCCGCGATCAGCTCATCGGTGGCAGGCACCAGCCGCGTCTTGCCGCCCTTGCCGGTCACTTCCAGCCACCAGCGCTCGACGCCGTGCGCATCGCGCCTGCTGAAGAACGCCCCCATGGTAGTGTCGGCCACCTCGGCCGCGCGCAGGCCCCCCAGGTACAGCACCGTCAGCAGCCAGCGGCAGCGCGCCGCGTGCTGGCGCTCGCGTTCGGTTTGCGCCGGCATGCTTTCGATGGTGTCCTTTACCGCTTGCCACAGTTCGTGGCTCAGGTAGCGCGTGATCCGGGGCTTGGCATGGCCGCGCCGCCGGCGTGCCAGCGAGAGCGGGTTGCCGGCCAGGTAGCCGGCTTCGACCAGCCAGGCAAACAGCGCGTTGATGATCACCAGCGCGTGCCGCACGCTGGCCGGGGAGAGCGCGCCGGCGAAAGGCCGCCAGTCGGGCGCGTCGCGCGCCAGTTTCTTGCGCGACGTCATCACCCAGCGAGCAGCCGGCTGCGGGTCGGCCAGGAAGCGCTCGTACACCAGCAGATCCTCATGCGTCAGCGATGACAGCGGCTTGCCATGCTGCATCACTGCCCATAGCAGCAATCGTTCGGCCTCGCGCCGGTAGCTTTGCAGCGTGGCGGGGGTGCCGCTGTAGCGCGCCAGCCAGGCAGCCACGGCAGCCACGTCATCCTGCGCGGCGATCTGCGGGACGCCGCCACGGGCACGGTTGCTGCCGTCGGCGCCCGATAGCGCGGGAGGCAGGGCGAGTTGTTCCAGCGGCGATGCCGGCAGCGTGGCGAGGGGCAGGGCAGGGACGGAGGCTGGGACAGGCATGAATGGCAATCCATCTGCAGGCGATTCGAGGCGTGATTATAGACAGAAGCTACCTCGCAAATACGCCGTCCTCGCGTTGCGCGTCGAGCGGTCGCCTCGGACTGGCTAGAGAATCACGACTCTATTGCGCCCGTTGTTCTTGGCTCTGTACAACGCGCGATCGGCGGCCGCGAACGTTGTCTGGTGCGCGGAATCCGTGCTGCCTAGTCGGCGCCTCACCGCCGCGCCGACACTGACGGTCACCACGCCGGCCGGGGAGCGGCGGTGGGCAATCGCGAGGCGAGCTACACCGGCGCGCAGCTTTTCCAGTGCCGCCTCCAGGGCCGGCGGTGGCAGGCGGCAGAGCAGAAGCCCAAACTCTTCACCGCCCAGACGCCCTGCAATCATCTGGTGCTCATCAGCGATTGACTGCAGGACCGAAGCCACCCGGCGCAGACACGCGTCGCCAGCCTGATGCCCATAGGTATCGTTGTATTGCTTGAACCAGTCGATATCGACCATCACTGCACCCATCTCATCGCCGTCTGCTGCCTCATCCCACTTTCGGCGAATGCTTTCGAGCATGAAGCGCCGGTTGAACAATTGCGTGCCCGGGTCGGTTGCATTCGCGCTTCGCAGCTTCAGATCGTTCTCGATCATCGCGCGCAGATGGCGAAAGACATCGGCTTGCGCGGCGGTCATGCGGCCGGGTGCCGCATCCATGGCACACAAGGCTCCCACGATCTCGCCGTCAGGTCCCCGCAGCGGGATGGCCGCATAGAACCGTACAAAAGGCGCGTTCCGCACGAGTGCGCAGTGGGCGAAGCGAGGGTCCGCGCCGGCATCTTCGACGACAAAAAGCGCGTCATTCTGTACGGCGTAGTTGCATAGCGACTGCCTGCGAGGTATTGGCAAAACGGACAGGCCGATCTCCGCGCGATAGTGCTGATGCTCGGCGTCCAGCAACAAGATCGCAGCAATCGATGCGCCGGTCACCGCTTTCAAGATACTGGTGGCGTGTCGGAAGCATTCCCGCATCACCTGATCGTCATGAAGCAACCACTCAATGACAGGCGACTCTCCGTTCGTGCTGGAACCTGGAAATTCACAGGACTGCGCACGGCTAGCCGGGTGATCATTGAAGGAGAAAGACAATTTAATTCCACGCGAATCGAATATCCAATGTCAACGGCTTGCCACATGAAAACTTTAATCGGAATGTCATGGTTGGAATCGAAGAGGCCAGTCGGGTACGTTTCCTGCCATTCGTGAATGCCGGGGTCGTCTGATCGGGTTCAGCCATCGCGGGATTGGACATTGACGCGTGGACTGATTCGCGGGGGAGGTGGTCAGGATTTGCCCTGTCGACCCTGCGGTACGGCTTCTGGGTGAAGGCTGAGGCTGGCACGGACGGGACCCACGGCCATCTTGATCGTACGCGGTACCGTGCAACGGACGGTGCGCCGATACCATACTCGCTCCTTGAAGCGCACCCCCCCACTTCGAGGGGTTATCGCATGATGATCTGTTGCCGATAGGGTGAGGAAGCGCAATCACGCCAAAGGCGGATAGCCGACGTCTGCGCTCATCGTGATTCACCCAATATCGCTAAAGCACGCGAACTTGATACAACCAGATTAAATACGCGGTCTCGGTGGGGGCTGCCTGTGACCCAAGGTTTTGGCATAAGCGCCGTAAGGCAATCATTTATCGGTATTTCATCGCGATGTTCCGCGTACTACAGGCAGGCTGGCCCAGCTGCGCACTCCTCGATCTGCGACGTCACAACAAATGAGAGCAGCCCTGTCCCGTGCAGACCACGCGGATGAGGATCATCTCAAATATCTTGCCAGCCCAACACAAGCAGATGCAGACGCGGCCCACCTATACCAACGCAGGCAATTTCACGATTCGGTTCCCGTTCCCCAAGCCTTACGGCGAAGGCTTGTGCTATTACGTGCTCGCGCCGGCCACTTCTGCGTCTTTCGGATTCGCCCACCAGCGTAACCCACATGTCACGCGGCTCGAGTCGGCCCTCGCCGTCCTCCCGGAAACCGATGTCGAGTTTTTCCGCGAGCTCGTCAAGGCGTTTCTACGCTATGGCAAGCTGGCCGCCATCTTCCGGCTATTCATCGCATATCGGGACGGCGCCCCACAGGTAGATTCCTCTTCCATCCGCTACTTTGATGTCGACGATCCCGACTCTGGCGCCAAGGAGTTGGTCCTCAACCTTGATTGGACAGGTTTCAACCGCCGTCTTGTCGCCCAACGCTGATTTCCATTGGGATGCCGGGCCGCGGTTGCCGATGGGCGCGCAACATCAGGCGGCGCCATCGGGGGGCGCGGACACGCCGGTGCGATCCATGCCGGCCAGCGTGAATGAAGCGCCCTTGCTGTCTGCGCCGTCGGTGTAGGGCGAACGCGATTCGAGCGCGCCGCGGGCACCGTCGGTGTAGACGCTGCGCGGTTCCTGTACGCCGCGTGCGCCATCGGTGTACACATTGCGCGCTTCGTTCACGGTGCTGGCGCTGGCAGTCTGCACGTGCAGTGCAGTGACGGCGCTCGCTGCGAGGATCAGGGCTTGCAGGACGGTGGCGACGGAACGGCTTTGCATGATGGATCTCTCTCTATAAGTCGGTTGGAAAACACTTGAGATGGTCCATGTCGTCGTTGCCGGCAATCCGGAGACCGATGTCGGTGAACCATGGAAGCCATGGTAGGAGAGGGGCACGGGCGGCGGAGGATACAGTGCCCCGCCGACTCCGACATCACAGTTCCGGGCCCGGCGATGCCTATGCGCCAAGTGCGCGGGGAACACCCAGGCTTCGCCAGTTCTTCTAACGGCGCTCGTCGCATCGCCATCAACTGTTCCAATCGGCGTTGAGCGAGGTCAGCGCCAGGGTCGCAGCCCTGGCTAGGTAAATGCGGCGGCAACTGGCTGGTGTGCTCCGCCAATGCCTCTTGGCGTAATGCTGCGTGGCAAACGGCTGCCCGGAGCCTGTCTTACGTGTATTGCGAAGGCCATGCAGGAACTGGTGCTCGCTTCAATGAACGTAGCTCATCGGCCACGAAGACTCGCGCCATGGTGATCCATGGGAAACGAAGCGCGGTACCCGGGCGGTAGAACGAAATCATCGGGTAGTGGCCGTCAAGGATGCACTTGAAGTGGCGAACACCCTTTTGCGGATGGGTTGCCGTGTAGCAGGCACCGTGGGTTAATTCAAACTCGACGGGGCCCTGGTGGAACGTCATGGTGCGACCACAGGCAACGTCCGTCGCAGTACCGGTTTCTTCGCCCTCTGCCGAAGCCAGCTTGATCACAAACCAATCATCGAACGCTAGCGTTGTCTTCCCATCAGCCACTTCCATCAGCCATTGTTCGGAGYGCGGAAACGGCGGCAAAATTGTATCTAAGTCAATTGCCTGGCGTTTTATCTTCATTCTGCACTTTCTTTCAGGCCCGTTTAAATGTCATGAACAGGACGGACCTGAAACTGACAGCGAGCTATTGTGATTTCCATGGGGGATCGTCTCCGGATACTTGCCTGGGCGCCGCACATCGCGAGGATTCCGGTTGGCGCCGTCCGAGATCATCCGTGGGACGACTACCCGGGCGACAACTATCGCGCCAGGGCAGCGGGCGCCGTCGCACTGGTGATCGAGTCAATCCGGACAGTGCGAGAAGAGCGCAGAGCCACTACCGACATTGGCGGATACCTGTCCGGAACCCTGTGGCGAGATGACGGGGGAAATACGTGCAGGTCCTTTGCAAGGCCTCACACAGCATGAGTCGTCAATGCAGGAGACGCGCTTAAAGGTTGCTCCTGGGTCGAGGTGCTTGTGGCGTCGGCGGACATCAGAATTCATCACGGAGCAAGCCGATACTGCCGCCGGCGCCCATATGCCAAATCCGATCGATTACGGACTGTACCTTTAGCCCAAGGCAACGCACAGATACAGTTCATGCCGCCGCCAAGGTGGACAGTGCTGGACGACCGTGGAAGACGTTCGCGGTATTGCGATTGCGTTCCATCAGGCTTGCCTCGGCTGGTGGATGGCGCGCGCAACGTCATGGTCGTCCAGGCGACGGACGCCGGCATGAAGCCGCCGGGGTTGATGATGCTGTCATCGCCTCAAGTCCCGGGGGGATGGTATTTCAAGGCGCTGCGGGGGGCGGCGCGGCCCGGCTGATTCGCCACGTCAGGTGCATTTGCGGCCTTCTTGCCGAAGTACGATGCACTAGACTTTAGATGTCGCCCCAGAGGCGAATGGCAGCCTACCTTTCGCTTTTGTCCGCAGCACGGGTACGCTGGCATGACAGGTCCAGCGTTGCCGCTTTGCATCTGGCATTGCATCGCGAGCGCTGCCGTGTATTGAGCAAAGCACTCGAAATTTTCCAGCCGGGGCGTTGCGCCGATGCGCGCGGAGGATCTCGTCATGCGCCCGTCCACATTGTTCCATTGGCTGGCTGGACTACTTTGCCTGGCTGTCTTTGCCGCACAGGGGGCGCAGGGAGTTGACCAGCGACCGCCGGCCGCAAGCGCATCCGTGCCGGCAGCAAGCGCCTCCGCGCCGGCTGCGTCCGCACCTGCCCGCCAGCTCAACCTGGCGGTCAAGCCGTGGCAAGGTGACTTCGACGCCATGCTTGAGCGGCGCATGATTCGCGTCCTCGTTCCCTATAGCCGCACACTCTATTTCAACGACAAAGGTAGCGAACGCGGCCTGACCGCGGAACTGATGCGCGACTTCGAGCGCTACCTGAACAAGACCTACGCTGACCGGCTGGGCAAACGTCCCCTCACCATCTTCATCATTCCGACCACGCGGGATCGCTTGCTGCCCGGCCTGG
Organism: Cupriavidus sp. 05N38; assembly: GCF_056397345.1. Lineage (NCBI taxonomy): Bacteria > Pseudomonadati > Pseudomonadota > Betaproteobacteria > Burkholderiales > Burkholderiaceae > Cupriavidus > Cupriavidus sp. 05N38. The sequence continues at coordinate 40,236 of NZ_JBFTNF010000028.1, forward strand.
CGCAGGGGCTTGGCGACATCGCCGCGGGCAACCTGACCGTGACGGACGAGCGGCTCAAGCAAGCGGATTTTTTTGCGCCACGGGACCGCAAGCCGGTTCGCGAACTGGTCGTGACCGGACCGAAGTCGCCTCAGATTGCCACGCTGGAGGACCTTGCCGGCAAGACTGTCCACGTGCGGCGCGCGTCCAGTTACTACGAAAGCCTCACCGCGCTCGACAAACGCCTGCGCGATGCGGGCAAGCCACCCATCAAGCTGACGCTGCTGCCCGACGCGCTTGAGGATGAGGATGTTCTCGAGATGCTCAATGCCGGCCTGCTCCAGATTGCGGTCGTGGATGACTGGAAGGCCGCGATGTGGGCGCAAATCCTGCCGAAGGTGAAAGTGCACAACGACATCGCGGTTCGTTCCGATGCCGTGATCGGCTGGGCTATGCGCAAGAACAGTCCGCAATTGCAGCAGGTCGCCAGCGACTTCTATCTTCAATACGCGAAGAAGCAAGGGGTGGTCGACTATCGGCTGAAACAAGCCATGAAACGGGTCAAGCAGATTGCCAATAACACCGAGGCCGCCGAGCTCAAGCGCTTCCAGCAAGCGCTTGCCCTGTTTGAAAAATACGGCAAGCAATATGACTTCGATCCGTTGATGCTTGCGGCGCAGGGCTTTCAGGAGTCGCAGTTGAACCAGGAAGCGCACAGTCGCGTGGGCGCGATCGGCGTCATGCAGATCATGCCATCCACGGGCAAGAGCCTGAACGTGGGCGACATCAGGACCGTCGAGTCGAATATCCATGCCGGTACGAAGTACATGGACCAACTGATGACGCGGTACTTCCCGGATGCCAGGTTTACCGAGAACAACCGTCCGTTATTTGCCTTCGCCAGCTACAATGCCGGCCCTGGCAATATTGCGAAAATGCGCAAGGCCGCCGAAGAGCGGGGCCTGGACCCGAACAAGTGGTTCAACAATGTCGAGATCGTGGTGGCGGAACAGATCGGGCTGGAAACCACCACCTATGTGCGGAACATATACAAGTACTACGCGGCCTACCGGCTGCTCCTGGAAGCTCAGGAGCAGCGCAGCAAGGCAATGCAAAAGGCTCGCCAATAGTGGCGCCGGGATGCGGCCTGACGCCGCCTTGAACGGTACTGGACCAACGCGGCGAAGCCCAGGGCAATCGCCAGTGCGCGCATCTCATCCACCCAGCGCGATGATGGCCATGGTCAGCGCCACGCCGAGCGCCATCATGCCGAGGCCGGTGCGCAGGGCGCCGAATCGCGCGTAATGCCCGAGGGCCGCGCCGCCGCCGAAGAGCATGACCAGCGTCAGCAAGCGCGAGAGGATCAAGGCCTGCGCGACGTCGTCCAGCAGCACGAACGGCAGGGCAACCGGAAACGTGGAAAGCACGACGATGCAGAAGATGCGCACCGCGCCGAGCAGGTCTTGCGCATCAAGGGCGGGGCGGTTGGGCACCGTTGCGGATGCGACAAGGCGGGACCGGATGGCCTCCAGTTCCGCGTCGGCAACCAGCGTCTTCATCAACTTCGGCAACGTGTTGCGGATGACCTGCACCCCCTGTACGGGATCCGGTGCGTGCCTCACTGCCAGCACGAGTCCGAGGCGCCTGCCGCGGTTGACGAGCGTGCGCACCAGGAACATGACGGCGTCGACCAGTCCCCACGCCAGGTTGCAGCCCAGGGCTGTGCGCAGCATGGTCTGGCCCGCGTCCTGCCCCGCGGTGGTTGTCGATACCGCGCCGACGAAGGTCAGCGCCATGAACAGGCCGAAGCACATTTCCGAGACGCGGTCGACAACGTCCAGGACGGGTTCGCGCGTCTCGGCCTGCTGCCGCGATAAGGACTGGTCGTCGTTCATGGATTCCCGCCTGTAGATTGCGCAATTCATCAGGGTGCGCATTGATGTTCTAAAACAAGCATAGATCGGCAGGGAGGTGACGGAAACCGCGCAGTGCCGGTATCTCGGTATCGCTTTCAGCGGGTAGCGCAGAGGCTTCCATACCTTGGCAGATTGCGGGCTCTTGCGTGCCGCTGCGCGTGATGAATCCGGCACGGATTCATCCGGCCCGAGGCTTATCGCGAGAAGGCTGTCTCCTATACTTAGGAAACGCACTGAGCCGCCGAAGCGGCCGGCCAGCGTCACCGTGACGCAGGAAGGTGCGAGGTTGGCCGCGCCAGCAGCAGGGGACATAGTGAATTCGTCCGGTTCATGGCCACGCCCTGTCGTGCGCGCGATCTGGCGATGAGTCGCCAGGCTTGAACGGGGTATCGCGGACGGTACCCGCTGCTCGCTGAACCTGTCAGGGTCCGATTGCGATCCTGGGCAGTCGATGTCCGATGCAGCAAGATGGCGGGCTCCCGCAGGCGCTTCGAAGTTTGAGGCGCCTTTTCTTTTGCCTTTGTCCGAATCCGCTTCACGCCTCACCCAGGCAGGCAGCCCGGCACGGGAAGGGGAAGAAGGGCAGGCGCCGGGCGGCCGGGCGGCCGGGCGGCGCGCGGCCGCCCGTGCTCGTCTGCAACCGCGTCGAGTCAGAACCTGTGCCGGATACCGAGGACCGCGCCGAACTGGTTCTCGCTGCCATTGACCGTACCGAAGCCGGTGCCCCCGATCGCACCGGCACCGCCCGAGGTCACGCCTAGATTGGAGCCGTCCTTGTTCTTCGCATAGGCCAGGTTCAGATAAGCGTCGGTGCGTTTCGACAGGGTGTAGTCAGCCGATGCGACGAACAGCCACGGATCGGCACCGGTACCCTTGAAGTCCTGGTAGTAGGCTGCGCCGGTCAGCGAGAATGCCGGCGTCAGGTTGTAACCCAGGCCCAGCCAGTACAGGTTGGAAAGGTTGTTGGCTCCCAGGTTGCCCGGCAGCGTGGCGCCATCGAGCGCCTTGGCCCAGCGATAGCCTGCGTACATCTTGGCCGGTCCGAACGAGTAGGTGCTTGCCACGGTGGCGCGCCGGATCTTGGCATCCTTGAGGGCGCCGGAGGCCGCCAGGCCGGGGTTGATTTCATCGTACGCAGCACCGACCGAGAGGGGGCCCGCAGTGTAACCAACGCTTGCGCTGTACTCCTGACCGACCTTGAAGCTGCCAGGGACCTCGCCAGCGGCGCCGCCGCCAGTGTTCGAGCCGAAGCTGTACATGGCGATGGCGGTCACGCCGTTGAAGGTGCCGGCGTACTTGATCGAGTTGTCGGCGCGACTGGTAAGGCTGGCATCCTGCGCAATGATCGAATAGTTCGTCGAGATGCCCATCGGGTCATATTTCAGGCCGAATTCATAGAGTGGCGTCTGTTGGCGGCCCAGGGTCACGCCGCCATAGGGGCTTTGCACACCGACGTAGGCCTGGCGGCCGAACAAGCGCCCGCCCTGGGCCGACTTGCCGTCATCCACCGTGAAGCCGCTTTCCAGCACGAAGACCCCTTTCAGTCCGCCACCCAGGTCCTCCACGCCACGCAAGCCCCAGCGGCTGCCGGACATATTCCCGGAGGTAATTCGGGTGACGCTGTGGCTGCCCCCAGGCTGGTTGTTCTGGTACTCGATCCCCGCGTCAACGATGCCGTACAGCGTTACGGTCGACTGCGCGTATGCACCGGTAGCTGCCATGGCAGCGCCGACGGCGGCCAGCAGTTTCATCTTCATCTCGACACCCCCATTGCGAAATGACTGGAAAATCGTCGCCCGACCGCGTACGCGGATGTTCCCAATATAGGCGCAACCGTCCCCCGGCGCACAAACGCGATAGGGAATGCGAGACCGGTGCTATAAAAAAACCAGCCCGACAACCGATGCACCCGCGGCGCTCTTCCCCAGGCAATCCGGCGGGATAGCCGGTCACTGGTGATTGCGTTTCGCGTGGCCAGTTCCGTTGCCTGCGCCGATATTTATCTCTTGTGTCTGCCAATCTCTCTTGGCGGCGCGGTATTGCGAGGGGGATAGAGTTTCTGGAATTGGGCAGTCGTGATTCCCATCCCGGCCTTGTCATCGATGATCGTCATCTCCTGCCATGCCGTTGGCTTGCCTTCCAGGCCTGAGAACTCCCTCAATTGCCAGATCCGACCCGTTTGCGTGTCGAGGAGAAGGGGGCTCGCATGGCCCTGGGGACTAATGGCGATCTCGTATCGCCCAGGCCCTGCGGGCGCAGGCCTCTCGAGGGCTTCTTGCGGTCCGGTGGTTACGGCCGCTTCGCTGCTTCCCGATGCCGCAACTTTGCCGCCCCCGGGGGCGGCCGACTGCTCGCGGGCACCGCAGCCAGCTAGCAGAAGCATCGACAAGTACGATGCATGGAATGCCGCGAAGCGCATATCTTCCTCCCAGACCCGGCGGCTTTGGCCGCCATGCTATGAGAGCATAGTTGCGCTTCGGCTTCTGACCTACCTCGGGCAACTAGTCCGTTTGCAGAAATCGCCCGCCGGATACCGGGTCAACTGTTTCTGCGGCGTCCATCTTTACCTGCGTCCTGACTGCGACAGAATCCTTGCGGCAAGAGAAATGCAATTAATCCCCAATATGTCTGCCCCAGGCCGAAACCGCGGTATGGCGGCCGGGTAGATCTCTTGCGGCCTTTGTCGTTGCCGACGGAGCGATGAACGGGGCCGATCTCGCTAGTGATCTGGAAGTCTTGTACGGGAGTGATGTTGTAGTGCTCTGTGAGCCACTATCCCATTCATTCTGTCGTCAAGGCACGCACCGCTCGTTTAATCCGGCTCGCGGACGTTTAAAAATTCCGCATTTTTCTGATTATCGTAAGCGCCACATTTTTGCCGCACTCTTCTCGGAGGGAGTCGGACTGCGAAACCGTACTGCCGCTGGCAGCGAGTGAGTTCAGTGCCCAGACGTCGGTGGGCGGAGTAAAACGCAATTAATCGCCTGTTCTCGTCCATCTGTGACGATGTCGTGGCCTGCCAGGAGGACCGAGGGCTACCGAGGGTTGCCGAGGTTGCCAATTGGCCAAGCCACCAGGCATTGCGTGCATCCGTCGGCGTGCTGTCCAGGCGGAGAACCTGTCCAGGCGGAGAACGGTAGAGGGGGCGAATCTGGAGCGCGTGGCTTTGGGTGCGCCGGACGGTACGAGTTTGACGAAGCTCGTCGTCCCGAAGGCGCAGTTTCCCCACGCTCGAGCAGGCATGCCACCCATGCGGGCAAAGCCTCCCGGCACGCAGCGTGGGAGGCTGACGCCCACATGGATGCGGGCGACTCCCGGTGCTCTTTTGCGGTCATGCGCGAACCCGGCACGCCCGCGGCGGTTGTTTGCTGGCCGTTCAGTTGGCCTTGGCGGCTTTCGCTGGGTGTTGCGCCGGTCGCATTGCGCGACGGGCTTGCAGCTGCTGCGCCCATTTCGCATCGGCCTGCGATACCTGTCCCGCCTCCTGGCCCGACAGATCCACGCGCGGCGCTCCTTCCGCCAGGCAGGTCCAGTATCGGGTGCCGCGGCACCAGGTCCGGAGCGCGTCGAGCAATGCGGGCTCTGCCAGGGCGAGCTCCTCAGCGTGCTTGGTCAGGTCCTCGAAGAGGCCAACTTTCAACGGCACCTTGGGCGCGGGGTTCTTCGGAAACGCTGCCGGGAAGCGCTTTTGCAGCTTCGCGATGGCCTGCAATACCGGATCCACGGGTTTGGATCGATCCGCGGGAACCACAGCTTTGGATCGCTTGACCGGCACGGCGGGGCGTACGCGTGGTGCCTTGGCCTGCGGCGCGGACTTCGCCTGCTTCGCCAGTTGTTCTTTCAGTGCCGCCAGTTGTTCGAAACCCATCGTGCCCAGCCATAAAAAAAGTGTGCCGATTGTAGCAGGCCCACGCGTTTGGTGATGCCGCCCCTCTCTGCCGCCGAGGTCCAACGGTTCGGACTGGGTTGCCTTGAGAATATCTGGGAGGCACGCATCGGCCAGAACTCGCGTACTGCGGGTTTCTCGCAGCGGTCGGGTCTGGCCGATCCCAACCAGATCCCAAGCCGATCACCGCGGCATTCAGCCTCGCCGCGAGAATGTCGTCGCCCGGTGATGTTGCCTTCGCCTCAAGGCGCACCAACTCGGCGGCTGACAACGTGCTCAATTCAAATTGGCAATTCAGCCACGCATGCAAATTGCACCTTGTGCCGCGGCCATATCCGACCGGGCGATTGCACCAGGTGGATCGACATGCTGACTAGCAAGCTGAAGGAAGAAATCCATTTCCATTATTCAATGGTGCGGGAAAAAGTACGATCTAGACATGCTCCATCGTGATAATTAATGTACGATTCCGAGAATTGGAACCAATTGGAGAAAGGCGATGGCCACATACAAGCAGTTGCTGGCAGAGAAGGAAAAGCTCGAAGCACAACTTGTGGAAGTGCGTGCCACTGAAGTTGCCGATGTTATCGAGCAGATTCAGACCTTGATGGCCCAGTACGAATTGACCGCCGAAGACCTCGCGCCAAAACGACGTCGCGGCCGTCCTGCCTCGAGCGTGGCGCCTGCAGAAAAGATCAAGGTTTCGCTGCCGCCTAAATACCAGGACCCGAAGACCGGCGCTACCTGGACGGGTCGCGGTCGTGCACCAGCCTGGCTAGGCAAGAACCGTGACAAGTTCCTGATTCCGGAGGCGTAGTCAAGGACGCCGCCAGGCGAGGCCACGCTAACTCGCGTGGCAACTTCCGCAATCCAGGTTTGCACGCCATCGTCTGGCTATCGCCTTAAATCGGGGTGACGGGCGGCGCTGGCGACGTGCCGTTCTGTTCTACTGCTTGGAACAGAAATCATGCCGGCCAGGCGATGACCGATTTGCTCGCGGGTCGGGTATCGAATGTTTTCGAGGGCCAACACAACGACGGCGTTGGCCCCTTTGCTGGATTTCATCTGCTCGTTCGCGCCGGCAGCGATTAAAGCGCCTCTCCCTGTTTCAGGATACCTGCGGCGATGAGTGCGGCTTCCAGCCAGGACGGTCGGATCGATTTTCCCGAGCGGATGTTGTCGATGCGGGCGCGTTCCGCAGCCACCTTCTCGGCGGCCTTGTCCAGCACCGTGGCGACCATGTCGCGCTCGATCACGACAATGCCGTCGGCATCTCCGACGACGAGATCGCCTGGCTGGACGGCCACGCCGCCGCACTGGATCGGGCGATTGACGCGGCCGGGCACCAGCTTGGTCGGGCCGTTCGGATTGGTGCCGACCGAATACATCGGAAAGCCCAGTTCGCAGATTTCATCACGATCACGGGCTGCGGCGTCCAGCACGGCCGCCGCGACGCCGATGGCCTTGCACTGATTGGCCATGATTGCGCCCATCAGTGCACAGGACTGGTCTGCCTTGCCGTCCACGACGATGACATCACCGGGCTGCGCGATCGCCATTGCGGCATGGATCATCAGATTGTCACCGGGCCGGACTTCGACGGTGAGCGCCGGCCCACAGAAGCGGCTGCGGTGATCCATTGCGGTTATCCGTCCGTGCATGCCGCCGCGGCGGCCGGCGACGTCGGCCAGGATCGACGATGGAAATTGCGATGCGCGTGCAATCAGCTCAGGTGATACGCGCTTGAAATCCTGTTCGATAGCGCGTTGTGCATGTTCGTTTGCCATGATCTTCTTCCCTTCAGTTCATTGTCACGTTGGCTGCCTTGATGACATCCGACCACTTGCGCTTGTCCGTCACGAGGAATTCGCGGAACTTCTCGGGAGAGCTGCCTACGACTTCCATGCCGTCCTGTTTCAGCCGCTGCGCGATGTCGGGCTGGCGCAGCACTTGCTGGACCTCCTTCTGAAGACGGGCAACGATTGCCGCCGGCGTACCCTTGGCGGCGCATAGGCCGGTCCATGCGACGGGATCGAAGCCGTTGACACCGGATTCTGCGAAGGTCGGGACGTCGGGCAGTCCGTCGAGGCGGCGCAGGGCGGCAACGCCGAGCACGCGCAGCTTGCCGGACTTCGCGTATTGCAGCGAGCTGATCGGCTGGTCGAAGATCAGCGACACCTGGCCGCCCAGCAGGTCGGCCATGGCCTGGCCGGTGCCTTTGTACGGTACGTGCACGATGTCGATGCCGGTCCGCAGCTTGAGCATCTCGCCGGCAAGGTGCCCGGCAGTGCCGTTGCCGGACGATGCGTAGTTGAGCTTGCCGGGATTGGCCTTGGCGTAGGCAATCAGTTCCTTGACGTTATGGATCGGCAGCGACGCGTTGACCAGCGCGACGTAAGGCGTATTGGCGATCAGCGAGACCGGCACGATGTCGGTCTGGGAGTCGTACGTCATCTTCTGGAGCAACGGCTGGATCGACAGCATGCCCGTGGTGCAGATCATGAGCGTATGGCCATCGGCGGGTGCCTTGAGCATGACGTCCGCGGCGATGTTCCCGCCGGCGCCGGGCCGGTTGTCGATCAGGACCTGCTTGCCCAGCGCGTCGGCCAGTTTCGGGGCGATGATGCGGGCCACGATGTCGTTGGAGCCGCCCGGCGAGAAACCGACGAGAATCCGGACCGGCCGGGACGGATAGGCCTCCTCGGCGTGTGCGGGCAGACAAGCCGCCAGCGTCAGGCCGGCAGCAAGAACTTGAAGGAAGCGCGAAGGGAGCGAACGCTTTGGCAGGCTACGCATGATGGATGAGGGCGTGTGGTAGTGGTAGGCAAGGACAATGTGGATCCGTATCGGATCTCTGGGAATACGGTGTCGGGCTATGGCCGGATCAACGCCTGGGCCGCGGCCGCGATACGTCGCGCTCCTTCGGCAAGCACGTCCATGCTTGTTGCGAAGGAGAGCCTGAAATGGGTGTCGACGCCGTATGCGGAGCCCTGCAGCATGGCGATGTTGGCCGACTCCAGCGCCCATGCGGTCCAGTCATCGCTGGTGCGAATCTCGCGGCCATCGGGTGTGCGGGAGCCAAAGAGCTGGTGGCACGATGCAAAGAGGTAGAAGGCCCCGGCGGGCGCTTTGCATTCGATGCCGTCGATCTTGTCGAGGGCATCGACCAGGAAATCCCGACGCTGCCGATAAACCTCGCGGTTCGCAGCGATGAAGTCTTGCGGGCCGTCGAGTGCCGCGAGAGCCGCGGCCTGCGCAATGGCGTTGGCGCCGGAAGTACTCTGCGATTGCAGCTTGACCATGGCCTTGATCAGCGCGGCCGGCCCGCCTGCGTATCCGATGCGCCATCCTGTCATGGCATAGGCCTTGGATACGCCGTTGATGGTCAGCGTCCGGTCGGCGAGCTGCGGCGCCGCCTGCGCCATGGATACGAATCCGGTGCCGTTGTACATCAGGTGCTCGTAGATGTCGTCGGTCATGATCCAGACATGGGGGTGGCGCTCGAGCACCTCTGCCAGCGCGACCAGTTCGTCGCGGGTATAGGCGGCGCCGCTAGGATTGTTCGGCGAATTCAGGATAAGCCAGCGCGTACGCGGTGTGATGGCGCGCTCAAGTTCTTCAGGCATCAGCTTGAAATCGTGCTCCGGCTCGCAGGCCGCGTACACGGGCGTGCCACCGGCAAACATCGTGATGTCCGGGTACGACACCCAGTACGGCGCGGGCACGATGACCTCATCGCCGCGCTGGATCGTGCAAAGGATGGCGTTGAAGATCACCTGCTTGGCGCCGGTGCTGACGATGATTTCATTCTGCTGGTAGTGCAGATTGTTTTCGCGCGCGAACTTGCGTGCCACGGCCTCGCGCAATGGCACCGTGCCGCCGACATCGGTATATCCCGTCTTGCCGGTGTTCATGGCTTGCCATGCCGCCTCGCGGATATGAGCCGGCGTGGCGAAGTCTGGCTCGCCGGCCGTCAGGCCGATGACATCGCGGCCGGCAGACCGGAGTTCCCTGACCCGTTGGCCCGCCATCGAGCTCGGAGATGGTTTGATGCGGTTGAGGCGATCGGAGAGTGTCAGCATGGATGTCCGGCTAGGGGTGATTGGGCTTGAAAGAAGTATCCAGCCTTGTCCGGCACGCCACAAACGAGTAATCGGCCACCCCAGCCATTCCATTTTTTCGTATAGTGCTGCTTCGTGGTGCGAGCGGAAAGCAGATGGAGCGGGGTAGATCAATGTGAATGTGACTTTAAAGCAGCTTGAAGCCTTCTATTTCAGCGTCTCGCATGAATCGTTCACCTCGGCGGCGGCAAAACTCAATACGACGCAGTCCGCGGTCTCGAAGCGGGTAATCGAACTCGAGCAGGCACTAGGCGTTCAGCTGGTGCATCGCATGCCCAAGGGGCTGGTCCCAACGCAATCCGGTACACGGCTGCTCCCGCTCGCGGAGGAGGCCATGCACCTCAAAGGGCGAATTGCCAGCGAGATCGGTCTGGACGACGATATCAAGGGTACCTTTCGCATCGGGGTCACCGAACTCGTGGCGCTGACATGGCTGACAAAGCTGCTGCGCGAACTCAAGGCTCAGCATCCGGCATTGCACGTCGAGCTGGTCGTCGATGCGGGCATGAACCTGTTTGGTGCGCTGGAGGCCAATACGATCGATCTGGCCATCCTGCCCGGGACCTTCTGGGGCGACGCCTACAAGTGCGTCGAGGTGGGCCGGGTGGAGGATTTGTGGATGGCCAGCCCGAAGCTGGACTTGCCCGACCGCCCCCTGAAACCCGCGGAATTTTCCGACTACCCTGTGCTGGAGCAGTCGGCGGGGTCAGCCAAGAATGCTTTCTACGGCGCGTGGCTCCATGAGCACGGTTTCCGCTTCAAGAAGGTGTTCTCGACAAATAGCCTGACGGTGCTGCGCGAGCTTGCCATCGAAGGGCTCGGCATCAGTCAGCTGGCCGTCGATTACTTCGCGCCGGACATCGAAGCCGGCCTGCTGCGTATTGTCCGTACCGATCCAATGCCGCCTGCGCTCGTGTATTCGGCCGTCTATCGCCAAGCCAGCTTTTCCAGGGCTCTGGATTTCATTGCGCAGACCTCCGCACGCGTATGCAGCTTCGTTCGCGGTCCATACGACCTGTCCAGCCGTTGAGCGGGCACACCTGGCTGTCGAGGGACGGCGCTAAACGGCCTGGGACGTTCGTTGCCAGGGCCAAGACTGCGGAACGGACAGGGCTGGAGGCCTACCTGGCCGCGAGCTCGGCAAGGCGTCGCACAGTTTCCTCGGCGCGCAGGGAGGCTTCGTAGGCCGATCTGCCGATGCTCTCGTTCCATTCACCGCCGGCAATCGCATCGATGTGCCGCTTCATGGAGCGAACGGCGTCCCGGTCGCAATCCCCGATGTTCCCTGCATACGTGTCGATGACGTCGGGGAGGTCCTCGCGGCGCACAAGGTCGGTGAGAAAGCCGATCCGGAGCAATTCCTCGCTTTCGAGCGTCATGGAAGTCAGGAAGATTTTCTTGGCTGCGGGAGAGCCCAGGCGCGAAACGAAGCGCCGCAGACCCCCTGGGTAGTAGTGCAGTCCAAACTTCGCGGCGGGCATGAACAGCTTGCAACCGTGAACGCCGACACGGAAATCGCAAGCCAAGGCGAGGTCCGTGCCGCCACCGTAGGCGCTGCCGTTCATCGCGCATAACGTCGGGAGCTCGAGGTTTTCCAGGGCGTCGATCATGTCTTCGAGCGACCGGTCCAGGCGCGTGCCGATCTGGCTCAGCGTATAGCCCGAGCAGAAGGTTTTCTCGCCTTCGCCCGTCAGCACGAGCAGCCGCAAGGCCGGGTCGCACCTCACTTGTTCCACGAACCGCAGCAGGATCCCGATATCGTCTGGGTCAAGCCGGTTGTGCTCGGCAGGGCGTCGGAGTGTGATCGTCGCCGTCGCGCCGGCGATTTCAAGGGTAGGCTTTGCGGATGTCATGGCTTGGGGTCGTGGCCGTGTTGCAGGATGATGCCTTCGCGCGCCAGTGCTTCCAGGTCAGGCGTGATGAATCCATGCTCCCGAAGGACATCGAACGTGTGCTCGCCGAGCAAGGGCGGCGCGCGCCGAATGGATTCCCCATGGCGGCCGTCGAAGGCGATCGGGCTGCCGACTTGGCGGATAGAACCCAGCTCCGCATGCTGGACTTGCTCCACCAGCCGCGAGTGAATGACCTGTTCGTCAGCGAAGACATCCGCAACGTTGTAGATCGGCCCAGCCGGAATATCGGCCGCCAGCAGTCGTTCCGTCCACTCCTTGCGGCTGTGCGCCTTCAACCTGGCCTCGATGATCTCCTTGAGCTCGGCGCGCCGCTCGATCCGCGCTGCATTCGTCGCGTAGCGCGGATCATCGATGAGCTCTCGGAGTTCAAGCACCTCGCACAGGCGCCGCCACATCTCGGCTGTCGCCGGTGCGATGTTCAATGGCCCATCCGCGGTCTGGAACACGCCGTACGGCGCAATCACAGGGTGCGTATTGCCGGCGAGACCGGGAATCTCCCCCAGACTCAGGTAACGCTGGGCCTGGACGCTCATGAGCCCGACGAGTCCTGCCAGCAGTGATGTCTCCACCCGGCGGCCTCGCCCTGTCGCATGGCGCTGTGCTACGGCAGCAAGGATGCCGATGACACACCACATCCCGGCAGTCTGGTCACCGATCGCCACACCCACCCTGACCGGTCCCGATTCCGGCATGCCCGTCACGCTCATGAGTCCCGAGTACCCCTGCGCAATCTGGTCGAACCCTGGACGTTGACTCGCCGGCCCCGACCGGCCGAAGCCGGTGACGCTCGCATAGATGAGCCGTGGGTTCGCTTCGGCAAGCGCTTCGTACCCAAGACCCATGGATTCCATGGCGCCGGCACGAAAGTTCTCCACGATCACGTCGTACTGGCCGGCGAGATCGCGCAGCAGGTCAAGCGCGCGGGGATCGCGGAAGTTGATGGCGATCCCGCGCTTGTTGCGGTTGCCGCTCAGGTAGTAAGCGCTGGTGCCGCGGTCGAAAGGCCCCCAATGGCGGATCATGTCGCCGCCCGCGGGCTCGACCTTGATCACGTCGGCGCCCAGGTCGCCCAGGACCATCGTGCAGAAGGGGCCGGCAAGCGCCCTGGTGAGATCCAGGACGCGAATCCCCGAAAGCGGCAAGGAAGTTGGGTCGGTCATGCTTTCTCCACTTGTAAGATCGCATGTCCCACTCTATATTGCATACAACGGAAATGCAACCGTTGTGCAATAAAGGAGAATCATGCGCAAGCCCAACATTCTTTTCGTCATGGCCGACCAACTCTCGGCGCCGGTTTTACCCTTCCATGGCAACACCGCCGTGAAGGCGCCTCACCTCCAGGCGCTCGCCGAACGGTCCGCAGTCTTTGACAACGCCTACTGCAACTTCCCCTTGTGCGCGCCTGCCAGGTTCTCGCTGCTTGCAGGCCAGTTCGCCACGCGCATCGGCGCGTTCGACAATGCGTGCGAGTTCCAGGCCGCCACGCCCACGCTGCCTTATTACCTCGCGCAGCAGGGCTACAAGACCATCCTCGGCGGCAAGATGCACTTCGTGGGCCCTGACCAGAAGCACGGCTTCCAGGAGCGCCTTACAACCGATATCTACCCGGCTGACTTCGGCTGGGCAGCGGACTGGGCGGAGGGCGAGTTCAGCTTCTATTCACCTGGACACAACCTGACCACCGTGGACGAGAGCGGCTCTTGCTTCCGCAGCCTGCAACTCGATTACGACGAGGAGGTCGAGGCGAAGGCGATCCAGCGCCTGTACGACCTCGCGAGGGAGGACGAGCAACCGTTCTTCATGTGCGTTTCCTATACGCACCCCCATCCGCCTTATCACATCCTTCCCGAATACCTGGATCGTTACTCGCCGGAGGAGATCAACCTGCCCGTTGTCGGCGACATGCCGATGCAGGCGCGCGACAAGCTCAGCCAGTGGGTGCAGTATTCCCACGGGCTGGACAAGCAAGGGGCCACCGACGAGCAAGTGCGGCGTGCGCGCCACGCCTACTATGCGATGGTGAGCTATGTCGACGACAAAGTGGGCCGCCTGCTGGAGACGCTCAAGCGCGCGGGCTTCGAGGACAACACCATCGTCGTGTTCACGTCCGATCACGGTGACATGCTGGGCGAACGCGGCATGTGGTTCAAGCGCGTGTTCTTCGACTGGTCGGCCAAGGTTCCGCTGCTCGTCTATGACCCGCGCAAGCGCGAACCCCGGCGCATCGCGGAGCCGGTTTCTCACGTGGACCTGCTCCCCACATTGCTGGATCTTGCGATGGATGGGCAAACGCCGGCCTGGGTCGAGCCGGTTGATGGTCGCAGCCTCGTGCCGCTGCTCGCGACAGGCGATGACGACGGCGAGGCGGAAGCGTTCGTCGAGTACACCGCCGAGGGCGTCACTGGTCCATGCTGCATGCTGCGGCGTGGCCGATACAAGTATGTGTACACCCATGGCCATCCAGACCTGCTTTTCGACATGGAGGCCGACCCGAACGAGCTGGCGAACATCGCGCAAGAACAGCCGCAGGTACTTGCCGAGTTGAAGGCACGCGTGCTCTCCCGGTGGGATCCGGCCGCAATCACGCAGCAGGTGCTTGCCAGCCAGGCGCGCCGCAAGTTTATCAACTCGCTGCCCGAGGGCATTCAGCCTACCTGGGACTACCAGGCGGGCACGGACGACACACGCCGCTTTGTGCGCCGGGGCAGCGCGCGCGTGATCAAGGTAAAAAAGCGCTGGCCGGCCGTGGCGTCCGCCGCTAAGTGAACGGAGGCCGATGATGACTCAGAACAAGCTCACGGCGGACATCGATCCGCACCGTCTGGCTCGCGCGATAAGCGGCTACAACCTGATCGGCGGGGACCTGGTGAGGGCCCGTTCGGGAGATACGTTCCCGGTAGTCAACCCTGCAACCGGACGCGAGATCGGATACGCGGCGCAAAGCGACGCAAGCGACGTCGAACGAGCAGCGAATGCGGCGGCCCAGGCGCAGCCCGCCTGGGCTGCAATGCCGGCGCGCAAGCGTGGCGCCCTGCTGGCCGACTGCTCGCGCCTGATTGCAGAGCACGTGGAGGAACTAGGTCGGCTGGTGGCTCTGGAGACCGGCAAGGCACTGCGCACCGAGAGCCGGGTCGAAGCGTCTGTCGTTGCCGACGCGTTGCAGTTCTATGGCGGCCTGGCCTCGGAACTCAAGGGCGAAAGCGTGCCGTTCAGCCCGGACATGCTGACCGTCACGCAGCGCGAACCGATTGGGGTGGTGGGCGTCATCATTCCCTGGAACGCCCCCATGATGCTGATGGCGCTGAAGATCGCCCCGGCGCTGGTGGCCGGCAACACGGTTGTCGTGAAATCGGCCGAAGAGGCGCCACTGGCAGTCTTGAGGCTCTGCCAGATCCTCAGCCAGGCGCTGCCCCCGGGGGTGCTGAACATCGTCTCGGGCTTCGGGCCCGAATGCGGAGCACCGCTGGTCGCGCACCCCGCGGTCGGCAAGGTGACGTTCACCGGCTCCGTCGAAACGGGGCGAATCGTGGCACGCACGGCTGGAGAGAAGCTCATCCCCGTCACGCTCGAGCTCGGCGGCAAGAGCCCCATGATCGTGATGGAGGACGCCGACATCGCGAAGGCCGTCGCCGGCGCGGTGAGCGGCATGCGCTTCACCCGCCAGGGACAGAGCTGCACGGCCGCCAGCCGAATCTTCGTGCAGGACAAGGTGCACGATGAGTTCGTCGCCATGCTCAAGGCGCGCGTTGACACGCTGAAGATGGGCGATCCCCTGGATGAAGCGACGGACATCGGCACCGTTATCTCGCGCGCCCAGCTCGACAAGGTTCTCGGCTACATCGAAAGCGGTCGAGCCGAGCCTCGTGCCCGCGCGCTCGAATGCTCCCAATTGCCTGCAGACGAGTCGCTTCGGCAGGGGCTGTTCATCAGGCCGGTCATCTTTACCGGCTTGGGCAACGCGTCCCGGCTGGCACGCGAGGAAATCTTCGGGCCCGTGACGTGCGTGATCCGCTTCTCAAGTTACGAAGAAGCCGTGGCGCAAGCCAACGACAGCGACTATGGACTGGCTGCAACCATCTGGACGCAGAACCTGAAGACCGCGCTGGATGCCACCCGGCGCCTGCAGGCAGGCTTCGTGCAGGTGAACCAGAACATCGTGGTCCAGCCGGGATTGTCCTATGGGGGCGTGAAGCAATCCGGCCTTGGCCGCGAGGCGTCGCTGGAGGCAATGCTGGACCACTTCACGCACAAGAAGACCGTGATCTTCAACATGAACTGAGCTGCGCTCGGTACGAGGAGACAAGAATGGCTGCGATCGGTTTCATTGGATTGGGCAATATGGGATTTCCCATGGCGTGCCGGCTGAAGGAGGCAGGGCATGACGTTCGCTGTTTCGATCTCGACGCGGGCTCGATGGAGCGCGCATTGCATGCGGGCCTCCGGCCGCGGGCTTCGGTCGAGGAAACGGTATCCGGGGCGGAGGTCGTCATCACCATGCTGCCCAGCGGCCGGCATGTGCTGGATGTGCTCACGGCAGACACCCTGCCGCTCGCACCTGAAGCGCTTGTGATCGATTGCTCGACGATCGATGTCGCGTCCTGCGCTGTCTTCCACGAAACGCTGCGCAAGAAGGGGCTTGTCACGCTTGACGCTCCCGTTTCCGGCGGCGTAGGCGGCGCGGCGGCGGGGACACTCACGTTCATGGTCGGAGGCACGGAAGCAGCCTTCGCGCGTGCCCTCGGACTGCTGCGCGCGATGGGCAAGAACATTTTCCATGCAGGCGCGGCGGGCGCCGGCCAGGCGGCGAAGATCTGCAACAACATGCTGGCGGGCATTTCCATGGTGGCCGTCTCCGAGGCCCTGCATCTGGCCAAGCGACTGGGGCTGGATCCACGCAGGTTCCACGAAATTGCCTCGGCGTCTTCGGGCCAGTGCTGGGCGCTCACGAGCTATGCGCCYGAGCCCGGCCTGGTGCCATCCGCGCCGGCCAACCGGGATTACGAAGGCGGCTTCGCTTCCGAGCTGATGTTGAAGGACTTGCGGCTGGCGGAGCAGGCTGCGGTTGCCAGCCAGTCGCCGGCATTGCTGGGTGCGGCGGCCGCCTCGGTCTACGCCATGCACTGTGCCGCCGGGCGTGGCCGGCTCGACTTTTCCTCCATCATCAAGATGCTCGGCGCGTAAGCTGCCCGTAGCCAAATCAAGAAGCAAGGAGACCAACCATGGCAATCGTCCGAAGCATCGTCCGGCTGGCTGTCGTTGCCGTTCTGTTCGTCAGCGGCGCAGCCTTCGCGCAGAAGGAAACGGGGAAATTGATTGTGGGCTATCCCTCGGGCCAATCTGTCGACGTGGTCGCCCGGATCCTGGCCAACCGCCTCGGTCCGGCGATCGGGCGATTGCTGATCGTGGAGAATATGCCGGGGCAGTCCGGCAGCCTGGCGCTGGCGGCGGTTGCGCGCATGCCCGCCGACGGCAGCGTGATGACGCTGTCGGCCTCGGCGGCTCTGGCTGGCAATCCTTTCCTGTATCGGAACCTGCGTTACGACACGGCCAGGGATTTCGAGCCGATCGGCCTGGTCTACGATGCGCCGCTCCTGCTGATGGTCAATAGCGCGCTTCCCATCCACTCTGTGAAGGAGCTGGTTGCCTACGCGAAGGCGAACGCGGGAAAGGTCAACTATTCCTCCCCAGGTAACGGTTCGGTGTCCCATCTGGCGATGTCGGAGCTCATGCGGCGAACCGGCATGGAAATGACGCACGTCCCCTATGCCGGTTCTRCCAAGTCGCTGACCGACCTTGCCGCGGGTGAGGTGCAGGTTGCCTTCGATGCCTTTGCGGGCGCGCAGCCCTTCCTCGCCAATGGCAAGGTGCGTGCGATTGCGGTGAGTTCCCGGGAGCGCCTGACCGCACTGCCGTCCGTACCGACAGTCGCCGAGAGCGGCATGGGCATGGAAGACTTCGACGTGGTCCCGTGGGTGGGTCTGCTCGCGCCCGCGGGCACCCCGAAACCTGTCGTGGACAAGGTGAGCGCAGAACTCGCCAGGATTGTCCAGTCTCCCGAACTGTCCCAGCGGATCGCCGCCCTGGGTGGCCGCCCCCGCAGCAGTACCGCGGCGGAATTCAGGACCTTCATGCATGGCGAGATGGGGCGGTGGGCGGCCGTCGTCAAGGCGTCCGGCGCCCGCCTGGAGTGATGCAATGATTGCTATCGGCTCTGCCACGCTCGCTCGTGACACGCGGCACCACCGGGTCTTGGAGAACGGCTTCAGCTTCCATCGCAGTGAGTGGATGCAGGCCGGATCCGACCCGTGCCTGTCTCCCACCATATTCCTGGTGGAGCAGCCTGCGCATTCGGTGCTGCCTGCGCACTTTCATACACAGAATCAATTCCAGGTCTTCCAGCAAGGATCGGGATCCCTGGGGTCTCGTGCGGTCGGGCCCGGCTCCGTCCACTACGCCGGCGCATTCACAGGGTATGGGCCCTTGGTGGCGGGGCCGCAGGGGCTGAGTTACTTCACGATCCGCGCGGCGTTCGAAACCGGCGCGAACTTTCTTCCGCTTGCGCGCGACAAGCTGCGCCGCGGACCGAAGCGGAACGCGCACGGGCCAGTACATGAACCCCGAACGATCGGGCAGCTCCGGGCACTGAAGGCCCCGCTGCGTGCCGAACTGATTGGCGCCGATGGAAGCGAACCCGAGGCCTATGCATTGCAGCTTCCGCCGTTTTCGGAAGTGAGCGTCCCGGCCGCCCGTGGCTCGGGGCAGTTCCAGCTCGTCCTTGCGGGTGAGCTGAGCGCACCGGAAAGCCGGTTGCAGGAGTGGGAGAGCCGGTTCATCTCGGCGGGTGAGCACGGCGGTGCCTGCCGTGCCGGCCCGGACGGCCTTCACCTCCTCATATTGCAGATGCCGGCCATGGCTGCGGAGTACCTGGCTCTGCGTTGAAGCACCTCACAGACTCCTGTATAAAGTCCTCATGAGTGAACCAAAATCAAACGCATTGCGTAAACGCGATCCCCAGCCGCTGTCCGTGGAGCAGGTCTGCGAGCGGATTCGCTCCGGCATCCTGCGCGGAGACCTGCGGCCAGGCGCAAAGCTGACAGAGCAGGATCTTGCCGCGGAATTCGAAGTGAGCCGCACGCCCGTCCGGGAGGCCATCCGCCAACTGGAGACCGAGCGACTCGTCAGCCGGACGCCGTTCGTAGGTGTCACGGTGAGGCAGCTGACTCCGGAAGATGTGCTTGAGTTGCTGGACATCCGCGAGGTGCTCGAGGGTCTGGTGGCACGTCTGGCGACGCGGCATATGGATGCCGCGCACCTGCAGACGCTGAAGAAGTCGCTCCAGCAACTGACTGCCTGCGCGAAGAAGGGAGATGTCGCCGGCTATCTTGACCACGCGCTGGCGTTTCGCCGTGTGCTCGTCGAATGCTGCCGCAGCGACACGCTGGCTGAGTACGTCCTCGCCATCGAGAATCAGTTGCGCCTGATGGGCAATCGAACCGCCGTGCTGCCGGGCCGCATGGAAGCCGCGATCGAGGAACACGAGAAGCTGCTGGATGCCATCAGGCGCGGCGATGGCGCTGCGGCGGAGCAGCTAAACCGGGAGCGCATCCAGCACATCCGCGATGCGGTTGCGAAGTCGATCAGTTTCTCTATCCTCTAGATCCTTAGATCCTTAGATCCGTAGATCCTTAGGATCCAGGCCGCGGCCTGCGGCCGCCAAGGCCGGCTCTCAAGTGCGGTACGAGGTACCTCGCTCCCGTTCGAGCTTGCGCAAGAGGCCAGGCCATTCCACCTTGCCAACCTCCAGGAAGCCGCCGGGACCGAGCATCTTGCGCCCCTGAGCGCGGGTGTGCCGGATGGTGGCCTCGGACAGTTCGTGAAGGGCCACGCCACCGGCCTGGCCATCGATCTGGTACTGGCATGCCGTCTCCAGGCGCAGCATCCAGCAGAACGCCTCTCCCACACTGCGGCCAACCGTGAGCGCACCGTGGTTGCGCAGGATCAGAACGCGACCTTCCGGGCCGAGGTCGCGCACCAGCCGCTGCCGTTCGTCCTCATCCAGCGCTGCGCCCTCGTAGTCGTGGTAGCCGAGCAAGTCCAGCATGACGCAGGCCTTCTGGCTGAGCGGCCGCAGCCCCATGGCCTGCATCGCGACAGCGTTGTTGGCGCGCGTGTGGCTGTGCATGACGCATTGCAGATCAGACTGCGACATGTGAATGGCGCTGTGGATGATGAAGCCGGCGGGATTGAGCAATGACGGATCGCCCTTCACGACGCGGCCGGCCAGGTCCACCTTGAGCAGGGCCGAAGCCGTCATCTCGTCGAACAGCGTGCCCAGCGGGTTGACCAGGAAATGGTGTTCGGGCCCGGGCAGCATGACCGAGATGTGCGTCGACGCGAGGTCAGACATTCCGTACAGGTCGGTGAGCTGATAGCACGCGGCGAGGTCGCAGCGCAGCTGCCACTCGGCCGGATCCATGCCGTCGGGCATTGCCGGGGAAGAAAGCTGCTCGGTATCGCTTCTCATGTCTTTGTCTCCTTGCTATTGCTGTTGCTGTTGCTGTTGCTATTGGTGGTCTGCGCGCCGCCAGCTCAGTCCTCGTTGCGAAATCCCGATGCCTGGACGAGCGGGCGCCAGAACTCGCGCTCGGCGTGCAGCGTGCGGGTCACGGCCGCGCCAGGCAGGCCAGTCGCTTCCAGACCGACACGCGGCAACAGGGCTTTCATCTCCGGTTTCTGCATGGCGGCAACGAATGCCTGCTCCAACCGTTGCACCACCTCCGGGGGCGTCCCCGCAGGCACAAAGGCGCTGTACGACGCATTCGCGTGATCGAATGCGTCGATGCCATCTTCACGCACGGTTGGCACATCGGGGAGGGCCGCGTTTCGATGGGTGCCGGACACGGCCAGAATGCGAATCTTGCCAGCGCGATAAAGCTCCAGCTGGCTGGCCAGGGCGTCGGTGGCTAACGGAACGTGCCCGCCCACGAGGTCCGTCACAAGCGGCGCGCCTCCCTTGTAGGCCACCGGCCTGAGCGGTACGCCTACGGTTCGGCCCATGCCGAGGATGGCGAAATGCAGTGTCCCGCCCAGCGAGGTGAGGCCGACGCTGCCCTGTGATGGGTTCGCACGGACCCAGCTCACGTATTCCCGCAGCGTCTTGTAGGGGCGATCCGCGCCCGCCGATATCACCGTAGGGACTTCCGCAAGCTGCGCCACAGCAATGAAATCGCGATCGACGTCATAGTCAAGCCGCCGGTAGGTCATCGGGAAGATGACCATCGGCGCATTCGATGAAAGCAGCACAGTCCTGCCGTTCGGCTGTGATCGCTTCACGTAGTCGATGGAGATGCGCGTCGACGCGCCCGGCCTGTTTTCCACGATCACCGGGCCCATGCCGGCCAACCGCAGTTGCTCGGCCAGCGAGCGCCCGAGGATGTCCAGCGCGCCCCCGGGCGGGAAGCCGACAACAAGCCGCAAGGGAGTTGTGCTTCCCGTCGCTGCAGGAGGCTGCGCGCCGGCTGGATTCGCTTGCACGGCGGCCAGCCCGGCCACCGAGGCAGCCGCAAGCAAACGGCGTATCGATTTCTTCATGGCACCTCCACGTCTGGCCAGCGGGACAAGAGATTCTGAGAGGCCTCGAACAGCGCAGCCGCGCCGAGCAGGTCGGACTCCCCGCGCAGACGCCCCACCAACTGCAAGCCGACGGGCAGTCCGTCACGGCCAAAACCGCAGGGCAGGGTGATGGCGGGGTGGCCGGTCAGGTTGAACGGCATGGTCCAGGGGAACCAGTTGGATCGCACCTCGTCGTACAGCCGGCCGTCGATCTCTATCTGCCCGAACAGATCCTGGTCAATCGGCAGGGCGGTGCGCGCGATGGTGGGAACGGCGATGAAGTCGTGGTCACGAAGCAGCGCCTGCACGTGCCGGAACAAGCGGGTGCGTTCGAAGTTGGCCCTCTGGTAGTCGACCGCGCTGAATTCATTGGCAAGGGCCAGCTGTTGCAACAGCGAAGGGCTGAGCCGGTCAGGCTGCTGCAGGGCCATCTGACCGAAGCGCGCTCGCCATACCGTGTGGTTGATGGTTCGCCAGAGCGGCTCGATGTCGAAGGCCGAGCCAGGCATCTCTGCGAGATCCGCGCCCAGGTCCTGCAACCGGTCCAGGGCAGACGCGAAGCACGCGGCCACATCTGCGGCGACCGGTCGCCCGGGTGGCGAGATCGCGAACAGGATGCGCCTGCCCCGCAGGTCGGTGGCAGTGCGCGTCGCATCTACATAGTCGGCCGCGCGCGCGCCAGCGGACCAAGGGTCTGAAGCGTCTTCACCGGCCATCGCCTGGAGCATCAATGCAGTATCGGCCACCGTGCGTGAGATAGGCGTGACATAGGTGAGGTTGCCAAAGGCATCCTCCACCTGAGAGTGCGGTACCAAGCCGATGCTTTGTTTCAGGCCGACGGCACCATTGCAGGCCGCCGGAATCCGGGTGGAACCGCCGCCGTCCGTGGCAATGCCGATCGGGGCGAGCCCGGCCGCTACTGCCACCGCCGCGCCACCGCTGGAACCACCGCTGGTGTGGCCGGGATGCCAGGCATTGCGGGTACGACCGAACAGAGGCGCATCGGTGAGGCACTTCGCTCCGAACTCCGATGTGGTCGTCTTCCCGATAAGGATGGCTCCTTGTCGGCGTAGTCGGGCAACGGCTACCGCGTCCTCGGTCGGGACGTTGTCCGCGAACAGCAGGGAGCCGAATGTCGTACGCACCCCGCGGGTGTTAACCAGGTCCTTGCAGGAATAAGGAATCCCGTGCAGCAATCCTGTGGGTTCCCCGCGCATGATCGATTGCTCCGCGGCCTGTGCCTCCTGCATGGCCTCGTCGGGGCAAAGCGTTATGAAACAGTTGAGTTCCGACTGGAGCCTGRCCGCACGATCCAGCACGGCACGCGTTACCTCGACCGGGGAAACCTCGCGGGCAGCTATCGCTTCGCGAAGCCGCACGGCAGGCAAGAAGCAAAGTTCCTCATTCATCCAAGACATCCTGGGAGAGCCCGGCTCAAGTGACCGGCAACGAATCAAAGTTGACATACACCCCCCGCCCGGTCCAATACTCGTTCACAATCAAGGCATATCGGAATCGTATGACCCATGGACCTCAAGAGCCTGCGTTATTTCGTTGCTGTAGCGGAGGCCCGCAGCGTGGGCAAGGCCGCCGAGCGTCTTCACATGGCGCAACCGCCGCTGTCCGTCCAGATTCGCAACCTCGAGGCACAACTCGGTACGGCGCTCTTTGTGCGCGAATCCACCGGCATGCGACTGACAGACGCGGGTAGCGCGCTCTTCGCGCGCGCGCGCGAAGCCCTGGCGCTGGCACACGAGGGGTTCGAGGCCGCACGCGCCGTAGCGTCCGGGCGGCGCGGGCGGCTGTCTGTCGGCTACATGTTTTCGCTTGGCTACGCCGTACTGCCGAAGCTCGTGCCGCAGTTGCACCGCGTACTCCCGGATGTCGAACTGCAGTTCGTCGAGATGAGCACCTCGACATATGAAGCGCAGATCATCGACCACAAGGTGACAGTTGGTTTGTGCATGCCACCGCTTCAGCGGCCTGACCTGTCCACGACGATCGTCGGCATGCAACCGCTACGGCTGGCCTTGCCGGCACGTGCACCGCTCGCGCGGCTTTCGTCGGTGCCGGTGGCACGGCTGCACGGGCAGAGATTGATTGCGCTGCCCACACTGACAGGGGGCGGGGACACTTCGATGGTTGCCGCTCTGCTGCGGCGCCACCAGGTAACCATGCAGATAGTCGAGCGGGTGGAGACGGTTCATGCGGCACTGGCTCTGGTGCTCGCAGGCGAGGGGGTTGCGATCGTGCCGGCGTGCGCGGCAATCGGCAGGCCTCCGGGTGTCGCGTTCCGAAAGCTTAAGGAAGTCACGGAGGGGTTCGAGGTGGCCGTCTGCCGGCGCCGCGATCTGGATAGCCCCTTCATCGAGCCGTTCATCACGGCGGCGCGGCACGCGCTCCGATGACGGCGCAATACCACGCGCATGGCGCTGCTGGCCGCCGGCCTGACGGCCGGCAGCGAGGAAGCCGGCGAGATCCGCTGCGTGCCCGCGGAAGGCGTCGACCTCTGCACGGTGGGCGGCCAGGACCGGCTCGGCGCCCGCCTAACCGGAAACGCCGCCAGCCGGACTGAGCCGGGGCCCGCCCGACCCTGCTGCGCAAGATCCCCTGCGGCTCAAGGGTGCCAGGTCGACGGCCGTTCGATCTGCATCGCCGGCCGCTGGCTGCCCGCCATGGCGTAGGACAGCCTGTTGGCGGCATCCATCACCGTCTGCGCCAGCTCCAGCAGCCGCGCCTCGCCCAGGCGCGATGTCGGTCCCGAGATGCACATGGACCCGAGCAGCCGCCAGTGCAGCCCGAAGACGGGGGCCGACACGCTCGACACCTCCGGCTCGCGCTCGCCGAGTGACAGGTGGAATCCGCGGCGGCGGATCAGTTCATGGAGCTCGCCGGGCTCGCCGGAGAAGGCCAGGATGACCCGGCCGGGCGAGCCGCTGTCCAGCGGCAGGCCCGCGCCGATCCGCACGTGGTGCCGGATCGCCTGGGGTCCTTCCACCCGCACCAGGCACGTGCGCTGCTGCCCCTCGCGCACGTAGAACGATGCGCTTTCGCCGGTCTTGATGGTCAGCTCCCGCAAGACCGGTTCCACCACCTCCTGCACGTTGAAGGTCGCCTGGTAGCACGCGCCCAGCCAGCCGGCCGCGCGGCCCAGGCGCCAGCTGCCGTCCTCCTTCTGCACCAGGTAGTTGTCGGCGGCGAGCGTGCGCGCCAGGCGCAGCACCGTCGTCTTGTGGATGCCGGTGCGGCGGCTGAGGTCGGCCAGCGTCAGCTGCGCGTCATTGACGCCGAAGGCTTCCAGGACGCGCAGGGCACGCGTGACGGCGGTGACCCCGCCGCTGGCGCCCTCTTCCAGGCCAGGGGTGGTCGAGGCATCTCTTTTTCGGTTCATATGACGGTACGCGTTGCACGGTACGAAACGGTATTGTATGCCGTGAAACGCTAGACAACAATCCAGCTCACAACATAACGAGATCTGGAGACAGTCATGAACGCAGTCCTGAGCGTTGTCCTCGGCGCGGTTCGCCGCTGCACGTTCGCCGTCACGGCCGGCGCCGGCGCGGTAGCCGTTGCCGCGGCTTCGGCCACCGCCATCGCCGCGGTGCCTTATCCCGCCAAGCCCATTCGCGTCATCGTGCCGTTCCCGGCCGGCGGCGGCACCGACATCATCGCCAGGGAGGTGACCAACAAGGTGGCGCTTGCCACCGGCTGGATCTTTGTCGTGGACAACAAGCCGGGCTCGGGCGGCAACCTCGGCGTCGATGCCGCCGCCAAGGCACCGGCCGACGGCTACACCATCGTGCTGGGCCAGACCAGCAACCTTGCCATCAATCCCACGCTGTACAGCCGCCTGCCGTACGACCCCGTGAAGGACCTGGCCCCGATCAGCCTGGTGGCCAGCGCGCCGCTGGTGCTGGTCACGCCCGTCAATTCGCCCTACAAGACGCTGGCGGACGTGATCAAGGCCGGCAAGGCCAGGCCGGGCGCCATCAACTTCGCGTCGCCCGGCAACGGCACGGTCGCGCATCTGTCCGGCGAACTGCTCCAGAAGACCGCGGGCCTCAAGCTCACCCATATCCCGTACAAGGGCGCCGCCCAGGCCGTCAACGACCTGATCGGCGGCCAGGTCGACCTGTACATGGCTTCCGTGCCGTCGCTGCTCGGCCATATCCGCAACGGCAAGCTGCGTGCGCTGGCGGTGACCTCGCTCAAGCGCGTTGCCGACCTGCCGCAGATCCCGACCGTCGCCGAGTCCGGCTATCCGGCCTTCGAAGCTGCCACGTGGTTCGGCTTCGCAGCCCCCGGCGCGACACCGCCAGCCGTGGTCGCCCGCCTGAACGCCGAGTTCAACAAGGCGCTGCAGGCGCCGGAGCTCGCGAGGAAGCTCAACGAGCAGGGCGCGACGGTGCTCGGCGGCACGCCCGACCAGTTCGGCGCGCTGGTCAAGCGGGACATTTCCCGCTGGTCGGCGGTCGTCAAGGCATCCGGCACCACGCTGGACTGAGCGCTGCCGTCCTGCCTCGTTTGCGCGTTCCCCATTCCACGTCCCACTTCACGTCCCACTTCACGTCCTTCCGGAGCCAAGCCATGAGCCTGCCCAACATCATCAAGTCGTTCGATCGCGTGTCCGCCGCCGTTGTGGCGAAGGCCGCCAAGTTCCAGCCGGCCATCCTCGCCGACGTCGCCGGGCGCCGCGGCGCGCTTCACGGACGCATCCGGGCATTGCGCCCGAGCATGAAGGTGGCCGGCCCGGCCTTCACCGTCGAGGTGCGCCCCGGCGACAACCTGATGATCCACGCGGCGCTGGCGCTGGCGCAGCCCGGCGACGTGCTGGTCATCGATGGCAAGGGCGACCAGACCTCCGCGCTGATGGGCACGATCATGATGCACGCGGCACGCCAGCGCGGCCTCGCCGGCGTGGTGATCGACGGCGCGGTGCGCGACAGCCTCGACCTCGAGGAGATGCAGTTCCCGGTCTTCTCCGTGGGCACCAACCCGAACGGGCCGACCAAGGAAGTCGCCGGGCGCATCGGCCATCCGGTGTCGGTGGGCGGGGTGACCGTGAACCCGGGCGATTTCATCAGCGGCGATGCCGACGGGCTGGTGGTGGTGGAGCGCGAGAAGATCGAAGCGCTGCTCGAGGTCGCGGCCAGGAAGGAAGAGGCGGAAGCCAGGCGGATCGCGCAGATCAAGGAAGGCAATACCAATGCGCCGTGGCTGCTGGCCTCGCTGGTGACCGCCGGCGTGCTCAAGCAGGGAGAAGCGCTGTGACGACGCGTCCCGCCATTCTCGTGACCGCGGCGGATCTCGCGCCGCAGGCCCTCGCGCTGCTGGACGGCTATGACATCGTATTCGCCGGCAAGACCCCGCAGCACGACGATCTCCTCGCGTTGGCCCGCCGGCACAACCCGGTCGGCATCATCGTGCGCTATGGCGCGGTGACCGCCGCGATCATGGACGCCGCGCCCGCATTGCGCGTGATCTCCAAGCACGGCAGCGGCACCGACACCATCGACAAGGCCGCCGCCGCCGCGCGTGGCGTGGCGGTGACGGCCGCGGCCGGGGCCAATGCCGCCGCCGTGGCGGAGCACGCGCTGGCGCTGATGCTGGCATGCGCGAAGTCCGTGGTGGCGCTCGACAAGCGCATGCATGCCGGGCAGTGGGACAAGGCCACGCACAAGAGCGTGGAACTCGACGGCCGCACGGTCGGCCTCGTCGGCCTGGGCGCCATCGGCCTGCGCTTCGCCAGGATGTGCGATGCCATCGGCATGCGCGTGATCGGGTTCGACCCGTTCGCGACGAACCTGCCGGCCTACGTGCAGCCGGCCGCGCTCGATGCCATCTGGCAGGAGTCGGACGTCATCTCGCTGCATTGCCCGCTCACGGCGGACAACCGGCAGATGGTCAACGCGCAGACGCTGGCGCGCTGCAAGCCCGGCGTGCTGGTCGTCAATACCGCGCGCGGCGGGCTGATCGACGAGCCCGCGCTGCTGTCGGCGGTGCGCTCCGGGCAGGTGGCCGCGGCCGGGCTGGACAGCTTCGCCGCCGAGCCGATGACCGTGCCGCATGTCTTCCATGGCGAGCCGGGCTTTATCCTGAGCCCGCATATCGGGGGCGTGACGAGCGCGGCCTACGTGAACATGGGGATGGCCGCCGCCAGGAACACGCTCGCGGCGCTGGCCGCGGCGAGCGAGCCGGCGCTCGCCCGCGCATAGGCGGCACGCAGGACGGACAGGCGAGGCCACGAGGCGCGGCTCCCACGAGAGGAGTGCGCAGGGCCTCGCAGCAAATGGTGGTGCAAGGAGACAGAACATGAAAGCGATTCAACGCGGCGCGGCAGCGCCGTGGCGGCTGGCCCTGGGCCTGCTTGCCATCCTGCCGGCGATGATGCAGGCGCAGGCACAAACGCCCGCGCAAGCCTGGCCGGCCAAG
Source organism: Cupriavidus sp. 05N38 (assembly GCF_056397345.1). NCBI lineage: Bacteria > Pseudomonadati > Pseudomonadota > Betaproteobacteria > Burkholderiales > Burkholderiaceae > Cupriavidus > Cupriavidus sp. 05N38. The sequence goes on from NZ_JBFTNF010000028.1 coordinate 68,095, forward strand.
CCGGTCAAGATCGTCGTGCCTTACCCGCCGGGCGGCGCGGTCGACGCGGTCACGCGCAAGATGGCCCAGCGCCTGACCGCGCAGACCGGGCAGAGCTTCTATGTGGAGAACAAGGCCGGCGCCACCGGAACGATCGGTGCGCTGCAGGTCGTGCACGCGGCGCCCGACGGCTACACGCTGCTGGCCAACGACACTACGTATTCGCTGCTGCCGCATATCTTCAAGAAGCTACCGTTCGACTACGCCGAAGACCTGCAGCCGGTCTCCGCGTATGTGTTCGCGCCGATGGGCGTGGTCGTCAAGGCCGACGGCAAGTACAAGACACTGTCCAGCCTGGTGGCCGCCGCCAAGGCGGAAGACAACAAGGTGTCGTACGGTTCGGGCGGCGCGGGATCGACGCCGCACTTCGCCAGCGAGGCGCTCGGCGTGGCGGCGGGCGCGCATTTCCTGCATGTGCCGTTCAAGGGCGCCGGCGAGGCTACCGTGGCGCTGCTCGGCGGCACCGTCGATTTCCAGATCGCCTCCATCCCCGGCGTGATCGGGCAGGTTGCCGGCGGCAAGCTCAGCGTGCTGGCGGTCAGCGGGGACAAGCGCCTGCCGGCATTGCCGAACGTGCCGACGTTCGCCGAAGCCGGGCTGCGCGGGTACGGCGTCACCAATTTCACCGGCCTGTGGGCACCCAAGGGCACGCCCCGGGAGGTGCTGAACCGCATCCAGAAGGAAGTCGCCATCGCGATGGCCACGCCGGACATGCGCACGTACGCGCAAAGCATCGGTGCGGACGCAGGCTACTGGGACACCCGGACGTTCTCGAAGGAGATGGTCGAGCGCACGGCATTCTGGGGCAAGGTGGCCAGTGGCACGGGCTTCCAGAAGCAGTAGCCAGGGCCGGCCGCATCGATTCCAATAGAGATAAGCTGGCAGGGATCGCGCGGCCAATCCTCCTGCGCAGGCTAAACCACAAGGCATCATCATGTTCCTCATGCATCCTCCGGCCGTCCGCGAGGCTCAGACGTTCGCGCGGCTGCCGGCGCGCTACCGGCAGCGCCGCCATACCGCGTGGTCCGCCGCCAACCAGGGCGGCCGGGAGATCGATTCGTTCCTCGAAGGCCCGGTCACCGACGACAGCGGCAATCTCTATGTCACGGACATCCCGAACGGCCGCATCCTGCGCGTCGACGCAGAAGGCGAGTGGGAGCTGATCGCGGAGTGGGACGGCGAGCCGAACGGCATGAAGCGCATCGGCGCGCACGAACTGCTGGTCACCGACTACCGCAACGGCCTCATGGCCGTCGACCTGCGCACGGGCAACGTCCGGCCGTTCCTGTCACGCCGCCATACCGAGAGCTTCAAGGGCGTGAACGACCTGACGCTCGACGCGCACGGCAACCTCTACTTCACCGACCAGGGCCAGACCGGCCTGCACGACCCGACCGGGCGCGTCTACCGGCTGACGCGGGAAGGGCGCCTGGAACTGCTGCTGGCCAACGTGCCCAGCCCGAACGGCATCGTGCTGTCGCCGGACGAGCGCTTCCTGTTTGTCGCGGTCACGCGCGGCAACTGCGTATGGCGCATGCCGTTGCAGGCGGACGGCAGCGTGTCGAAGACGGGGCAGTTCTTCACCTCGTACGGGCCCAGCGGGCCGGACGGGCTGGCCATGGACGAGGCAGGCCGCCTGCTGGTGGCCAACCCGGGTCTGGCGTATGTCTGGGTACTCAGCCAGCGCGCCGAGCCGGTGGTGGTGATACGCGGCACGCCCGGCCATTCGCTGACCAACATGGCGTTCGGCGGGGCGGACCGCAAGCGGCTGTTCATCACCGACTCCACCGCCGGCGAGATCCTGTCCATCGACATGGATGTGCCCGGCATGCCATTACACGACAACCTGGAGGCGCAACGCGGATGACGAACGCCCTGCTGCAGGATGCGTGCGATTGCCACGTGCACTTCTATGACGGGCGCTTTCCGTGCGCGCCGGGCGCCACGCTGCGCCCGGCGGACGCGCGCGTCGCCGACTACCGCGCGGCGCAACGGGACATGGGCACCACGCGGGCCGTGGTGGTGACGCCGTCGACGTATGGCACCGACAACCGTGCCACGCTCGCCGCGCTGGCGGAGCTTGGCGCCGACGCGCGCGGCGTGGCGGTGGTCGACACCTCCGTCACGGACGCAGACCTGGAGCACCTGCACGCGCGGGGCATGCGCGGCATCCGCTTCAACCTCACCATGCCCGGACCGGTGGATGCGGGCATGCTGCCTGCGCTTGCGTCGCGGATCGCGCCCCTGGGCTGGCACGTGCAGCTCAATGCGCCCGCGGCGTGGTTGCCGGAGATGGAATCCATGCTCGCGGCGTGCCCGGTGCCCGTGGTCTTCGACCACTACGGCCACCTGCCGTTCGGCGACGCGGCGTTCGAGCCGGCGTTCGCCGTGATCGCGCGGCTGCTGGCCGAGGGCAAGGGCTGGGTCAAGCTCTCCGGCCCCTACATCGAATCGCGCGAAGGCGCGCCCCGCTACGGCGACGTGGCAGCCCTGGCGCGCCGCTACCTGGCGCTGGCGCCCGGGCAGATGCTGTGGGCATCCGACTGGCCGCATCCCACGCTGCGCGCGCAGGACAAGACGCGCTGCGACGATGGCGCCCTGCACGCGCTGTTTCGCCAGTGGTGCGGCGACGATGCCCTGGTGCGGGCCGTCCTCGTCGACAACCCCCAACGACTATATGGCTTCGCCGCGAGGGCCGAAGCCGCATGACAACAAGACCGGAGACCCCTCTCATGACACTCGGGAAGATCGTCGCAACGCTGTGCCTGTCGACGCTGGCTTGCATCGCGGGCCACGCCCACGCCCAGGCGGACTGGCCGAAAAAGGTCATCACCTACGTGGTGCCTTACCCCGCGGGCGGCACCACCGACATCCTCGCCCGGCTGATCGCGCAGAAGCTCGGCCAGGCCCTGCAGACCACGGTAGTCGTCGAGAACAAGCCAGGCGCCACGGGCGCGATCGGCTCCGCCTTCGTGGCGCGGGCCCCGGCGGACGGCTACACACTGCTTGGCGCATCGACCGCGTCCCACGCCATCAACCCCGTGCTGAACCCGAAACTGCCGTACGACGCCGTCAAGTCGTTCGCGCCCGTCGTGCTGATCGGCACCATTCCGAGCGTGCTCGTGGTCGGCGCGGACAGCCCCTACCACGATGTGCAGGGCCTGCTTGCCGCGGCCAGGAAGAAGCCAGGGTCCGTGAGCTTCGCCTCGGGCGGCAATGGCACCATCCTCCAGATGTCCGGGGAACTGCTCAAGGCGCAGGCTCATGTCAAGCTGACGCACGTGCCCTACAAGGGCGACGTGCCCGCCATCCAGGATGTGATGGCCGGCCACGTCGACTTCATGTTCGCGCCGACCGCGCCGATCCTGCCGCATGTGCAAGGCGGCAAGCTGCGCGCGCTCGGGGTGGCCACGAAGGCCCGCGTGGCGAGCCTGCCGGCCGTGCCGACGATGGGCGAGGCCGGCGTCCCCAGCTTCGAGGCGGAACAGTGGCAAGCGATATTCGCGCCCGCGGGCACGCCACCGCAGATCGTGCAGCGGCTGAACACCGAGATCAACCGCATCCTGAAGGACCGCGACGTGATCGCGCATCTGGATGAACTGGGCGTCAGGATCGTCGGCGGCACGCCCCAGCAACTGGCCGACTTCCAGAAGGCGGACATCGCCAAGTGGGCCAAGGTGGCAAAGGCGGCCGGGGTAACGCTGGATTAAGCTGCACTGTGGTGGTCACGCCTTCGATTCGCCCAGACAGCGACAGGCCTGGACGCATTACAGGTTCTTGAGCGCAGCCTGCACGTGCTGCTGGAATTGCCCGGGCTCGCCCAGCGCATTGGCGTTGAGCAGCGCCAGCTTGACCAGGAACAGTTGGGCCTTGTCCACGCCGGCCTCATCGATGGCGGTGGCCAGGGCGTCATAGACGGCTTCCAGGCCGGGGATGCTCAGGGTCTTGTGAGGGGTAGTCATGGGACTCTCTCCTAATGGATCTTCACTGGGGCAGGGCGGTGTTCAGGGCGGCTTGCAGACGCGTCGCGTCCAGCGTGAGCCAGCGCGCGCACACGTGCTGGTCGGGGCGCAGCAGGTAAGCCGCGCCGCTGGCCTGCACTCCATAGCGACGGCGGAAGTGGCCATCGGCGTCGGCGAACGTCAGGTCGGCGCCCGCCACCGGGCTGGCGGCCCCGACGGCGATGACGCGCAGCGGCACGCCGCGCTCCCGGGTGGCAGCCACTACCCTCTGCAGGGCGCCGGGTACGGCGTCGGCCTCGGTGAAGTACAACAGGTCGAACCCTGCGCCCAGATGGTCGAGCAAGTAGTCGTTGGCCGCCAGTCGGATGTTTTGCGGCGGGGCGCCGTGGGCCGGGCCGTGCACGAACAGCGCGTTGTCGTCACCGGGGCAGTTGAGCACCGAAGCGGTGTACTCGTGCGGGCGCGAAGTGCGCCAGTGGTAGAGCGGACGCACGAACTTCTCGGTCAGCGAGAGCGATAGCACGGCATCCCGCAGCAGGCGGAAGCCCTCGCTTGGCGGCGTCATGAAGCGCGTGCTCTTGCCCGCTTCCTCGATAATTTCGCGTGCCGCGCCGACCCGCTCGGCGCTGTGGTTGGCCAGCAGCTTCCGCCCGGCCAGTCCCTTGAGCACGAAGGCGAGGTGCCAGGCCAGGGACTGCGCGTCCTGAAAGGCGGTGTTGGCGCCGCGCACGCCAAAGATCGGCAGCAGGTGGGCGGCATCGCCGGTAAAGATCACGCGGCCGTGCACGTACTCGGGCAACGTCAGCGTGCGGGCGGAGTACACGGAGCACCAGTCCATTTCCCAGGGGGTGCCGGCATGGCCGATCATGGCCAGCTGGGCATCGATGCGCGCCTTGAGCGACTCGGGCTTGAGCGCGTCCTCGGGCGTTTCGCCGGCCGGCAACTGGTAGTCGACGCGCCAGATGCCATGTGGCTCGCGGTGCATCAGGATGGTGTTGCCCGGGTTCCAGTCCGGGTCGAAGTAGGCCAGGCGCTCGGTCGGCAGCGGCAGGTCGATCTTGATGTCGGCGATGACGAAGAAGCCCTCGTAGGAGGCGCCTTCCATCTGCAGGTCCATCGCGGTACGGATGCCGGAGCGTCCGCCGTCGGCCGCGACCAGCCACTCAGTCTCCAGCCAATATGGGCCTTCCGGCGTGTCCACCTCGACGCGCGCGAAATCGGTTTCCTGATCGACCTTGGCCACCTTGTTGCCCCACCGGAAATCGATCAGGGGATTGGCGGCGCAGGCATCGAGCAGATACTCCTCCATATACTGTTGCTGGATGTTCAGCATCGGGAAGAAGCGGTCGTCGCCGTCGTGCGGGGCTTCCATGCGAAACACGCGCTCGCCGCGGTAGTACGAATTGCCGTAACGCCAGGGCAGCCCGCTCTCGGTCATACGGTCGGCCACGCCGACCTGCTGCAGGATTTCCATCGAGCGACGCGTGAAGACGATGGCGCGGCTGCCCTGGGACACCTGCAACTCAGAGGTGACGACGACGCTGGGTACGCCATGGCGGGCCAGTTCCAGGGCGGCGACCAGGCCCGCCGGGCCGGAACCCGCAATGACGACCTTCTTGCGGTCCTGCTTTGCGTGGGCGGAAGCCAGCCACGGCTTGAACACCTGATAGTCGTAGTAGATCGAAGGACGGGCTTCGGCGGTGGGCAAATGCATGGACGTGACTCCGACTTAAATAGAATGGGTCCGGCGTAGCGCGCAGCGGCTACGTCGCTTCAAGGTGAGCTAATGGGTAACCGTGCAGCAGGTCATCGAAAAAGCGGGGAATGCGAGCTCGTTCTCAAGTCGTTTGCTTGAGCGTGCGCGGGATCGGCAAGACCAGGAAAATCACACAGCCCGCGACCAGCAGGGCCGCCGCGTAGAGCAGGCCTGTGTTGAAGCTGTGGGTGACGTCCTTGAGCCAGCCCACGACCAGCGGATTGAGGGCCGAGCCGAGGTTGCCGGTCGCGTTGATCACCGCGATGCCCAAGGCCCGCGCGGCGAAGCTCAACGCATGGTCCGGCGTGGTCCAGAAGATCGACATGGCGGTATAGGCGCCGGTGGAAGCCAGGCACACGCCCAGCAGTTGCACCGCAGGATGCGACGAATATGCCGTCAGCAGCCAGCCCGCCGCCGCGAACAGCATCGGCAGGACGGTGTGCCAGCGGCGCTCTTGCGCGCGGTCCGAGCGCCGGCCCCACCAGATCATGCCGATGATCGTGCATACCTGGGGAATCGCCGCCAGCAGCCCGATTGTTGTGTTGGTGGCGCCGCCGGAAAAGCTCTTGACGATCAGCGGCGTCCACACGGCCACCATGGCGAGGCTGTTTACCAGGCAGAAATAGGCCAGCGAGAACTTCAGCACGGTGGGTGAGGTCAATTCGGACCACAGGCTGCGCGACGCCTCGCCACGCTGTTGTGCCACGGGGTCGGCCCGATGCTCCCGAGCCAGCATCTGCGCGAGCGTTTGCTTCTCGCCCGGCGAGAGCCAGCGCGCACGCTCCGGCGTGTCGGTGAGATAGAAGTACACGACCACGCCCAGTACCGAGGCCGGCAACCCTTCGAGCAGGAACAGCCACTGCCAACCCTTGAGCCCGTGCAGCCCATCCATGCCGAGGATCACCCCAGAGATGGCTGAACCGAAAGCAGCCGTGACCGGCATGGCGATCATGAACAGCGCATTGGCGCGTGCCCGGTAAGCCGCCGGGAACCAGAAAGTCAGGTACAGCAGCATCCCCGGCAAGAAGCCCGCTTCCGTGATGCCCACCAGCACGCGGAGCCAGTACAGCGTATGCGCATCGGTAGCGAAGAGCGTGGCCGTGGACGCTAATCCCCAGGCGACCATGATCGTCGCGATCCAGCGTCGCGCACCAACGCGTGCCAGGATGGCATTGCTCGGCACGCCGCAGGCAATGTAGGCCAGGTAGAACAGGGTGGTGGCCAGGCCGAACTGGGTGCTGGTCAGCCCCAGGTCCTTCATCATCGTCAAGGCGGCGAAGCCGATGTTGATGCGGTCCAGGAAGGAAACCACGAACAAGAGAAACACGAACCACAGCAGATGGCGCGATACCTTGGCGATAACGCTGTTCGCTTCGGCCGTGAACTGATTTTCGGTCAACGCTGCGGTGGCGTTCCCGGGCGGGGGGGCTGCAATGGGGGATCTCACGCGACTTGTCTCCTACGGCTGCGCCGTCGGCTGGATAACGAGAATGCGTCGTCGCCACAACAATCGGGGCTGGAACGACGTGACAGGCGTCTGGCGCAGCGATTGGCAGACACGGCTTTTGATTTAGTTGTGCGCGCAACTAGTATGTGTCAGCGGCAGGCGGACCGTCACTGGGGTTTGCACTAGTTGTGCGCGCAACTATGTGACGGAACTATAATTCGCACCTTCATCGCGTCAGCAACCGGTCAGCTGTGCAGCCGTTTGCCTCACTTTTTCAAAGGTCTCTGCCGGTGACTTCCCGATATATCCCGATTGCCCTTGACCGCACCCTGACACACCGCCTGCACGAATTGAACAAGCTTACGGACCGTGTCACGCAGCTAGCCTACGAGTCAGAAGTCGGCATTCCGATGCATGAAGGCCGCTGCCTGGCCGCGATCGGCTCATTTAGCCCGTTATCGGTCAACGATCTGGCGCGTCGCGCGAACCTGGACAAAGGGCAGGCAAGCCGGGCGGCGCAATCGCTGGTCGACAAGGGGCTCGTGCGCAAGACGGCAAGTGCGACGGACGGCCGCGGCGTCGTCCTGACGGTGACGACCCAGGGGGAGCGTATCTGGCTTCGGACCATGGCCCTGATCGAGCGCCGCAATGCCGAAATCATGTCCTGTCTCGACGAAGACGAGCGCAAGCAATTCGATGACTTGCTAGAGCGCTTGGTAGTGAAGGCCCGGGAGTGACCCGGCTTCACTAAGGCACCTTTCACCAAGGCACCCAGGTGCCCGCCATGGTGATCCGCATCAGGCGCGGTTCACCAGATCGATCGCCAGGGCCAGTTTCCGGACCGCCGGTTCGATATCCTCGTCGCTCACCCCGCCGTAGCCCAGGACCAGGCCGTTCTGGGAGTGCAGTTGGGAGGCAAAGTAGGACGACAGGGGCCGAGCCACGATGCCGTGGGCAAGCGCCGCACGGGATACCAGGTGATCGTTGGCGTGCCGGAGCTTCACCGTCAGGTGAAGCCCGGTATCCGTGCCGACGATATCGACCTGATCGCCAAGCTGGAGTTGCAGCTCCCGCGTCAGCAAGGCCTGACGCTCGCCATAGATCTTGCGCATGCGCCGTACGTGCGCTGCGTAGTGGCCGTCGGAGATAAACTCCGCCAGCGCGGCCTGCGCCGACAATTGCCCACCGCGATGCAGCTCGGATTGCGCTACCGAGAACGCATCGACAAGTTCCGGCGGCACGATCAGGAACGCCAGCCGCAGGCCGGGATAGAGCACCTTGGAAAAACTGCCGACATAAATCGTATTGCGATGCGGGTCCAGGCCCTGTAGCGACGGCAGCGGCGCGCCGTGATAGCGGAATTCGCTGTCGTAGTCGTCTTCGATGATCCACGCATTGTGGCGATGCGCCAGCTCGGTCAGGAGGCGGCGCCGGGCAAGGCTCATCACGACGCCGCTTGGGTACTGGTGAGACGGCGTGACGAAGATCAGCCTTGGCGCGGTCTCTGGCGCAAGCGGCGGCTGGATTCCGTGCTCGTCCACCGGCACGCCCTCCATTCGCATGCCGGCCGAGCGAAAGACACTGCGTGCGCCCCAATAGCACGGATCCTCGACCCATACGAGGTCTCCCGGATCGGCGAGCAGGCGGGCACACAGATCGATGGCCTGGTGGCTGCCCTGGGTCACGATGATCTGCTCCGGGGTGCAATCGACACCGCGGGCGAGCGTCAGATACTCGGTCAACGCGCGCTTGAGCGGGGGGCAGCCATGCCGGCTGCCATATCCCAGTTGCTCCTGGCTGGCGGTCTTCCACACCTTGGTGATCAAGCGTTGCCAGACGCCGCGCGGGAACTGGCTCACATCCGGAATGCCGGGGACGAACGCGCCGACCTGCAAGTCCGACGCGCCGACGCTGGCGAGCAGCTCGTGCGCGCGCAGGGACAGGCGCGAAGCAACGCTTGGGAGTACCGGATCGGCAGTCGGGCTCGTGTCGAGGATGCGGGCGAGCAAGGCGGGATCGGGAGCGGTATCGCCGACGTAGGTGCCGCTGCCGCCATGCGTATGGGTGTAGCCTTCATCGGTGAGCCGTTCATAGGCATACAGAACGGTGTTGCGGGCAATGCTCAGTTCCCGGGCCAGTTCGCGCGTGGGTGGCAACCGTGTGCCCGGGGACAGCTGGCCGGCGAGGATTGCCTCGCGGATGTCGTCAAACAACTGCCTGTTCAGCGGAGCACCGGATCGTTCGGGGTGGCTCCAATGACTGCGCGCGAGAAGCCAATCGGTCAACGGCGTCTCTTTCAATTCTTGGCTCCATCTGAAAATTTGTACCGGCACTATACAGTGGAGCCACCGCGCTTGTAGAGTAGATCCCATCGTGTCGTGGCATTACCACATAACTATTTAATTTAAGTAACAGAGCACCGCCATAACCCCCATCAAGCGTGAAAAGTCCCGCAATTTAGCGGGCACTTAATTGATTGGAAAAGGGGGATGGCGATTCTCCCCATATCGGTGTGTAGATATTCACCGGCATGGTGCGTTTCCCGAGGCATTAAATGAAGCGTTTTGCAGTAGCAGGTATCCAGATGCCGGTKTCGGCATTCGAAGAGAACATCACACAGATGAATCGTTACCTGGCGCATGTCAGGCACCGCTTTCCGTGGGTCGACATGGTGATGTTCTCCGAGCTGGCGGCGTTTGGCCCGAGCCCGGCCAAGGCCGAGGAAATGYCGGGCGCGGCCGAGGCCCGCCTGTGCGAGATGGCCGCCAAGTACGGCTTGTGGCTGATCCCCGGATCCTTGTTCGAGCGTCGTGACGGTGCCATCTACAACACCTCGCCGGTGATCGACCCCGCAGGGAACGTGGTTGCCCGTTTCCGCAAGCTGTTTCCCTTCAGGCCCTATGAGCAAGGCATCGCCGCGGGCAGCGAGTTCGTGGTGTTCGACGTGCCGGACGCGGGGCGCTTCGGCATCTCGATCTGCTATGACATGTGGTTCCCGGAAACCACCCGGACGCTGGTTGCGATGGGCGCCGAAGTCATCCTGCACCCGACCATGACGGACACCATCGACCGCGACATCGAATTGGCGATCGTGCGGGCGTCGGCGGCAACCAACCAGGTCTATTTCTTCGATATCAACGGAGTCGGGGACGGTGGCGTGGGCCGCTCCATCGTGGTGGATCCCGCTGGCTATGTGCTGCATGAAGCCGGCCCGGGCACCGCGGAGATCATCCCCGTGGAGATCGATTTCGAAAAGGTCCGGCGCGAGCGCGAGCGCGGCTTGCGCGGGCTTGGCCAGCCGCTGAAGAGCTTCCGCGACCGGGTGGTGGAGTTCCCGGTCTACCAGCGCGACAGCGGCGCGGATGCCTATCTCCACACGCTTGGCAAGCTGGTGAAGCCGGGTGTCCTGGAAGACGCGCAGCCGGAAGTGACCGGGCCGGCTGGCGAGTAGCCGCCGGGGGCAAGGCCCCGGCAGGCCGTCACGTTATTCCCGCATGGCGGGAAAAAACAGAATTGGAATTTCCGAGGGAAAGCGTGATTGCTGGCCCAATGGATGGCGCTTGCCTTTCGGGTTGTTATTGACCCGCTTGATAAACAGGAATGGGTGAATATCAGGCCTGGAATAAAACGGTCGTTCGATTAAACGGATTTGCAGTTGCGGATCCGCGCATTGAGATTATCTAGTTAGCAGAGGAATAACATGGCACGCARCACGGCACGAAAAGCAAAGACCGGGCAACACATTTCCCTAAACCGTTACCGTAGCGTTTGGGAAATGCGCGCGGATGGCTGGATGAATCTGACTGATGACCTGGGCCGCCTGGTCAATCTCGCGCGGGAGTGCAAGGAATTCATCGAGCGCCACGCCCGGGTAAAAGAGACGCTGGCCATGCTCGAGCCGATCGAGCGGTTCTGGGCATTCCCGGGGCACCGATTGTTCGAGGAGCTGAACGCGTGGTTCGAGGCTGGCGATCTGGGCCGGCTGAACATCGCCGTGCACCGTATCAACCGCATGCTGGCCAGCGATACCTACCGTCACAAGAAGCTGTCGCTGGATGCGGAGTCGGAGGAGCCGTCCGAGATCGAGACGGAAGAGGAGATGCAGGCGCAAATAGCACGGCCGTACTTTGAGGTCCTGATCGTCGACGACATGACGCGCGAGGATGAAGAGGCCCTGCGCCGGCGCGTTCAGCGCAAGCAGCGCGTGGATGATCCCTTCGTGTGGGACGTGGTGGTGGTGCCAAGCTTCGAGGATGCGCTAATAGCAACGCTCTTCAACTTCAACCTGCAGGCTTGCGTGATCCGGCATGGATTTCCGTTCAAGTCCGAGTATGAGCTGGACCTGCTGCGCAAGTTCCTGGAAGGGCTGGACGAGGGCATCGAGGAGCAGCCGGAGTCCGAGCGCGGCCCCTTGCTGGGCCAGAAGATTGCCGAGCTGCGGCCGGAACTGGACTTGTACCTGGTCACGGACGTGAAGGCCGAGGAGATCGCGTCGCGGCTGGGCGAGGTCTTCAACCGGATCTTTTTCCGGGAAGAGGACCACACCGAGCTGTACATGTCGATCATGAAAGGGGTGTCGGAGCGTTACAAGACGCCGTTTTTCACGGCGTTGAAGGAGTATTCGAAGCAGCCGACCGGGGTGTTCCACGCCTTGCCGCTGGCACGCGGAAAGTCGATCATGAACTCCCACTGGATTCAGGACATGGCGCAGTTCTATGGCCTGAATCTGTTCATGGCGGAGACCTCGGCTACGTCCGGCGGGCTCGACTCGCTGCTGGACCCGATCGGCCCCATCAAGGTCGCGCAGGAATATGCGGCGCGCGCATTCGGTGCGCGCCGCACCTTCTTCGCGACCAATGGCACTTCGACGGCCAACAAGATCGTGGTGCAGGCGCTGGTCAAGCCGGGCGATATCGTGATGGTGGACCGCAACTGCCACAAGTCCCACCACTATGGCATGGTGCTGGCGGGCGCCAAGGTGGCGTACCTCGACTCCTATCCGCTCAATGACTTCTCGATGTACGGCGCGGTCCCCATCGCCCAGATGAAGCGCACGCTGCTGCGGTTCAGGCAGGCGGGGACGCTGCACAAGGTCAAGATGGTGCTGCTGACCAACTGCACCTTCGATGGCGTGGTCTATGACGTGAAGCGCGTCATGGAGGAGTGCCTGGCCATCAAGCCGGACCTGATTTTCCTGTGGGACGAGGCCTGGTTTGCCTTCGCCCGCTTTCATCCCACCTACCGCCAGCGCACCGGCATGGATTCGGCGTCGCGCCTGCGCCGCGAGCTGGATAGCGAAGACTATCGCCGGCGCTACGATGCATTCACCGAATCGTTCGGCGGGGCGGACTGGGATGATGAGGAGAAGGTCGTCGCCACCCGCCTGATGCCGGATCCGGACCGCGCGCGGGTGCGGGTCTACGCGACCCAGTCCACCCACAAGACCCTGACCTCGCTGCGCCAGGGCTCCATGATTCATGTGTGGGATCAGGACTTCAAGGACAAGGCGGAAGAGGCGTTCCACGAGGCGTACATGACGCACACCTCGACCTCGCCGAACTACCAGATCCTGGCCTCGCTCGACGTCGGCCGCCGCCAGGTGGAGCTGGAAGGCTACGAGCTGGTGCAGCGCCAGATGGAACTGGCCATGACGCTGCGCGAGTGGATCCACACCCACCCCTTGCTCAAGAAGTACTTCCAGTTCCTCAACGTCTCCCGCGTGGTGCCGACCGCGTACCGGCCGTCCGGCATCGAGGCGTACTACAGCCCGGAATCCGGCTGGGCCAATATGGAAGCCGCGTGGCGCGTCGATGAATTCGCGCTGGATCCTACCCGGCTGACCCTGTCGATCGGCACCTCCGGCATCGACGGCGATACGTTCAAGAACAAGTACCTGATGGACAAGTACGGCATCCAGATCAACAAGACGTCGCGCAATACCGTCTTGTTCATGACCAACATCGGTACCACGCGTTCGTCGGTGGCCTACCTGATCGAGGTGCTGATCAAGATCGCCAGGGAACTGGAGGAGCGCACGGCGGACATGAGCGTGATCGAGCGCCGCCTGCACGAGCGGCGCGTGTCGTCGCTGACCAAGGAACTGCCGCCGCTGCCGGACTTCTCGCACTTCCACTTTGCATTCCGCAGCGTGTGCAACAGCGGGCAGATCGAGACGCCGGACGGCGATATCCGCAAGGCCTTCTTCATGTCCTATGACGAGGAGAACTGCGAGTACCTGAACATGGCCGAGGTGGCCAGGGCCATCTCCAAGGGCCGTGAGGTGGTATCGGCCTTGTTCGTGATTCCCTATCCCCCGGGCTTCCCCATCCTGGTGCCGGGGCAGGTGATCAGCTCCGAGATCCTCGAGTTCATGCAGGCGCTGGATGTGCGCGAGATCCACGGTTACCGCCCGGAGCTGGGATTCCGCGTGTTCAGCGACGGGGCGCTCCAGCAACTGGCCCTCCAGGCAGCCGGCGAGGCCGCGGCGGCGGTGGCGGCCGCGGCAAAGGCGTCGGTCTCGACCGTTGTGGAAGTCTCGACGGCAACGGTCGATGAAGTGGCGGCGGTGGCCATGGCGGAACGCCCGGCGGCAAAAAAGTAGCGAGGCGGGAGGCCGGGATTGGCGCCCGGCTTCTCGCAACAGAGCCCATGTCGACAAAGAAAAAATGCCGGTCCTGGCTGTCCAGGAGCCGCGGGAAACCCGCGTCCAGCCGGCCCCGAGTTCATCAGGAGAAAGCCACGATGCAAAAAGTCCGTAATGTCTCAGATCTGCGCGTGATGTTCCACAGGAACGAGAAGCCCATCTACTTCATCAGCGCCACCAACTTCAATCTCCTGGGCATCGATCAGTGGGTCAACCGATTCAAGTACATCAACTATATCGATTGCTTCGACGGCCGCCATCCCAATGTCTTCGTGCCGCAAGAACTGCCGCACGAGGAGTTCACCTCGATCGAAGACATCAATAACTACCTGCTGCAGCACAAGGATGTGGTCGAGCTGATCGAGCAGCGGGGGGGAAGGGCGGCGGCGACCTTCCTGATGTTCGACGAGAAGACCGAAGAGCTCGCCGACGAACTCGGGCTGGACGTGTGGTTCCCTCCGGCTGCGCTGCGCAGCCGCTGCGACAACAAGATGGAGACCGTGCGCATCGGCAACAAGGCGGGCGTGCACTCGGTGCCCAATGCCCTGGAGAAGGTGGACAGCTATGAGCACCTGATGCAGATCGCGGAACACTACGGTCTCGGCAGGGACCTGGTGGTGCAGAGCGCGTTCGGCGACTCCGGCCACACCACCTTCTTTATTTCCGGCGAGGACGATTTCAACAAGCACAAGGACGAGATCGTCAACGACCCCGAAGTGAAGATCATGAAGCGCATCAACTGCCGCGGCGCGACCCTGGAGGCATGCGCCACGCAGTCCGGCACGCTGGTCGGGCCGCTGCTGACCGAGGTGGTGGGCGCGCGCCAGCTGACCCCCTACAAGGGCGGCTGGTGCGGCAACGAGATCTTCCCTGGGGCGTTCTCCGAAGAAGTCAGGATGAAGGCACGCGACATGGCCTTCCGCTTTGGCAACCAGTTGCTGGAGGAGGGCTATCGCGGCTACTTCGACCTGGACTTCCTGATCGACGTCGATAGTGGCGAGGTGTATCTCGGCGAGCTGAATCCCCGCATCTGCGGCGCCAGCCCGATGACCAATCACGCGGCCTTCGCCTATGCGGACGCGCCGTTGTTCCTGTTCCACCTGCTGGAATTCTCTGGTGTGCCGTTCGACCTCAATGTGCGCGAACTCAATGAGCGCTGGGCCGAGAAGTCGTTCATCGACGGCTGGTCCCAGCTGGTCATCAAGTACACCGAGGACAACGTGGACATCGTGACCCATGCACCGCCCTCGGGCATCTATCGCATGGCGTCCGACGGCTCCGTGTCCTACCACCGCTTCGACTCCAACCGGCGCGAGATCGAAAGCGAGCAGGAAGCCTTCTTCCTGCGCATCACCGGGCCGGGCGATTATCGCTACGAAGGCGCCGATCTTGGCATCCTGATCACGCGGGGCCGTTCGATGAACGACGAGTTCAAGCTCAACGAGCGCGCGCACCAATGGATCCGAGGCATCAAGCAGTACTACGTGGCCAAGCCCCTGGTTCCCGCGCTGGCGGAGATGGCGCCGCAGCCGGGCGCATTCAAGATCCTGTAGGCCGAAGGTCCAACCACGAGAGGGCAAGAATTCATGCGTTGTACATTCGAAGCGATCAGCGAGGACTTGCCCGGCCACCGATGGCAGAACATCTTCCGGCAATTCTGGCCTGGATACCGGCAATGGTATCTGCGCGACGGCGATCGCGCGCGGCCCGGCTTCCTGATGTGCCGCAAGGCCTTGCGCCACCATATGCCGGAGCTGGTCCCGACCTGGGAGCGGCTGGTCGAGCTGGCCGGGGGTGGCGACCTGGAAGCGCGCTTCCTGTCGATGTGGGGGCCGCCGCCCTACATTGCCGGTTGTTCCCAGGCGGTGTGGCTGCCGGTGGACGGGCAGCAGGCTGCCGGCGCCACGCCTGCGCTGTTGCGCAATTACGATTTCGCCCCGGCTTTGCTCGAGGGCGTGTGGCTGGCTTCCAGGTGGCATGGCCAGCGGGTGGTGGCGGTCAACGACTGCCTGTGGGGCGCGCTTGACGGCATCAACGAGAGCGGCCTGGCCGCGTCGCTGTCGTTCGGGGGCCGCAAGGCGGTAGGCAATGGATTCGGCATTCCACTGGTCCTGCGCTACGTGCTGGAGTTCGCGGAGAACGTCGACCAGGCGGTGGAAATGCTCGCGCGCATCCCGGTGCATATGAGCTACACGGTGAGCCTGCTTGACCGCCGCGCACAGTGGGCAACGGTGTTTGTCACGCCGGACCGGCCGCTGGAGGTGGTGCGCAAGCAGGCGGTGAGCAACCTGCAGCATGGCGTCGAGTGGCCGGCGCACGCCAATGCGACCCTGGCCGAAGCCAGGGAGCAGACGCTGGCGGTTGCCGTGCGGCAGGCCGAGGATGCCAAGGCTGTCCTGCGCGCGCTGCTACGCCCGCCACTGTTTCAGACTTCCTACGGGCGTGGCCACGGCACGTTGTACAGCGCTGTCTATCACCCCTATGACGGCTCCGTCGAGATGGTCTGGCCAGATGCCGTCTGGCGGCAGTCCTGCAGCCATTTCCTGCCTGGCGCCCGAATGATCGAGTTCGACGTGGAGAGCACGGCGCTGCCGCACGCGGTGGCGCCGGCGCGCCGGTGGATGCTCGACGATGTGGGTAGTTTTCAGTGAGTTTCCCAGTCTCATCGGTCATCGGGGAAGGCATGCATATAGATACCAGATACCGCGCGGCCATTGGCCGAACGCTAACCATCTGATCCGCTGGAATACAAAGAGGACGCGGTCCGTTCCGGTCCGCGGCGACCCAATTCGCCTGAACATATCAGGGGTTGGCGGCTTCGGAAAACGTGGTGCTTTGGACTTTAGTGTGGGCACTGCATGCGGGTGCGAGTTGCCGGAAGCATAACGCTGCTGGTTTGCTCCCGCTCCCTCTCCCGCTCCCGCCATGCGGGAGAGGGAAGCTACGGCAGCGCCGGAATTTGCCCGGCGATGCATCGACCCACATGAAAGTCTGACGCACCGGAAAAGCAGGCTCGCAAGAATCCAAGGAGCAGTCATGAAAAAAAAGCGCCCGATTACCACCTACATCGTCATCGCGATGATCCTCGGCATCATCGTCGGCTATAGCTGTAACAAGGCCTTCCCGGATCCCGGTACGGCCAAGGAGATCGCCGGCTATATATCGATCTTCACCGACGTCTTCCTGCGGCTGATCAAGATGATCATCGCACCGCTCGTGTTCTCCACGCTGGTGGTTGGCATCGCGCACATGGGCGATGCGAGTACCGTTGGCCGCGTCGGCGTGAAGGCGCTCGGCTGGTTTATCGTGGCTTCGTTCATCTCGCTGTCGCTTGGCCTCGTTCTGGCCACCTTCCTGCAGCCTGGCCATAACATCGGCCTGCCATTGCCGGATGTGGGCGCGGCCACCAATCTGAAGACCAATGCCTTTACGCTCAAGGACTTCATCACGCACCTGGTGCCGAAGTCCGTGGCCGAGGCCATGGCCACCAATGAGATCCTGCAGATCGTGGTGTTCTCGATCTTCTTCGGTACCGCGCTGTCCACGCTGGGGGAGACCGGCAAGCGGCTGGCAGGCGTCATCGATGATCTCGCGCAGACGATGCTCAAGATCACCGGCGCCGTCATGTGGATGGCGCCCGTGGCGGTGTTTGCGGCCATTGCCTCCACCGTGACCACGCAGGGGCTGGGCATCCTCGTCACCTTCGCCAAGTTCATGGGTAGCTTCTATCTTGGCCTGGCGGTGCTGTGGGGCCTGCTGGTCCTGGCCGGCTTCTTCTTCCTCGGCAAGCGGGTATTCACGCTGATCCGGCTGATTCGCGAACCCTTCCTTCTCTCGTTCTCCACCGCCAGCTCGGAGGCCGCCTATCCGAAGATGCTTACCGCGCTGGACCGGTTCGGCGTCAGCCGCAGGATCTCCAGCTTTGTGCTGCCGATGGGGTACTCCTTCAACCTCGACGGCACCATGATGTACTGCACGTTCGCCGTGCTGTTCATCGCCCAGGCCTACGATATCCATCTGCCGATCGGGACCCAGATCACCATGTTGCTGCTGCTCATGCTGACCTCCAAGGGGATGGCCGGGGTGCCGCGCGCATCGCTGGTGGTGATTGCCGCCACGCTGAACCAGTTCGGCATTCCGGAAGCCGGTTTGCTGCTGATCATGGGGGTCGACCAGTTCCTGGACATGGGCCGTTCGGCGACCAATGCGGTAGGCAACTCGATTGCCGCCGCGGTGGTGGCGAAATGGGAGGGCCAGCTGGCGAGCGAGTCGGATCTGGACGGTGAGGGCGACAGCGCGGCATCCGACGCGCGCGCCCCGCTCGGCAAGCCGGGCGTGGTCCAGGCCTGACCAGCCTGCGCGGGGGCGCCTCGCAGGCGGCCTTGCGCGTGGTGTGCCGGGCATTGTGCGAACGATCACTGCAGGAGTGCAAATCAAATGCTTTCAAATGGAACACGGGTGGGCGGCGGGCGCGGCAGCCGCAGGTGCCGGCGAATCGCGACGTGGGCGGCGGTTGCGCTGTGCGCGGCACTGGCTGCCGGCGCGGCGTCGGCGCAACCGGCGGGGGAACTGGCCGGCACGCTGAAGAAGGCGAAGGAAAGCGGCACCCTGACCATCGGCTATCGCGAGTCGTCCTTGCCATTCTCGTACCTGGACAGGCTTGGCAAGCCGGTCGGCTATTCCATCGATATCTGCCGCGCGATCGTGGACGCGGCGGCGGTGGAGGTGGGCCGCGAGGTCAGCATTCAATGGGCGCCGGTCACCTCGGACAACCGCTTCGATGCGGTCACGTCCGGCAAGGTCGACCTGGAATGCGGCTCGACCACCAGGAACGTCGAGCGCCTGAAGCGCGTGTCGTTCTCACCGGTGATCTTCGTGGCCGGGACCAAGCTGATGGTGCCGAAGGGATCGCCGGTCAAGTCGTTCAGGGACCTGAAGGGGAAGACCGTAGTCGCGACCGGCGGCACCACGAATGTGGAGGCGCTCGAGCGGCTCTCGGCTCGCTTCGGCCTGCAGCTGAACGTCATCAAGGCGCGGGACCATGCCGATGCGTTCCAGGTTTTGCAGCACGGTGGCGCGGACGCCTATGCGGGCGACGATGTGCTGCTGTACGGTTTTCTGCGTAGCGGCGGCGCTGGCGGCAAGTTCCAGATTGTCGGCGATTTCCTCTCCTACGATCCCTACGGGATCTTGTTCCGCAAGGGTGATCCGCAGTTTGCCGCCATGGTGGACAAGGCCGTGCGCGAGATGGCCGTGTCCGGGGAACTGGACCGCACGTACAAGCAATGGTTCATGAACAAGCTGCCCACCGGCGAGCGGCTCGGCTTGCCCATGAGCGCGCAGCTCGATGAGCTGATACGGGCCATTCCGGACCAGTCGGAATAAGGGACCAGTCAGACCAAGGGACTAGCGGTCGGGTCGGCGTGGCTGCGCGCTTTGGCGCAGCCGGAAGGCGAATCATGAAACAGATCGAGCTGCTATGCCGGATGGCCGCGGGAGCGCGCCTGCGCGTCGCGTGCAATCCCTGGGGCGAGCCGCTCCAGGGCGCGTTTCTGGAGGCGCCGGAAATGCCTGCCGGCGCGCTGTATGTCCATCAGTGGCAGATCGGCCGGCTGCTTCGGTCAGGCTTGCTCTGCCGCCGCCGCGATTCGGCGGCGGCGTCTGCGGAATTCATCCTCAGCGCCTCCGGCCTGGCCGCGGGCGCCCGCAACGCTCAGCGATGGCTGGCGATGAACGCGCGCAGTTGCGGATAGATTTCCTCGCGCCAGCGTCGGCCGGAGAAAATGCCGTAGTGCCCGCAGCCCTGCGCTGTCACATGCTGCTTGCGCGCGCGGGGAATGCCCGAGCAAAGATCGTGCGCCGCCGCGGTCTGGCCCGCTCCCGTGATGTCGTCCAGTTCGCCCTCGATGGTCAGCAGCGCCGCGCCCGTGATGTCCTGCGGCCGTACCGGCTTGCCGCCGATCTCCCAGGTGCCGCTGGCCAGCCGGAATTCCTGGAACACATCGCGGATCGTATCCAGGTAATACTCGGCGGCCATGTCGAGCACGGCGTTGTACTCGTCGTAGAAGCGCACATGGGCCTCGGCGTCGTCCAGGTCGCCATCGACCAGGTTCTGGTAGTAGTCGTAGTGCGATGAGAGGTGGCGATCCGGGTTGGTCGCCACAAAGCCGGCGTGCTGCAGGAAGCCCGGGTAGACTTTGCGGCCGTGGCCCGGGTAGTTGGCCGGCACGGCATGGATCACGTTGTTCTCGAACCACTCGAAGGACTTGTCGGTGGCCAGCGCGTTCACGGCAGTGGGGCTGCGGCGCGCATCGATCGGGCCGCCCATCATGGTCATGGTCCGCGGCGTGGCCTCGCCGGCGGAAGCCAGCAGGGAGATGGCGGCAAGCACAGGCACGGCCGGCTGGCACACGGAGATGACATGCAGGTTTTCCGCGCCGATCTGGCGGATGAAGTCCTGGATGTAGTGTACGTAGTCGGTCAGGTGGAACGGGCCGTCCTCCGCGGGCACCATGCGGGCATCGATCCAGTCGGTCACGTAGACCTTGTGGTGCTGCAGCAGCGTTCGCACCGTATCGCGCAGCAGGGTTGCGTGGTGGCCGGACAGCGGGGCGCACACCAGCACCACCGGCTCGTCCTTCAGCAACTGGATGACCTGCGGATCGTCGGCATAGCGCTTGAAGCGCAGCAGCTTGCAGAAGGGCTTCTCCACAATGGTCTGTTCCACGATGGGAATGTCCCGGCCGTGGCACCGCACCGACTTGATGTCGAAGGGCGGCTTCTTGTAGTCCTTGCCCAGGCGGTAGAGCAGTTCGTAGCCGGCGGCCATCCGGTTGGCGCCCGGCATCATGGACAACGGGCTGAGCGGATTGGTGAAAGTGCGCGACGTTGCCTGCGCCAGCGCGGTGAGCGGCAACAGCATGGCGCTCTTGAGTTCGTGGAATTGGTAAAGCATGGGGAATGCCTGTAAGTCTGGAAAATGGGGGCGTCCCCCGCGCTACCGGGGGGATTGAGGTTCAAGCGTGGATCACTCCTCGGCCTGCACCTTGTCATAGGCGATCTGCAGGCGGCGCAGCTTGGAGTACAGCGTTTGCTTGGGGATGGAGAGCGCCCTAGCGGTAGCCGCCACATCGCAGTTGTTGCGCTTGAGCTCCTCCATCACAACGACCCGTTCAAACTGCTCAAGCTGTTCGGGCAGGCTGTTGCCGTGGCCGGCGTGGCTGCGGTGCAGCTCGAAATCATCGGACAGCAGCCCGAGCACGAAACGGTCGGCCACATTGCGCAGTTCCCGCACATTGCCCGGCCAGGAATGGGACAGCAGCAGCTCGAACTGCGCGTTCCCGAGCAGCGGCGCCGGCCGGTTGAAGCGGGTGGCGGCCTGCAGGATGAGATGCTCGAACAGCAGCGGGATATCTTCGCGGCGCTCGCGCAGTGGCGGCAGGTCGATAAAGGCCACGCCAATGCGGTAGTACAGGTCGGCACGGAACTTCCTTTGCTCGCTGAGCAGTTTCAGGTCTTCCTTGCTGGCGGCAATGACCCGGCAATCCACCGCGATGGATTCGTTCGATCCCACCCGTTCGATGGAGCGCTCCTGCAGCGCGCGCAGGAACTTGACTTGCACCGACATCGGCATGCTCTCGATTTCGTCGAGGAACAGGGTGCCGCCCTGCGCATGCTCGAACTTGCCGCAGCGCCGCCGCGTGGCGCCGGTGAAAGAGCCCACCTCATGCCCGAACAGCTCGCTCTCGGCCAGGGCTTCGGGCAGGCCGCCGCAGTTCAGCGGCACAAAGTTGCCGCTGCGGCGCGCGCTGTGGTCGTGCAGGCAGCGCGCCACCAGGTCCTTGCCCGTGCCCGTCTCGCCATAGATCACCACGTCCGCCGGCGCATCGGCCAGCGCGCGCACGGCGCGGCGCACCCGTTCCATCTGCGCGGAGCGGCCGATCAGGCAGGCCTGGATCCCGTGCCAGCTTTCCAGTTGCTCGCGCAGGCCCAGCACTTCCAGGCTGAGCTTGCGCCGGTCGGCGGCACGCCTGACCACGGAGACCAGCCGCTCGGAGGAACACGGCTTTTCGATGAAGTCGTACGCGCCCTCGCGCATGGCCTGCACCGCCATGGTGATGTCGCCGTGGCCGGTCATCAGGATCACGGGCAGGTCGGGGTCGATGTGCCGGATCTCGTTGAGCCAGGCCACGCCGTTCATGCCCGGCAGCTTGACATCGCAGACCACCACCACCGGCTCGCCGATACCGATGCTGCTGCGCGCCTGCTCCACCGAGGCAAAGCCGTCCACGGCGAAGCCCGCCAGTTCGAGGGCCTGCGAGCTGCCCACCAGCACATCCTCCTCGTCCTCGACAAAAACCACGCGGATGGGATGGGTGTCAGTCATTGGATTCTCTCTCATGCGACGGCGCCAGCGGCAGCTCGACCACGAACTCGGCACCGGCGGGCGCCAGGTTGCGGGCGTACAGGCGGCCGCCGAACTCGCGCACGATATGCGCCGAGATCATCAGGCCAAGGCCCAGGCCCTTGCCCGCCGGCTTGGTTGTAATGAATGGGTCGAACAGGCGGGGCAGCACGTCGGGATGGATGCCGGGGCCTGTGTCGCGGATGGTGACGATGCAGAGGTGCTCTTGCCGGGCCGCGTGGATCTCCAGCTCCCGCACCGGCGCGCCCGACAAGGCATCGGCGGCATTGCCCAGCAGGTTGACCATCACCTGCTCGATGCGGATCTCGTCGGCCAGGACGCTGATGTCGGCGGGGTCGATCGCCACGCTGACCGTGATATCGCGCTCGCGCATCCGGGTGCTGACGAGCAGCAGTGCGTCCTGCACCGCCTGGCGTACCAGCACCGGCTGCACCGCGTCCTGGGACTTGAAGGCAAAGACCTTGAGCTGCTGCGTCAGGCGGCCAAGGCGGTCGATCAGCTTGGCGATGCGCTGGAGATTGCCCGCCACATCCTTGAGCCGGCCCTTTTCCAGCAGCACCTCGGCGTTGTCCGACAGCGTGCGCATGGCCGCCAGCGGCTGGTTGAGCTCGTGCACCACGCCGGCGGACATCTGCCCGAGCGCGGCCAGCTTGCCGGCATGGACCAGGTCGTTCTGCAGCGCGCGCAGCTCGGCCGTGCGCTCCAGCACCTTGGCCTCCAGGCCATCGTGCGCGGCGCGCAGCGCGCGTTGCGCCGCGGCTTGTTGTTGCCCGGCGCGCAGGCGCAGTGCAATCACCAGCGCCAGCAGCAGTATCACCATGCAGGCCAGCAGGGCGCCGATGGCGGCGTTGCGGGCCAGGTTGCGCGCCGGCAGTTCGTCATCGAGCAGCATGATGCGCCAGAGGCCGTGGTTGACCGTGCGCTCCGAGGCCAGGTAATCCATGCCATCGAGGCGCACGCGCGTGGTGTGGGCGTCCAGCCTGGCGCGTACCTGCCAGTCCAGCGGCATCAGGTCGGACTTGCCGTAGGTGCGCGCCAGGCCGGCCTCGGCCAGCATCGCTTGCGTCAGCGGCGCCAGCGGGCGCAGCCGCCACGGCGCGAGCGACGCCAGGATGACCACATCGCGGGCGTCGACCACCAGCACCTTGCCCGGGATCTGGACCCAGTTGCGTTCCACCGCGTCGAGGTTGACCTTGACGGTAGCCACGCCGCGCTGCGCGCCGCCTTGCTGTAGCGCGTAGGCGAGGTAATAGCCGGGCCGCCCGGAGGTAAACCCTACGCCGTAGAAGCGGCCCCGGCCGTGCTCGAGCGCATCGCGCATATACGGCCGGAACGAGAGATCGGCGCCCACCGGGGTGCCCGGCTGGTCCCAGTCGGCCGCTGCCAGGGTCAGGCCGGAGCGCTGGGTGACGTACAGGTTGTCGGCGCCGGCGGTTGCGGTGATGCCGTGCAGGTAACGGCTGACCTGCTGCTTGAGCGCCACGTCATCGGGCCGGCTGAGCAACGCGAAGACATCCGTGGTGGATTCGAGCAACGATGGCAGGTAGTCGAACCGGGACAACTCGCCGTCAAGCCGCGCGGACACGACATCGAGGCGATGCTGGGCGGCAACCCGCAGCTGATCGAGCCCGGCGCGCAACGCCATGGCATAGGCCAGCCACGTGGCCAGCGCGATCGCTACCAATGCCATACCGCACCAGATTCCCATGCGCATACGGCCGAGATTCATGTCGCGAGCCCTTTCTCCGCGGTCCTCGGCGAGGCAGGACTTGTCGTGCGGATACCAGTGATGGAAGCGAGACCTGTGCTCGTCCAGGCACAGGTCGAGTGAATGCAGTGTACTCCCGGAGCACGGCTGCGCGAAACCCGCGCAGCCGTCGGCGGGGATGTGCGTCGTGTCGCGCCGCAGCATGTTCCGGGGCCAGCTAGGCATAGCGGAGCTCGCCGGTCTTGCCACGGAATACCCGGTACGAGAACACCGTATAGCCGGCGATGGCCGGCACCGAGATGCACACGCCCACCAGGATCACCTTCAAGGCCTCCGGGCTGCTGGCGGCCTGCCAGATGGTCAGGCGGTGGATCACGACAAACGGAAAGATGCTGTAGGCCAGCCCGAGGAAGCTGAGCACAAAGACTCCGATCAGCAGCACGAAGGGCAGCCAGCTCACCGGCCCGCGCACCACGCGGGTGTTCAGCAGCATGCGCAGGGCCACGAGCGCGAGGCCGGTCACCAGCGGGATGGAGGCGAGGGCGACGATCTGCGGCAGCACGAACCAGCGCTCGCGCACCACCGGGCTGATCCAGGGCGTGGCAATCGAGATCAATGCCAGCCCGCATACCATCGGTGCCCACGCGATCCTGGCCCAGTGCACCGCGCGCTGCTGGAGTTCGCCCTCGGTCTTCATGATGAGCCAGCACGCGCCGAGCAGCACATAAGCCATTGGCAACGCCACGGCGATGGCCGCAGCGAACAGGGGATAGTTCCAACCGGTACCGAAGCCACTGATGTAACGTCCCAGCATCCAACCTTGCGAGACCGACGCGATCGTCGAGCCGGCGAAGAAGAGGCGATCCCATATCGGCTTGTGCGCGCTCTTCACCTTCACCCGGAAGTCGAACGCCACGCCGCGCAGGATCAGTCCCACCAGCATCAGCGTGACAGGCAGGTAGAGCTCGGTCAATATCAATCCGTGCGCCCTAGGGAAAGCCACGAGGAGGATGCCGATGCCGAGCACCAGCCAGGTTTCGTTGGCATCCCAGAACGGGCCGATCGATGCCACCATGACGTCTTTCTCGGCCGGGGTGGCCCGGTGCATCAGCATGCCGACGCCCAGGTCATAGCCGTCGCTGATCACGTAGACCAGCATGGCCACGCCCATCAGCGCCATGAAGATCACGGGCAGGGCATCGTCAAAACGCATCCAGGTCATGGCTGGCTCCCGATTGGCAAGGCGTGCGTGGCGACGGCGCCGGGCGCAGTGGTGATTTGTCCGGCGGGCTCGTCCCCGGGCGGCGCCTCCGGCTTCTCCGCCAGGTACTTCAACACGCTGACATAGGCGACGATCAGCGCGAGGTACACCGTGACGAACAGCGCCAGCGTGAGCGCGATATGGGGCGCCGGCACGCTGGAGGCCACATCGGCGGTGCGCAGCAGGCCGTAGACGATAAAGGGCTGGCGCCCGATCTCGGTGACGTACCAGCCGGCCACCGTGGCGATCCAGCCGGAGAAGGTCATGCCCGCGAGTCCCCACAGGAGCGCGCGCGGCAGCCGCTGCGGCTGCCAGCCGGCGCGGCGGTACCACCACCAGCCCAGCCAGSTGGCCGCCAGCATCAGCACGCCCATGCCCACCATCACGCGAAAGGCGAAAAACAGCGGCAGGACCGGCGGATGCGCATCGCCGAACGTGTTCAGCCCGCGGATCTCGCCATCGGAGCGGTGGGTCAGGATCAGGCTGGCGAGATGGGGGATGCCGATGGCCGCGCGATTGGTGCGAGCGCCTGCGTCGGGAATGGCGAAGAGCAGCAAGGGCGCGCCGCGCTCCGTCTCCCATACGCCCTCCATGGCGGCAATCTTCTGCGGCTGGTGCTCGAGCGTGTTCAGGCCGTGCATGTCGCCGACCACGATCTGCAGCGGGATCGCGGCCGCGGCAAGGGTCAGCCCGACCCGCAGCACCTTGGGCGCGGACAGCTGCGCCGTGCCTTTGAGCAGCTGCCACGCGCTCAGCCCGGCGAGCAGGAAGGCGCAGGTCAGCGCCGAGGCCAGCAGCATATGGCAGAAGCGGTAGGGGAAGGAGGGGTTGAAGACCACGGCCACCCAGCTCTGCACGTGGAACTCACCATTGATGATCTCGTAGCCCTGTGGCGTCTGCATCCAGGAGTTCAGCGCCAGGATCCAGAAGGCGCTGAGCGTGGTGCCGAAGGCGACGAAGAAGGTCGACATCAGGTGCACCCGTTCGCTTACCTTGCCGTGGCCGAACAGCATCACGCCGAGAAAGCCGGCTTCGAGAAAGAATGCGGTCAGGACCTCATAGGCGAGCAGGGGCCCGGCAATATTGCCGACCGTTTCCATGAAGCCCGGCCAGTTGGTGCCGAACTGGAAGCTCATGGTGATGCCGCTGACCACGCCAAGCGCGAACGTCAGCGCGAACACCTTGGTCCAGAACCGGTAGGCATTCAGCCATGCATGGCGGACCTGTGGCGAGTCGGCCGCCAGGTAGCGCCAGCGAAAGAACAGCAGCAACCATCCCAGGCCGATGCTGATGGTCGGGAACAGGATATGGAAAGTGATGTTGGCAGCGAACTGCATGCGCGCCAGCAGGATGGGATCCATCTATCCGGGCCTCCGCCGTGGGTTATGGATGGGCGCCGCGGGGGCGGCTGGTATGCGCCCCTCTCCCGCTTGCGGGAGAGGGGCGTGCGGCAACGCAGATTGCCGGGCCGCGGTGTGGCTTGAACGAGATCAGCGCTTGCCTTCGCCGCTCAAGCCATTCGACATGCCGATCAGCACGCCGCTGACCAGCGTGGCGTAGTGCTCGAGCCAGGCCTCGGTGCTGTTTTGCGCAAAGGCCCGTCCCTCGCGCGTGAACTCGCGCGCCTGGGTGGCCAGCTGCTCGACCACCGCCGTCGCGCTGGCCCCGGTGGCCGTGCCCTTGAGCTTCATGCCGTCCAGCACCGTCGACCACGGCCCCTGCACGGCCTGCGGCAACTCGCCGATGGATTTGGCCACCGTACTGAACAGCGCGTCCTCCATCTTCTCGATGTCGGCCACGGCCTTCTTGAGGTGCGTTTCACGCAATTGCGCGCCCTGGTCGACGATCTGCTGCAACGCCCGGCGATTTGCCTCCACCGCCTGCACCAGCGCGGCGTCCATGCCCTGCGCCACCTGCGACAGCATCGGCTCGAGCCCTGCTCCCGCGAGCCCGCTGCTGGCCGCCCCGGAGGAGGCCGCCTGGGTGACCATCTTCAGCGTGTCCTTGATGCTCTTGAGCGTCAGTTCCCGGCTTTGCAATGCCTTGAGCGTCGCTTGCTGGACCGCTTGCTGCAGGGATTCGCCTTGCTTCTCCGACGCTTGCGTGAACTGCTGAATCAGCGCGTCGCGATCGATGCCCATGGATTTCATGTGGTCTCCGGTTGCTGCCTTGCGTAGTTGTTCTGTTGCCATGCGGTGGCCATGCGGTGGCCATGCGGCGGCCGTGCGCCGGCCGCCACTGCCAGACGTCACTGCATATGCTGGCCGCCGTTGATGGCGATGTTGGCGCCGGTCACGAAGGCGGCTTCCTCGGAGGCCAGGTAGATGATCAGGCCCGCCACTTCTTCCGGCTTGCCCAGCCGGCCTACCGGGATCTGCGGCAGAATCTTGGTGTTCAGGATCTCCTCGGGAATGGCGGTGACCATCTTGGTGCCGATGTAGCCGGGCGAGATGGTGTTTACCGTGACGCCTTTCCTGGCGACTTCCAGCGCCAGCGCCTTGGTGAAGCCGTGCACGCCAGCCTTGGCTGCCGAGTAGTTGGTCTGGCCGAACGCGCCCTTCGAGCCGTTGACCGACGAGACATTGACGATGCGGCCCCAGCCGCGCTCCACCATGCCGTCGGCGACCTGCTTGGTCATGTTGAACAGGCTGTCCAGGTTGGTGCGCAGCACCGTGTCCCAGTTCACCTTGTCCATCTTCTTGAAGGTCATGTCGCGCGTGATGCCGGCGTTGTTGACCAGCACGTCGACCGGGCCGGCGACTTCCATCACGGCCGCCACCGCCTTCGCGCACGAATCGAGGTCCGCCACGTCGCAGGGCACGGCGAGGATGTCGTAGCCGCGCGCCTTCATCTGCTGGACCCATTCGCCATGGGTGGTGTTGCCCGGCGAATAGGTGACCGCCACCCGGTAGCCGGCATCGGCCATCTTGGTGGAAATGGTTTCACCCAGGCCGCCCATGCCGCCCGTGACCAGTACTACGCGTTGCTTGCTCATCGTTTTCTCCTTGTGTAATGAATGCTGTCTTAGCGCTCGACAGCCAGCGCCACGCCCATGCCGCCGCCGATGCATAGCGACGCCAGGCCGCGCCGGGCGTCGCGCCGGGCCATCTCGTGCAGCAGGGTGACCAGGATGCGGCAGCCCGATGCCCCGATGGGATGCCCGATGGCGATGGCGCCGCCATTGACGTTGATCTTGCTGGCGTCCCAGTCCATCTCCTGGTTGACCGCGCACGCCTGGGCGGCGAAGGCCTCGTTGATCTCCATCAGGTCCAGGTCGTTGATGCTCCAGCCGGCCTTTTGCAGGCAACGCTGCGAGGCCGGGACCGGGCCCATGCCCATGATGGTCGGGTCGAGCCCGGCCGAGGCATAGGAGGCGATGCGGGCCAGGGGCTTGAGTCCCAGTTCGCGCGCCTTGCTGGCCGACATCATCAGGACCGCCGCGGCGCCGTCGTTCAGGCCGGAGGCATTGCCGGCGGTGACGGAGCCGGCTTTGTCGAAGGCCGGCCGCAGGCCCGCCAGGGCATCGGCGGTGGTGCCGTGCTTGATGAACTCGTCGGTATCGAAGATCACGGTGCCTTTCTTCGAGACGATCGAGACCGGCACGATCTCGTCCTTGAAGCGGCCGGTCTTCTGCGCCTGTTCGGCCTTCTGCTGCGACGCGGCCGCGAACGCGTCCTGCTGCTCGCGCGAGATGTTGTACGCCTTGGCGACGTTCTCGGCGGTGGTGCCCATGTGGTACTGGTTGAAGGCGTCCCACAGGCCGTCGACGATCATCGTGTCGGTGAGCTTCCAGTCGCCCATGCGCTGGCCGTCGCGCGATCCCGCCAGCACGTGCGGCGATGCGCTCATGTTCTCCTGGCCGCCGGCGATGACGATATCCGAATCGCCGCACTTGATGGCCTGGGCCGCCAGGTGCACGGCCTTCAGGCCGGAGCCGCAGACCTTGCCGATGGTCATGGCGGGCACGGTGTTCGGCAGGCCCGCCTTGAGGGCGGCCTGGCGCGCGGGGTTCTGCCCGCTGCCCGCGGTCAGCACCTGGCCCAGCAGCACCTCGTCGACCATTTCCGGCTTCAGGCCGCTGCGCTCGAGCAAGGCCTTGATGACCGTGGCGCCGAGTTCGGGGGCCGGCACCTTGGCCAGCGAGCCGCCGAACTTGCCGACGGCGGTTCTGGCTGCGGCGACGATAACAACATCTTCCATGTGACTCTCCTGGGTGAATCGGGGGTAGGGTGGATAGGGGATTGGCAGGCCAGACTGCGGATAGCTAGCCGGCCTTCGCCTTGACGTAGCGCCCGGGTGCGGGCTCGATCACGGGGTAGGCGGCGTTGCCGAGCGACCGGCGCGTAGCGGTGCGCGCGCCGGCGTGTTGCGCCAGCCAGCGGGTCCAGGCCGGCCACCAGCTGCCTTCGGCGCGCTCGGCGCCGTCAAGCCAGCGTTGCGGATCGCCCTGGAGCGGGCCGGTCCAGTGGTGGCGCTTGCCTTTGGCCGGCGGGTTGATCACGCCGGCGATGTGGCCGCTGGCGCCCAGCACGAAGGTCGTCGGGCCGCCCAACAGGCGCGTGGTGGCATAGGCGCTGCCCCACGGCACGATGTGGTCGTCCTGCGAGGCATAGAGGAAAGCGGGCACCCGGACCCGGGCAAAGTCCACCGGCTCCCCGCATTGCACGGTGCCGCCCGGCACGCGCAGGCGGTTCTCCAGGTAAGCGTTGCGCAGGTACCAGCAGTACATCGGCCCCGGCAGGTTGGTGTCGTCGCAGTTCCAGGACAGCAGGTCGAACGCCGGCGGCGCGCTGCCCTTCAGGTAGCTGTTGACCGCATAGGGCCAGATCAGGTCGTTGGCGCGCAGCGCGGCGAACACATGGGCCAGCTCGCGGCCGCGCAGCAGCCCGCCGCGGCCGATCGTGGCCTCCCGCATCGCGACCATGGCTTCGTTGACCAGCAGGCCGATCTCGCCGGTATCAACGAAGTCCAGCATCGTGGTGAGCAGCGTGACGCTGGCAACCTTGTCCTGGCCGCGCGCGGCGGCCACGGCCAGCGCGCAGGCCAGCAGCGTGCCGCCGACGCAGAAGCCCAGGGTGTTGACGCGGTCGGCGCCGCTGATCTCCTGCGCCACATCGATGGGGCGCAGCACGCCTTGTTCAAGGTAGTCGTCCCAGGTCAGGTGTCCCTGCGCTTGCTCCACGTTGCGCCAGGACACCAGGAAGACCGTATGCCCTTGCGCCACCGCATGGGCGACGAATGAGTTCTCGGGCTGCAGGTCGAGGATGTAGAACTTGTTGATGCAGGGCGGCACGATCAGCAACGGGCGCTGATGGACCTTGCCCGCGCCCGGCGCGTACTGGATGAGCTGCATCAGCTCGTTCTCATACACCACCGCGCCCGGCGTGGTGGCCACGTTGCGCCCGACCTCGAAGCTCTGCTCATCGGTCATCGAGACGCGTCCCTTGGCCAGGTCCTGCAGGAACAGGCGCATGCCTTCCACCAAGCTGGCGCCGCCGGAGTCCACCGCCAGCTGCAGCGCCTCGGGGTTGGTGGCCAGGCAATTGGCCGGGCTGAGCGCATCCAGCACCTGGCGCAGCGCAAATTGCCACTGGCCTTTGGTCTGCGCATCGGCCGGCGCTTGCTCGATCGCGCCTTGCAGCAGCGTGGCGTAGCTCTGGTAATGGCGCACCGCCAGCGCAAAGCGCGGGTCGTCGCGCCAGGCTTGTGCGGCAAAGCGGCGGTCCGGGCTGCCGGCGGGCTCGCCCGCCGGCCAGAGCGCGCTCATTTGCCTGAGGGCCTGTTCCGGCCAGGCGGCGAGCGCGCGCGCCGCCGCCAGCATGGAGACCGGCGCGGGCGTGGCGTCGGCGTCTTGCGGCGCCTCTCCGGGTGCGGCGCCGAACGCGCGCAGCATGGTCTGTTGCGCGCTGAAGAGCTCGGCAATCCAGCGGGAGGGATCGGAGGTGGGATTGGTCATGGGGTCCGGAAGAGTGCGGTTGCTTGTGCGTGTGCTTGTGCTTGTGCGTGTGCGTGTGCGGGACGGCGGCACGGGGCTCAGTGCAGCTTCACATGCGGCTCGGTGCGCCTGACGATGGAGCGCGCCAGCGTGTCGAGGGCGACCTTGGCAAAGCCGTGCAATGCCAGTTCATGCATCTTGTAGAGCGACAGGTACATCATCCGGGCGAACAATCCCTCCACCATCAGGCTCCCGCCGATCAGGCCGCCCATCATGTTGCCCACGGTGCTGAACTCGCCCAGCGATACCAGCGAGCCGAAATCGCGGTAGCGATAGTTGGCCAGCGCCTTGCCCGCCATGCGGGCGCGGACCTGCCTGGCCATGTGCGAAGCCTGCTGGTGCGCGGCCTGGGCGCGCGGCGGCACGAAGCCGCCCTTGCCCTGGTTGGCCTCGGGCCATGCGCACGCCGCGCAGTCGCCAATCGCGAAGATGTTCTCGTCGCGGCTGGTCTGCAGCGTGGGGTGCACCACCAGCTGGTTGATCCGGTTGGTTTCAAGGCCGGCAAGATCCTTGAGGAAGTCGGGCGCCTTCACGCCCGCCGCCCATACCACCAGCTCCGCCGGCAGCAGCCGGCCATCGCCCAGCTGCACGCCACCGGGCAGCACCTCGGCCACCTTGGCGTCGGTGAGCACTTCCACGCCGAGCTTGCGCAGCAGGCCCTCCGTGGCGCTGGACAAGCGCGGCGGCAGCGCCGGCAGCACGCGCGGCGCGGCTTCGATCAGCGTGACCCGGATGTCCTTGTCGGCGTCGACACGGTCCAGGCCGAAGGCCACCACCTCGCGGGTGGTGCGGTGCAGCTCGGCCGCCAGTTCCACGCCCGTGGCGCCGGCGCCGATGATGGCTACGTGCAGCTGCTGGGCCAGCAGGGGCGCGGTCTGCGCATGGGCGCGGATGCAGGCGTTGACCATGCGCGAGTGAAAGCGCAGCGCGTCCGCGGCGGACTCCAGGCGCATGGCGTGCTCGTAGACGCCCGGCGTGCCGAAGTCATTGCTCTGGCTGCCCACCGCGATGACCAGGGTGTCGTAGCCAAAGGTGCGCAGCGGCGTGATCTGCGCGCCTTCGTCGTCTACATAAGGCGCCACCAGCACCTCCCGGCGCTCCCGGTCCAGGCCTACCATTTCGCCGACGCGGTAGCGGAAGTGGTGCCAGTGCGATTGCGCGAGATAGCCCACCTCGTGGGCGCTCATGTCCATGCTGCCGGCGGCGATCTCGTGCAGCTTGGGCTTCCACACGTGGGTGCGGGTCTTCTCGATGAGCGTGACTTCGGCTTGCCCGCGCCGGCCGAGGGTGTCGCCCAGCCGGGTGGCGAGTTCAAGCCCGCCCGCGCCGCCGCCGACGATGACGATGCGATGCGGTGCCTTCAGGGAAGCACCGGGACGATAGGTGGAGGGTTTCATCGTGGCCTGCCGTTCACCGGGTCAGGGTGGTGCCGGGGGCCGGCATGCGGGCAACCAGCGGATCCAGCACCGCTTCCGGCTCGTCGGCCTCGGCATCCGATTCGTTGTCCAGCCGGCGGTGCATACGCGCAACATCCAGGTCGCCGGTCCATTTGGCGACCACCACCGTGGCCACGCCGTTGCCGATGAGGTTGGTCAGGGCGCGCGCCTCCGACATGAAGCGGTCGATGCCCAGGATCAGGGCCAGGCCAGCCACCGGCACATGCCCCACCGCCGACAGCGTGGCCGCCAGCACGATGAAGCCGCTGCCGGTGACGCCGGCGGCGCCCTTGGAGGTGAGGAGCAGCACGGCCAGCAGCGTGAGTTGCTGCGTCAGGCTCATGTCGGTGTTGGTCGCCTGGGCGATGAACACGGCCGCCATGGTCAGGTAGATGGACGTGCCATCCAGGTTGAACGAGTAGCCGGTAGGGATCACCAGCCCCACGACGGACTTGCGCGCGCCCAGGTTCTCCAGCTTGGCCATCATCCGCGGCAGCACCGACTCGGACGACGACGTGCCCAGCACGATCAGCAGTTCCTCCTTGATGTACTTGATGAAYTTCCAGATCGAGAACCCATGCGCGCGCGCGATGCCGCCAAGCACGACAAAGATGAAGAACAGGCAGGTCGCGTAGAACGTCGCCATCAGCTGGCCAAGCTGCAGCAGCGAGCCCACGCCGTATTTCCCGATGGTGAACGCCATCGCCCCGAATGCGCCGATGGGGGCCACCTTCATGATGTAGCCGACGATGGTGAACAGCACATGCGAGAACTTCTCGATGAAATCGAACACCAGCGTGCCGCGCCCGCCAAACTTATGCAGGGCGAAACCAAACATCACGGCGAACAGCAGCACCTGCAGGATCTCGCCCTTGGCAAAGGCGTCCACCACGGTATTGGGGATCACATGCAGCAGGAAATCCACCGTGCCCTGCATCTTGCCCGGCTCGGTGTAGGCGGCAATGCTCTTGGTATCGAGCGTGCTCACGTCGACATTCATGCCCGCCCCGGGCCTGACGATATTGATGATCACCAGGCCGACGACCAGCGCAATGCCGCTCACCACCTCGAAGTACAGCAGCGCCAGCCCGCCGGTCTTGCCGACCTTCTTCATGTCCTCCATGCCGGCGATGCCTACCACCACGGTGCAGAAGATGATCGGCGCGATGATCATCTTGATCAGCTTGATGAAGCCGTCTCCCAACGGTTTCATCGCCGCGCCGGCCTGCGGATAGAAGTGCCCCAGGATCACGCCGATAACGATCGCGGTGATGACCTGGAAGTACAGGGATCGGTAAAACGGCTTGGGGTGACTCTGATTGTCCATGGGTGTCTCCTTTGTGGTTTTACTTGTCGCCGGCGCCGGGGGGAGGGCCGCTCAATCGAGCGCCCAGGCCGTTGCGCGCTGCGCGTTGGCGTCGACCGTTGCCACGGCGCTCATGTTGACGATGCGGCGGACCGTGGACGAGGACGTCAGGATGTGCACCGGGCGCGCGGCGCCGAGCAGGATGCCTCCCACCGTGATGCCGCCGCCCGCGGCGATGCGCATCAGGTTGTACGAGATGTTGGCGGCATCCACGTTTGGCATCACCAGCACGTTGGCTTCCGTGGGCAGGCAGGATTCGGGGAACTCGTGCTCCAGGATCTGCCTGGACAACGCCGCATCGCCGCGCATCTCGCCTTCCACGGCCAGCGAGGGTTCGCGCGCCTTGACCAGTGCCAGCGCTTCGCGCATCTTCACCGCCGCCGGCGCGGTGGAGCCGCCGAAGTTGGAGTGGGAAAGCAGGGCCACGCTGGGCGTGATGCCGAAGCGCCGGACCGCTTCGGCCGCCAGCAGGGTGATGTCGGCGATCTGCTGGGCCGTCGGGTCGAGGTTGACGTGGGTGTCGCAGATAAACAGCTGCCGACCGGGCAGCATCAGCATCTGCATGGCCGCGAGTGTCTCGCTGCCGGACTTGAGGCCGATGGTGTCCCGCACGTAGGCGAGATGGTCCTGGAAGCGGCCAACGGTGCCGCACAGCATGGCGTCGGCCCGGCCCTGGCGCACCAGCATGGCGCCCAGCAGCGTGCCGCGGCTGCGCACCTCCGTCTGTGCCAGCGCGCGCGAGACGCCGTCGCGGGAGCTCAGCTGGTAGTACGCCTCGGCGGCGTCGCGGTAGACGGCGGGGTCCAGC
Organism: Cupriavidus sp. 05N38; assembly: GCF_056397345.1. Lineage (NCBI taxonomy): Bacteria > Pseudomonadati > Pseudomonadota > Betaproteobacteria > Burkholderiales > Burkholderiaceae > Cupriavidus > Cupriavidus sp. 05N38. Next base: position 102,941 of record NZ_JBFTNF010000028.1, read on the forward strand.
GGATCCACGCACTCGCAATCCACGCCGGGCCGCAGGCGCAGGCCGAATTGGGAAATGCGCTCGACGATCGCATCGGGGCGGCCTACCAGCAACGGGCGCGCGATGCCCTCGTCGATCACCACCTGGGCGGCGCGCAGCACGCGCTCGTCCTCGCCTTCGGCGTAGATCACCCGCTTGGGCGCGCGCTTGGCGGCGGCAAACACCGGCCCCATGGCGCTGCGCGACTGGTAGACGAACTGGCCAAGGCGCTGGCGATACGCCTCCATGTCGGCGATCGGGCGCGTTGCCACGCCGCTGTCCATCGCGGCACGGGCCACGGCGGGCGCCACCGCTTCGATCAGGCGCGGGTCGAACGGCTTGGGGATCAGGTATTCGGCGCCGAAGCGCAGGCCCACCGCGCCGTATGCCTGGGCGACCACTTCAGGGATCTCCGCGTGGGCGAGTTCGGCGATGGCCCGCACGGCGGCCAGTTTCATTTCCTCGTTGATGGTGGTGGCGCCCACGTCCAGCGCGCCGCGGAAGATAAACGGGAAGCACAGGACGTTGTTGACCTGGTTCGGGTAATCCGAGCGCCCGGTGCCCAGGATGGCATCGGGGCGCACCGCCAGCGCATCCTCCGGCGCGATCTCCGGCGTGGGGTTGGCCATGGCCAGGATGATCGGGTCGCGTGCCATCACCTTGACCATTTCGGGCTTGAGCACGCCGCCAGCCGACAGGCCCAGGAAGATATCCGCGCCGCCGATGATGTCGGCCAGCGTGCGCGCGGAGGTGTCCTGCGCGTAGCGTGCCTTGTTCGGGTCCATCTGCTCCTTGCGGCCAAGATAGACCACGCCGTTGCTGTCGGAGACGAACACATTGCCGATCGGCAGGCCCAGGCTGACGATCAGATCCAGGCAGGCCAGCGCCGCCGCGCCCGCGCCGGAAGCCACCAGCTTGACCTCGGAGATATCCTTGCCGACGTGCTTGAGCGCATTGAGGATGGCCGCGGCAGCCACGATGGCGGTGCCGTGCTGGTCGTCATGGAAGACCGGGATCTTCATGCGCTCGCGCAGCTTCTTCTCGATGTAGAAGCACTCGGGCGCCTTGATGTCTTCCAGGTTGATGCCGCCAAAGGTCGGCTCCATGCGGGCGATGGTATCGATCAGCGCATCCGGGTCGTCCTCCGCCAGTTCGATGTCGAATACATCGATGCCGGCGAACTTCTTGAACAGGCAGCCCTTGCCCTCCATCACCGGCTTGCCCGCCAGCGGCCCGATATTGCCCAGGCCCAGCACCGCGGTGCCGTTGGTAATCACGGCGACCAGGTTGGCGCGCGACGTGAGGTTCATCGCCTCGGCCGGATCGCGCACGATCTCCATGCAGGCGTCGGCGACGCCCGGCGAGTAGGCGAGGGCGAGGTCGCGCTGCGTGGCCATGGCCTTGGTCGGCGTCACGGAAATCTTGCCGGGGGTCGGGTAGCGGTGGTAATCGAGTGCGGCTTCGCGCAGGTTGTCGGTCATATTGTCTCCATGGCGCCGCCGGGGCGTCGGATCAGGTGTGCTTGGTGCGGGATGCAAGGCCGGTGTGGCGGCCTTGCCAGATCTGTCTGGTGGGTCGGACTTCCAGGTGGGCGCATAAACACTGCTGCCGTGGTGCGGCATCGCGCTCACTCGGACGCCCGACAAGCCTATTTCTTCTTCACCGGCGGCAAGTCGGTGCAATGACCCTCGAATACCTCGGCGGCCATGCCGATGGATTCGCCCAGCGTCGGGTGCGGGTGGATCGTCTTGCCGATGTCGGCGGGCTCGCAGCCCATCTCGATGGCCAGGCACACCTCGCTGATGAGGTCGCCGGCGTGCGTGCCGACGATGCCGCCGCCGATCACGCGATGCGTGGCTTCGTCGAACAGCAGCTTGGTGAAGCCCTCGTCGCGCCCGTTGGCGATGGCGCGACCGGACGCGGCCCACGGGAACACTGCCTTGCCGATCTTGATGCCTTCGGCCTTGCACTGCTCCTCGGTCTTGCCGGCCCACGCCACTTCCGGATCGGTGTACGCGACCGACGGAATCTGGCGTGCGTCGAAGAATGCCGCTTCACCGTGCGCGGCCTCGGCCGCCACGTGCGCTTCATGCACGGCCTTGTGCGCCAGCATCGGCTGGCCGACGATGTCGCCGATGGCGTGGATGTGCGCAACGTTGGTGCGCATCTGCCGGTCGACGTCGATATAGCCGCGCTCGGTGACGGCCACGCCGGCCTTTTCCGCGCCGATGGCACGGCCATTCGGGCTGCGGCCCACCGCCACCAGCACCAGGTCATAGACCTGCGGGGCCGGCGCCTTCTCGCCCTCGAAGCTGACTTCGATGCCGGCGGGCGTCGCCTTGGCGCCCACCGTCTTGGTCTTGAGCATGACGTGGTCGAAGCGGTGGGTGTTCTTCTTCTCCCACACCTTGACCAGGTCGCGGTCCGCGCCCTGCATCAGGCCATCGAGCATCTCCACCACGTCGATGCGCGTGCCCAGCGTGGAGTAGACCGTGGCCATCTCCAGCCCGATGATGCCGCCGCCCACCACCAGCATGCGCTTGGGGATCGACTTGAGCAGCAGCGCGCCGGTGGAGTCGACCACGCGCTCGTCGTCGGGCATGAACGGCAGCTTCACCGCCTGGCTGCCCGCCGCGATGATGGCCTTGGCGAACCTGATCACGCGCTTGCCGCCATCGGCCGCCACCACCTCCAGGTGATACGGGTCGAGGAAGCTGCCGACGCCGGTCACCACCTCGACCTTGCGCGCCTTGGCCATGCCGGCCAGGCCGCCGGTCAGCTTCTTGATGACGCTGTCCTTGAAGCCACGCAGCTTGTCCAGGTCGATCTCGGGCGCGCCGTAGCGGATGCCGTGGTCGGGCAGGGTCGCCACTTCATCCATGACCGATGCGGTGTGCAGCAACGCCTTGGAGGGGATGCAGCCCACGTTGAGGCAGACCCCGCCAAGCGTGTCGTAGCGCTCCACCAGGACGGTCTTCATGCCCAGGTCGGCGCTGCGGAACGCGGCGGAATAGCCACCGGGGCCGGCGCCCAGCACCAGCATTTCGCATTCCAGGTCCGCCTTGCCGGTGTAGCTGGCGGCGTTGGGCGCGGGCGCGGCGGCTGGCGCTGGCTTGGGCGGCGCCGATGGGGCCGCGGGCACGGCGGGTGCCGCAGCGGTTGCAGCGGCCTCGGCAGCCTCCACCACCAGGATCACCGATCCCTCGCTCACCTTGTCGTTGACCTTGACGGTGATCTCCTTGACCACGCCGGCGTGGGTGGATGGGATCTCCATCGAGGCCTTGTCGGACTCGACCGCGATCAGGCTGGTATCCACGGCGATGGTCTCGCCGGGCTTGACCATGACCTCGATCACCGTGACATCCTTGAAATCACCGATATCCGGCACTTTGACTTCGACACGTTGGGTCATTGCAGCGCGCCCCTCAGAACAGCACACGCCGCAGATCGGCGAGCAGGTTGGCAAAATAGACGTTGAAGCGGGCCGCCGCGGCGCCGTCGATGACACGGTGGTCCCATGACAACGACAGCGGCAGCGTCAGGCGCGAAGCCCAGTTCTTGCCATCGCTGGAGTGCTGCTTCCAGAAGCTCTTGCACACGCCCATGATCGCGACCTCGGGCGCGTTGATGATGGGGGTGAAGTTGATGCCGCCAATGCCGCCGAGCGAGCTGATGGTGAAGGTGCCGCCCGACATCTGGTCGGGCTTGAGCTTGCCCTCGCGCGCCAGCTTGGCCAGTTCGCCCATCTCCCGCGCGATGTCGGGGATGCTCTTCTTGTCGACGTCGCGGATCACCGGCACCATCAGGCCGTTGGGCGTGTCGGCCGCGAAGCCGATGTGGTAGTACTGCTTGAGCACCAGGGTGTCGCCGTCCAGGCTGGCGTTGAACTCGGGGAATTTCTTGAGCGTGGCCACGGCTGCCTTCATCATGAAGGGCAGCATGCTGATCTTGACGCCGCTCTTCTCCAGTTCCTTGTTCATCTGCACGCGGAACTGCTCCAGGTCGGTGATATCGGCTTCGTCGTGCGTGGTGACGTGCGGGATCACCACCCAGTTGCGGTGCAGGTTGGCGCCCGAGATCTTCTTGATGCGGCTCAGTTCCTTGCGCTCGACCGGGCCGAACTTGGCGAAGTCGACCTTGGGCCAAGGCAGCAGGTCCAGGC
>NZ_JBFTNF010000029.1:0-237599 GCF_056397345.1 Cupriavidus sp. 05N38
GGGCATGGATGTCTTTCTTCATGCCTTCGTCATAGGTGCGCACCGTGGGCATGGATGTCTTTCTTCATGCCTTCGTCATAGGTGCGCACCGTGCCCATCATCTCGACCTTCTCCGGCACGATATTCATGCGGTTGCCGCCGTGGATGGTGCCCACGGTGATCACCGAAGGCTCCAGCATGGCGTTGACCTGGCGGCTCTGGATGGTCTGCAGGCCCATCACGATCTGCGACGCCACCACGATCGGGTCGATCCCGCCCCAGGGTCGCGCGCCGTGGGTCTGGCGGCCCTTGACGTCGATCCAGAACTGGTCGGCGGCGGCCATCGACGGGCCGCTGCGCCAGGCCAGCTTGCCGGACTCGATGCCGCTGCTCACGTGCAGGCCGAAAATGGCGTCCACCTTGGGGTTGTCCAGCACGCCCTCGGCCACCATCTGCTTGGCGCCCCACGTATTGCTGCCGTTGGGCTCGAAATCCGCCGGGCTTTCCTCGGCCGGCTGGAAGATGAACTTGACCGTGCCCGGCAACTGGTCCTTCATGCCGGCCAGCACCTCGGCCGTCGCCATCAGTATCGCCACGTGGGTGTCATGCCCGCATGCGTGCATGACGTCCACTTCCTTGCCGAGGTACTGGCCCTTTGCCTTCGAAGCGAAGGGCACGTCGACGCGCTCCTTCACCGGCAGCGCATCCATGTCGGCGCGCAGTGCCACTACCGGGCCAGGCTTGCCGCCCTTGAGCACGCCCACCACACCGGTCCTGGCCACGCCCGTCTTCACTTCCATGCCCAGCTTGCGCAGGTGGTCGGCCACCAGCTTGCTGGTGCGCACCTCGTAGTTGCCGAGCTCGGGGTGCTGGTGGATATCCCGGCGCCATGCGATGAGCTGCGCCTCGACGGCCTTGGCGCGGGTGTCGATCTGCGCCTGCAGGCTGTCGGCGGACTGCGCATGCGCGGCGGGCGCCAGGCACAGCAGGCCGGCGGCCAGCGACAGGGCCGACACCGTCGCGCGCAGCGCGTGGCGGCTGGAAGGTCGGGAAAAACGGGCTTGGGATGCTGCCATGAGGTCTCCTCTCTGTGGTGTTGCCATCGATATTGTTTTGTGAAAGACGGGGGTGCGAAAAGCGGGCGGGCGGCGCGCGGAAACGACAGGGCGCCCTAGCGCATGCCAAGGCATGGCGCGGCGGCCTGCCCGCGGGGGGGCAGGCCGGGAATGGCAGGGAGCAGCCGCAAATGGCCGCAAATGGCCGCAAATGGCCGGAAAATGGCCGGAAAATGGCCAGGGCGCGGCTCAGTTCACGCGCAGGCTGTCGACCACCTTGTGCAGGAACGACTCGCAGGCCGCGAGCTGTTCGATTTCGACGTATTCGTCGGGCTTGTGCGCCTGCTGGATATCGCCGGGGCCGCACACCACGGCCGGGATGCCGGCGCGCTGGAACAGGCCGGCCTCGGTGCCGTAGGCCACCTTGTTGACATCGCGGTCGGCGGTCAGCGCGCGCACCAGCTGCGTGATGGCATCCTGCTCGGCGGCGTCGAGCGAGGGCGCCGCGGCGATCTTGCTGATGGCGAGGCCGGCGTCGGCATGTTCGGCGCGCATCTTCGGCAGCAGCACGTCGTTGGCATAGGCCTGGACGCGGGCGAAGATGGCTTCGGGATCGACCCCCGGCAGGTTGCGGAACTCGAACACGAACTCGCACAGTGCCGGGATGGTGTTGAGCGCGATGCCACCCTGGATGGTGCCGGTGGAGGCGGTGGTGAACGGCACGTCGAAGGCCTGGTCGTAGGGCCCCTTGGCCTTGAACTCGTCGGCGATGTCGCGGATGAAGCAGATCAGGCGCGCGGCGTATTCGATGGCGTTGACGCCCTTGGGCGTGAGCGAGGAATGCGCGGCCTGTCCCTTGACGCAGCAGCGATATGCATTGATGCCCTTGTGCGCCACGATCACGCGCATGCTGGTGGGCTCGCCCACGATGCAGCCGGCCGGGCGCACGCCGCGCTCGCGCAGCTCGGCCAGCAGGTAGGGCGCGCCCATGCAGCCGATTTCCTCGTCGAACGAGAGCGCGTAATGCACCGGCTCGCGCAGCCTGGCCTGCAGGATGGTGGGCAGCAGCGCCAGGCTGGTACCGATGAAGCCTTTCATGTCGCAGGTGCCGCGGCCGTACAGGCGGCCGTCGCGCACGACCGCCTTGAACGGGTCGGTGGTCCAGTTCTGGCCGTCCACCGGCACCACGTCGGTGTGGCCGGACAACACGATGCCGCCATCGGTGCTGCCGTCGGCGGCGGGCACGGTGACGAACAGGTTGGCCTTGTCGTTCTGCGGGTTGTAGCTCAGGTGGGGGCGCAGGCCCTTGGCCAGGAAGTGGTCGCGCACGGCCTCGATCAGGCCGAGGTTGGAGTGGCGGCTGGTGGTGTCGTAGCTGACCAGGCGCTGGGTCCAGTCGAGGGCGCTGCCGCGGGTGGCGGCTTCCGCAGGCTTGCTGAGAGTGTCGGCTTGCATGGCTTGTGGCCTTAGGTGAGGCTATGGGTAACGTGTTAAGCAAACGATGCTACACCGTGCCGGCCCGCGGGTCCATGCGCGTTGCACCATCGTGGCGCCGCCGCCCGCGTTGCGCGGGCGGGAAGCCATGCGGCGAGCAATGATCAGGCCAGCTGGCGCAACGTATGCTTGATGGTCTGCGCGCGCACCGCCACGTCGGCCATCTTGGCTTCGATGCGTAGCTTGTCCTGCCCGGCCAGCTTGATATGGCGGTTCTTCTGCACCAGGTCGATGATCTTCATGGCGTCGATCGGCGGATTCGGCAGGAACTGCATGCTGATGGCTGTCTCGCTGGCGTCGATCTTGCGCACGCCCAGCGGCACCGCGGCAATGCGCAGCCGGTGGGTCTCGATCAGCGCCTGCGCCTGCGCCGGCAGGCGGCCGAAGCGGTCGATCAGCTCTTCCTGGATATCGTCCACGCGCTCGGCCGTCTCGCAGTTGGCCAGGCGCTTGTACAGCGACAGGCGTTCGTGCACGTCGGTGCAGTAGTCGTTGGGCAGCAGCGCCGGCGTGCCGAGGTTGATCTCGGTGGTGGCCGCCAGCGGCGCCATCAGGTCAGGCTCCTTGCCCGCCTTGAGCGCTTTCACGGCCGCGTTGAGCATGTCGGTATAGAGCTGGAAGCCGATCTCGTGGATCTCGCCCGACTGCTTGTCGCCCAGCACTTCGCCCGCGCCGCGGATCTCCAGGTCGTGCATGGCCAGGTAGAAGCCCGAGCCCAGTTCTTCCATCTGCTGGATGGCTTCGAGCCGGCGCTGCGCCAGCTTGCTCAGGCCGTCCACGTCGTGCACCAGCATATAGGCGTAGGCCTGGTGGTGCGAGCGGCCGACGCGCCCGCGCAGCTGGTGCAGCTGCGCCAGGCCGAACTTGTCCGAGCGATGGATCAGGATGGTATTGGCGGTCGGCACGTCGATGCCGGTCTCGATGATGGTGGTGCACAGCAGGATGTTGTCGCGCCGCGCGACGAAATCGCGCATCACGCGCTCCAGCTCGCGCTCGTGCATCTGCCCGTGCGCCACGGCGATACGTGCCTCCGGCACCAGCTCGGCCAGCTTGGCGCGCTTGTTCTCGATGGTCTCGACCTCGTTGTGCAGGAAGTAGACCTGGCCGCCGCGCTTGAGCTCGCGCAGGATGGCCTCGCGCAGCACGCCGTCTTCCTCGCGCCGCACGAAGGTCTTGATGGCCAGGCGCTTCTGCGGCGCGGTGGCGATCACGGAGAAGTCGCGCAGGCCYTCSAGYGCCATGCCCAGCGTGCGCGGGATCGGCGTGGCGGTGAGCGTCAGCACGTCCACCTCGGCGCGCAGGGTCTTGAGCGCTTCCTTCTGGCGCACGCCGAAGCGGTGTTCCTCGTCGATGATGACCAGGCCCAGGCGCTGGAAGCGCACGTCGTCGGACAGCATCTTGTGGGTGCCGATCACGATGTCGGCGGTGCCGTCGTTGATCATCTTGATGGCGCCGTCGATCTCCTTCTTGGTCTTGAAGCGCGACAGCTCCACGATGCGCACCGGCCATTCGGCGAAGCGGTCGGAGAGGTTCTGGAAGTGCTGCTCGGCCAGCAGCGTGGTGGGCGCCAGCATGGCCACCTGCTTGCCGCCCATCACCGCGACGAAGGCCGCGCGCAGCGCCACCTCGGTCTTGCCGAAGCCCACGTCGCCGCACACCAGGCGGTCCATCGGCTTGCCCGAGGTCATGTCGGCGATCACCGCGGAAATGGCCGCGGCCTGGTCGGGCGTTTCCTCGAAGCCGAAGCTCTCGGCGAACTTCTCGTAGTCCCTGGGCGAGAGCGGGAAGGCGTGGCCTTCGCGCAAGGCGCGGCGCGCGTACAGGTTGAGCAGCTCGGCCGCCGTATCGCGGATCTGCTGCGCGGCGCGGCGCTTGGCGCGGTCCCACTGGCCGGAGCCGAGCGAGTGCAGCGGCGCGGTGTCGGGATCGGCGCCGGAATAGCGCGAGATCACGTGCAGCTGGTGCACCGGCACATAGAGCTTGCTGCCCTTCTCATAGTCCAGGTGCAGGAACTCTTCGTTGCCCTGGCCCAGGTCGAGCGTCACCAGGCCCTGGTAGCGGCCGATGCCGTGCTCGCTGTGCACCACCGGGTCGCCGATCTTGAGCTCGGCGAGGTCGCGCACCATCGAGTCGACCGCGCTGGCCTGTTCCTGCTTGCGCCGCCCGGTGCGGCGCGCCACGCCCGCGTAGAGCTCGGCTTCGGTGACGAAGACCAGCGGCATGCCGCCATCGGCCGCGGGCAGGGCGAAGCCGCTCTGCAGCGGCGCCACCGCGATGGAGAAGGGAGAATCGCCGGCCAGGAAGGCGGCGAAGTCATCCACCGGCAGCGGGCGCAGGCCGCTTTCGCCGAACAGTTGCAGCAAGGTCTCGCGGCGGCCGGCGGAATCGGCGCACATCAGCACGCGCCGGTCTTTCTTCAGCAGCAGCGCTTCGAGGTTGACCAGCGGATCTTCCGCGCGCCGGTTGACCGACACATCGGGCAATGCCTCGGCCAGCGGCGCGGCGTCGGTGGCGCCGGCCTGCAGCACCAGGCGCGCCAGCGGCTTGGCGGCGGCGAAGAACTGCTCGTCGGAGAGGAACAGGGCCGCGGGTGCGAGCAGCGGGCGCTCGCGGTCATGCCGCATGAAGTTGTAGCGCTGCGTGGTGTCGGCCCAGAAGCGGCGGATGGCGTCGGGCACGTCGCCTACGAAGGCGAGCTGGCTGCCCTCGGGCAGGTAGTCGAACGCGGTCGCGGTTTGCTCGAAGAACAGCGGCAGGTAGTACTCGATGCCGGCCGACGGTACGCCGTTGCCGATGTCCTTGTAGATCGGCGACTTGGTCGGGTCGCCCTCGAATATCTCGCGCCAGCGGCCGCGGAACGCGGTGCGCGCGGCCTCGTCGAGCGGGAATTCCCGGCCCGGCAGCAGGCGCACTTCCTTGACCGGATACAGGCTGCGCTGCGTGTCCGGGTCGAACGCGCGGATGGTCTCGATCTCGTCGCCGAACAGGTCGATGCGGTAAGGCAGCGCCGAGCCCATCGGGTAGAGGTCGATCAGCCCGCCGCGCACGCTGTATTCGCCGGGCCGCATCACCGCGCTCACGTGCTCGTAGCCGGCCAGCGTGAACTGGGCCTTGAGCGCGTTTTCGTCAAGCCGCTCGCCCTGCTTGAAGAAGAAGGTATAGGCCGCCAGGAAGGCAGGTGGCGCCAGCCGGTAGAGCACGGTCTGCGCCGGCACCAGCATGATGTCGCACTGGCCGCCCTGGATATCGTGCAAGGTCGCCAGGCGCTCGGAGACCAGGTCCTGGTGCGGCGAAAAGCTGTCGTACGGCAAGGTTTCCCAGTCCGGCAGCAGCCGCACGCGCAGTTCCGGCGCGAACCAGGGGATTTCTTCGGCCAGGCGCTGGGCATCGGTCGCGTTGGCGCACACCACGGCCAGCATGGGCACGCGCTCGCGGTGCTGGCGGGCGTAGGCGGCCAGCGCCAGCGCATCGGCGGAGCCAGGCAGGCCGGCGACGGTATTGCGCTGGCCTGCCTTGACCAGGGGCAGGTTGGCGAAGGGGGCGGGGCGAATGGCTTCGGGCATCGGGTACGGACTGGCGGTTGGCGTGCTGCGCGCGCTGTAGGTGTTTGGGCCTGGACGGAAAACCGCACGCAATCATGCGAAAAAGGCGCGCACGAAAGAGACCAGGCATGAATGCGCGGCCACGCAACGGCAACGCCCCGCCGGCGTCGCGGGCGGGGGGTGGGCGGTGCATGCGCCGCCCGCAAAAGACAAACGGGCCGCACGCTTTCATCGGCTTTTATCGCCCGCTTGTCCGCGGGCGAAGGCCGTATTATAGAATGCGCACCGAATCCACGTTTCAAGAAGCACGTTTCCATCGCCGCGTTTCCACGGCCGCGCCTGCCTGCCCCCCGAGGGGGCGGAATCCGCCGGCCTTGCAGCGCGTCCTGTGCCCCGCACCCACCTTGCTCCTTGCGCTATCCGTGTCTGCCCGCCGTTTTGCCCTGATTCCCTGTGCCGGTACCGGCAGCCGCGCCGGCGGAAGCCTGCCCAAGCAATACCAGACCGTGGCCGGCAGGCCGATGATCTGGTACGCACTCGCCGCCTTTGCTGCCTGTGACGCCATCAGCGCCACCGCGCTGGTGCTGGCGCCCGACGACATGCCGCTGGAGTCGCGCTTCGGCGCCGATGCCTTTGCCGGCCTGCGCTTCGATACCGCCTTCGTGGGTGGCGATACGCGCCACGCGTCGGTGCTGGCTGGCCTGCATCACCTGGCGCAGCTTGGCGCGACCGATCGCGACTGGGTGCTGGTGCACGATGCCGCGCGTCCCGGACTCACGCCCGCCATGATTCACGCGCTGGTGCGCGCGGTGGAGGGCGAGGGCGGCGAGGAAGACGGCCCCGACGCCGCCATCGGCGGCATCCTGGCCGTGCCGGTGCCCGACACGCTCAAGCGCGCCAACCCGGCGCCCGGCCAGAGTGCGGTGGTGCGCATCGGCGGCACAGTCTCGCGCGAAGGCCTCTGGCAGGCGCAGACTCCGCAGATGTTCCGCATCGGCGTGCTGCGCCAGGCCCTGCAGGAGGCGCTGGCGGCCGGCGCGGTGGTGACCGACGAGGCCAGCGCCATCGAGCGGCTGGGCCTGCATCCGCGCCTGGTGAACGGTTCGCTGCGCAACTTCAAGGTGACCTATCCGGAAGATTTCGCGCTGGCCGAACTGCTGCTGGGCGATGCCGCCGCGGTCAAGTCCTGAACTGCATTGCCTGATCCCGAATCCCGAACTCGTCTTTTTCCTCAAGGAGTGACGCTTCCATGACCCCATTCGATATCCGCGTCGGCCAAGGCTACGACGTGCACGCACTGGTGCCCGGCCGCAAGCTCATCCTGGGTGGCGTGGACATTCCCCACGACCGCGGCCTGCTGGGGCATTCCGACGCGGACGCGCTGCTCCATGCCATCACCGATGCGCTGTTCGGCGCGGCCGGCCTGGGCGATATCGGCCGTCATTTCCCCGATACCGATGCGCGCTTTGCCGGCGCGGACAGCCGCGCGCTGCTGCGCGAGGCGGCCAGGCGCGTGCGCGAGGCCGGCTACGAGATCGGTAACGTGGATGCGACGGTGATTGCGCAGGCGCCCAAGCTGGCGCCGCATATCGGCGGCATGGTAGCTAACCTGGCCGAGGATCTCGAACTGCCCGCGTCGAGTTGCAACGTCAAGGCCAAGACCAACGAGAAGCTCGGTTTCGAAGGCCGTCAGGAAGGGATCGTGGCGCAGGCCGTGGTGCTGATCTGGCGCGGCGCGATCACGCCTTCGCAGGACTGAAGACGCGGCTCGGGGGAGGTCGCCTCCAGGGGCGCGCGGGTAGTGGCGGCGTTCAGCCCGCGGGCGCGGCGGCGCCTTCGGGCGGCACGGCGTAGATGTAGTCGATCAGCCCGGCCATCGGCCCCGAGCGCGCACCGGCCTCGGTGCGCTTGACGAAGCCCATCTGCTGGCACAGCTGGTTGGCCGATTTCATCTCCGGCATGGTACGCACCAGCAGCGCACCGGCGCCGATGTCGCGCGCGCGCTGGATGCATACCTGCATCAGCGTGCGGCCCAGGCCGAGTCCGCGGGCCTGCGGGCTGACCGCCAGCAGGCGTGCCTCGGGCAGGGCCAGCGTGATGGTGCTGCCGTCCAGCGCCTGCAGGGTGGCGCCCGGGTGGCAGAACAGCACCGCGCCGCTGACGCCGTGATCGGTCTCGGCCACCCACCATTCCATTTCCGATGTGTTTGCCGCCAGTACGGATTTCATGCCCTGCTGGAACGATGCACGGCAATCCTCCATGATATCCAGCTCGTACTGCCCGTAAGCCTGCTGGGTCACGGCGGCGATGTCGCCCCAGTCATGCACGGCGGCAAGCCGGTAGCGAAAGCGCGGGGAGGTATGCGAGGGGAGGGTGCTCATGGCGAAGGGGGGCGAAGGCTGTGACCTTGCTGGATTGTAGGCCCTTCGGAGCACAAATGCAGTCAGTGAATTACCGACTTGGCGCGTCGGCAACAAAAGCCGGCGCGGCGGGACGGCTAGCGCCGTCCCGCCCGTGGATGCTTACTCTGCAGCGATCACATTGGCGGCTGCCACGATCACGGCGGCGATGCGGCCCACGTCACGCAGTTGCTGCGCCGTCATGCCTTGCTCGTTCTTGAGCAGATGGTAGTGCGACTTCACGCAGAACTGGCACTTGCCGACGATGGACGCCGCCAGCGCGTACATTTCGAAGCGGCGCTTGTCCACGCCGCCGTGCGTGGCGTACGCGTTCATGCGCAGGCCCGCGGGCTGGCTGGCCAGGTCGGGATCGTCGGCCATCTCGATGTACGGATACCAGACATTGTTCATGCCCATCAGCGCGGCGGCGGTCAGCACCGCGTTGGTTTCCTCGGGCGAGAGCACGCCGGCGTTGCGGATCGCATCGACGAGCACGCGGCTCTTGGCGGCGAAGGCGGCGGCCAGGGCCACGGCCACGGCATCATTGCCCTCGAGCGAGGAGCGCACGATGGTGCCGTCGAGGTTCAGGCGGATATCCTTGGCGTAGTCAGGAATCAGGCCCTTAATCGTGCTGATGAATTCCATACAAATCTCCTATCGGTACGGGCTCAAAAAACCCGCCATGGCGGGTTTCGAGGCGCGGGCCGAAGCCCGCGCGCAGATCGCCGCAGGCCGCCGGCAATGCATCACCGGCAGCCTGCGCAGCATGCAAGCGGTGCGGCTGCTTACAGCGTGGCGCCACCAACGGCGCGGTTGCACGGGCACAGTTCGTCCGTTTGCAGGCCGTCCAGGATACGCAGGACTTCGTCCGGGTTGCGGCCGACGTTCAGGTTGTTCACCGAGACGTGCTGGATGACATTGTCGGGGTCGACGATGAAGGTAGCGCGCAGGGCGACGCCGGCAGCGTGGTCACGCACGCCCAGCTGGTCGATCAGCGAGCCGGTCACGTCGGCGAATTGCCACTGGTCCAGCTTGCTCAGGTCCTTGTGTTCGCGGCGCCATGCCAGCTTCACGAATTCGTTGTCGGTCGAGCCGCCCAGCACGATCGCGTCGCGGTCGGCGAAGTCGCCGTTGAGCTTGGCGAAGGCAACGATTTCGGTCGGGCACACGAAGGTGAAATCCTTCGGGTAGAAGTAAATGATCTTCCACTTGCCTTCGAACGACTTCTCGGTGATGTCTTCAAAGGCCGACTGGCCATTCTCTTCATGGTTGTTGAAACCCGGCTTGACACCGACGACGTGGAAGGCTTCGATCTTGTCACCAACGGTCTTCATAGACTGCTCCTGGATACGGTTGAAGAGAGACGCTCGCGCTGCCGGCCAGCCGGGGGGGCGGGCCGCAGCGCAACGAACATGGATTATGCGTCATCCCCGCAGGCTGGGCTAATTGATATTCTCAAAGAGCCCGATAGCCAGCGCGGGAAGTCCGCGCGACCGGCAGTGCGTGCCAGGCGAGTGCCGGCTGACGACGAATGCCACGAATGCCGGCAGACGATAGTGGCCGCCTGATATTGCGGCCCCGTGTCAGCCAGGGCGGGGGCGCGCCGCACGCGTCGCATCGACCCGCCMGCCAGGGGCGGCGTGCCGGAACCGGAAGTCTACTCCACCGGCGCGCGCGGCGGTTCAGGCGGTCTTGCCCGCCGGCGCCGCATAGACGTGCTGCCGGCCGGCGCGGAAGATCACCAGCGTGGCGACCAGCCCGCACGCCGCGGCGAACATCAGCCACAAGCCGGGCGCGGCCTTGTTGCCGGTGCTGTGGATCAGGTAGGTGGAGATCGCCGGCGTGAAGCCGCCGAACAGGGCCGTGGCCAGGCTGTACGCGAGCGAAAAGCCTGCCGTGCGCACCGCGGGCGGCATCACTTCGGTCAGCGTCACCACCATGGCGCCGTTATAGCTGCCGTAGAGGAAGGACAGCCACAGCTCCACCATCAGCAGGCGGCTGAACGACGGTTCTGCCACCAGCCACGACACCGCCGGGTAGGYCGTGACCAGCGTGGCGATGGTGAAGATGATCAGCAGGGGCTTGCGGCCCACGCGGTCCGACACGGCACCCATCAGCGGCAGCCAGATGAAGTTGGACAGGCCGATGCAGATGGTCACGACCAGGTTGTCGACATCGTCGAGCTTGAGCACGGTCTTGCCGAAGGTCGGCGTATAGGCCGTGATCATGTAGAACGACACGGTGGTCATCACCACCAGCAAGCAGCCGGCAACGATGATGCGCCAGTTCTCGGCCATCGAGCGGTAGATCTCGCTGATGCTGGGGCGATGCTTGCGCGTCTTGAACTCCTCGGTTTCCTCCAGCGAACGGCGGATCAGGAACAGGAAAGGCACGATCAGGCAGCCGATCAGGAACGGCACGCGCCAGCCCCATTCGCCCATCTGCTCGGGCGACAGCAGCGAGTGCAGTATCACGCCGAGCAGGCCGGCGAAGATCACCGCCACCTGCTGGCTGGCCGATTGCCAGGCCACGTAGAAGCCCTTCTTGCCGGGCTTGGCGATTTCGGCCAGGTAGACCGAGACGCCGCCCAGTTCCACGCCGGCCGAAAAGCCCTGCAGCAGGCGGCCCGCCAGCACCAGCAGCGGCGCGGCCACGCCGATCGAGGCATAGCCCGGCACGCAGGCGATCAGCAAGGTACCCAGCGCCATCAGCACCAGCGTCAGGATCAGGCCTTTGCGGCGGCCGTGATGATCGATATAGGCGCCCAGCACGATGGCGCCGAGCGGGCGCATCAGGAAGCCCGCGCCGAAGGTCGCGAGCGAAAGCATGAGCGAAGCGAACTCATTGCCGCTGGGGAAGAACGTCTTGGCGATGGCGGCGGCGTAGAAGCCGTACACCATRAAGTCGTACATTTCCAGGAAGTTGCCGCTGACGACACGGAACACGGTACGGAACCCGTGCTGCTGGGATGGGGAGCTTGACATGTGGCTGTCTCTCGCAGACGCCGCCGGTTGGTCCCGGTGGCTTGATTGTGGTGATGACGGTCAGCGTGGCGGAGGCACCGTTCCCGGGCTTTTGCCTTGTCCTGGGGCGGCCTCCGGCTGATGGCGGGAGTGTGCGCCGGGGCGCTGTCATTCCGCTGTCAAAGGGCTTTCAAACAGATATCAATGGCTGTCGAAAACCTGTCAATGCGAGAGCGGGGTGTGGGGAGCGCCACTTGTCGGGTGCCACAGGAGTCGGCTTCGCAAGCCCGTGCGCGCCCGCAAAAGCGAAAGGCCATCGCGCGGTGCCCAGGCGGGCGCCGCGCGATGGCCTTCGATATGCGCGCCGGAACGTTGGCGCGAAGTGGCGGGAACGAGCGCCTAGGCCCGCTTGAAGAAGGCGCTGACCACCAGCCCGGTGCGCGGGGGCGGGCGGTTGGCCAGCATCAGCCTGCCGCCGTTGCGTTGCAGTATCCGGTTGACGATCGACATCCCCAGGCCTGCACCCTTGGCTTCGCTGCGCGCGCCGTCGAGCCGGTAGAACGGCCGGGTCAGCAGCGGCAGTTGCGCCTCCGGCACGCCGCTGCCATTGTCGGCCACGGTCAGCACCGCTTCCTTGTCCTCGATGCGCGTGCTGATCTCGACCACGGCCACGCCGTTATCCTCGTCCTTGGCATAGCGCCGGGCGTTTTCCACCAGGTTGTCCAGGATGCGCTGCACTTCCATGCGGTTGGYGACGGCCATGACCGGCTCGCCGGCGCGCACATGCACGCGCACGTCGTCGTGCGCGCCGTAGACGCCCACCGCGTCCTGCACCAGCGCCGACAGGTCCACCGGCTCCACGGTTTCCAGCGCCGGCCGCGCATAGTTGAGGAACTGGCCGATGATGGCGTCCATCTGCTCGATGTCCGCGATCATGGCCTCGCGCGTGGAGTCGTCCACGGGCGACATCTCGGTCTCCAGCCGCAGCCGCGTGAGCGGGGTGCGCAGATCGTGCGAGATGCCGGCCAGCATGACCACGCGATCGTCGTCGAGCTGGCGCAGGTCGTGCACCATCTGGTTGAAGCTGTGATTGGCCAGCGCCACTTCGCTGGCGCCGTGCTCGGGCAACGTGGGCGGGTCGCCGCCGCCGCCGATGGCGCGCGCCGCGTTGGCCAGCCGCTTGAGCGGGTGGTTGACCAGCGAGGTGATGAAGGCGGCGCCGATGATCGACAGCAGCAGCGCGGCGATACTCCACCATAGCCACTGGATGCCTGGCACGCGTTCGAAGCGCTCGGGGCTGATCGCTACCCAGTAGTCATCGCCCTCGATCTCGAAGCTGACCCACACGCCGGGAATATCGTTGACGGTGGTGGCGAGGACGGTGTCCTCGCCGAGCCGGCCGCGGATCTCCTGCTGCACCAGCTGGGTCAGGAAGGGGTTCGTGGTCGGTACCGAGAAGTCGTCGTCTTTCTCGCGCGGGTAGACCTTGATGCCTTCGTTCTGCACCAGGTCGAGCAGCAGGAAGCGCCGCCGCGCGGGGTCGGAATAGAGCAGGGCAGCGCGCGTGAGCTTGACCACGCTGACCACCTGCATGGCAATCTGCTGGGCGCGCGGCGCGCGTTCGAAGAGCCGGTAGCTCTGGAACCAGATACCCAGCGAGAGGGCCAGCAGGAGGGCGATCAGCATGAAGGTTCGCCAGAATAGCGAACCGAACAGGCGCGTAGCCGTGCGGCTGAAAACAGTCGCCACGATCCCCGGCGCCTTACTTCACGCCATCGGGGATGAATACGTAGCCGAGGCCCCAGACCGTCTGGATGAAGCGCGGGTTGCCCGGGTCGGGCTCGATGAGCTTGCGCAGGCGGGAGATCTGCACGTCGAGGCTGCGGTCGAAGACTTCATACTCGCGGCCGCGCGCCATTTCCATGAGCTTTTCGCGCGACAGCGGCTGGCGCGGATGGCGGGCAAATACCTTGAGCACCGAGAATTCGCCGGTGGTCAGGGTGATTTCTTCGTCGTTCTTGGTCAGCGTGCGCGTGGCGAGGTTGAGCACGAAGTCGCCGAAGGCGAACGTTTCCGGCGTCTCCGACGGTGCGCCGGGCACTTCGGCCGGGCCCTTGCGGCGCAGCACCGCATGGATGCGTGCGATCAGCTCGCGCGGGTTGAACGGCTTGGGGAGGTAGTCGTCGGCGCCCATTTCGAGCCCGACGATGCGGTCGACGTCCTCGCCCTTGGCGGTGAGCATGATGATGGGCGTCTGGTCATTGGCGCCGCGCAGGCGGCGGCAGATCGACAGGCCGTCCTCGCCGGGCATCATCAGGTCGAGGACCAGCAGGTCGAAGCGCTCGCGCAACCACAGCTTGTTCATCGCGGTGGCGTTTTCCGCTACCAGTACCGTGAAGCCCTGTTCGCCAAGGTAACCACTGCCGCATACCGTTTCCGCAGCTGCCTCCGCGCGCGCTTTTTCTGCTCTGTTCGCGTGCTTTGTCAGCGCATTTCGCGGTTGCCTGCCAGGCTGGCAGGCAAGCCCCGACGGCGTGCGGCTGGATAACGGGATTTCCGGCTTCCGGCGGCCAGACGGCCGCTGTTTCAGAAGCTAAAACCGCTATTATCAATGAAAGTCACCCGCAAGCGCGCCGGGCAACTCCTTTATCATGCCGGCGCGACGGCAGTACTGCTGCTTGCCGCCGGCGCAGCGCTCCCCCAGTCGCCCGGCATCGCACATCTGCTGCCGGCACCGGGCCGGGCGGCTTCCCCCGTCGCTCCCATGCCCGCGGGCACTCCCAATGGCCTCGGCGCCCGCGACGGGTTTCCCCGCAACGACCGCGAGCGCCTGAACCAGGACGAGGCGCGCGCGCACGCCGGCAAGGCCCGCGCCGAGCGCAGCCTCAATGACCGCCTTCCGCGCACCTTGCCCAACGACAAGCTGTCGCCCGACGAGCGACGCAAGCTGCGCCAGAGCCTCTACGACCTCGGCAGGGAGATGTACCAGGGCGGCTGACGCCACTCTGGCATGAGCTTGCCACCATTCGTGGCAGCGGGGATATCGGCGTCCGTCCTACTTGGCCGGGTCCGGGCTTGCACGTGGCTGCCGGCCCCGGCGGCGCAACGCGCTCAGGGCAGGCCGGCGTGCGGCACTTCCACCTCGGTCATCAGGACATGGCCAAGGTGGGAGGCACGCCGCTGCGCCTCGTCGAAGTTCGGCGCCGCGGCGAGGAACAGGGTCCTGCCGTGCGGGCCACCCAGCGCGGCGGCAAAGACGCCCGTGCCGCAGGCGATTTCCTCGGCGATATGGCCGCCCGGCATGACCCGCAGCACGCGGTTGCCGATCGCATCCGCCACCCACAGCGCGCCTTCGGCATCCTGCGCGCAGCCGTCCGGTGCGACCCTGGCGCCGCCCAGGACCTGCGCCAGTTCGGTCCCGGCAGGCTGGCTGCCGAACAGCGCCCAGTCGCGCCGCGGGCCCAGCGAGCCATCGTCGTGCAGGTCGAAGGCCGATATGCGGTTGCCCAGGGTCTCGCCCACCACCAGCGTCTTGCCGTCCGGCGTGATCACCGAGCCATTGGGGAAGAACAGGCCATCCGCCACCACCGACACCGTGCCGTCCGGGTCGACGCGCGCCAGGCTGGCGGTGCGCATCGGCGCGCCGGCCATCAGGTCGAAGCCGAAATTGCCGACGTAAGCGCGGCCGTGCCGGTCGACCACCATGTCGTTGACGTGCCCGGTGGCGACGGCCGAGAGGTCGGCGTGCACCGCCAGGCTGCCATCGGGCTCGCGCCGCAGCAGCTTGCGGTCGCGCATGGAGACGATCAGCAGGCGCCCGTCCGGCAGCCAGCCAAGGCCGGACGGCTGCTGCGGCACCTCGGCGATCTGCTCCACGCTGCCGTCCAGGCTCACCGCGATCACCCGCTGGCTATAGAAGTCCGAGAGCCAGAGCCGGTCCTCATGCCAGCGTGGGCCTTCCAGGAAGGTGTGGCCCTCCGTCAGCACCGACAGTCTGCGTTGCGCCATGCGCGTCTCCTTTGTGATCTTTCGATCTTGTGATTGGTGTGCCTTTCATCCAATACGATTTACGGGGAGACCGCAAGCGCACCGCGCCCGGACAGCAAAGCGGGATCAGGCGCGCGGCTGGAAATGCCGCAGGAAATCGACGAACACCTCGGCCGCGAGCTGGGCGTCTTCGGCGGTGATGGTCTCCAGCGGATTGTGGCTGATGCCACCGTTGCCGCAGCGCACGAACAGCATGGCCACATCGGTGATGCGCTGCATCATCATGGCGTCGTGGCCGGCGCCCGAGGGCAGCTCGAACGCGTCCAGCCCGCGCTTCCTGAGCACGGCGCCGAACTGGTCCATCAGCCAGCGCGCGCAGGGCGCATTGTTGACCGGCGTCACCCGTTCGACCTCGGCGGCCAGGCCGCGGCGCGCCGCGATGGCCTGGATGCCGGCCAGGATGTCGGCGATGGCGGCTTCGCGGATGGCGTCCTCGCCGGCACGGATGTCCATCGAGAACACGCATTCGGCGGGAATGACGTTGCTGGACCCGTTCGGCACCTGCAACTGGCCGACGGTACCCACCAGCGTCGGCGCCTCGCCGCAGCGCCGCTCCACCAGCAGCACCATCTCGGCGGCGGCGGCGGCGGCATCCTTGCGCATGGTCATGGGCGTGGTGCCGGCGTGGCTGGCGAGGCCCTGCACGCGCACCTGGAAACGGCTGCTGCCGGCGATCTGCGTCACCACGCCGAGCGGCAGTTCGTGGTGGAGCAGGACCGGCCCCTGTTCGATATGGACTTCGACGAAGCCGTGCAGGGTGGCAGGGTCGACCGCAGCAGCCCGCAAGGCATCGGGGTCGCCCGCGCCCGGCAGGCCGGAGGTGGCCAGCGCTTCGCGCATCGTTACCCCATCGGTATCGCTGCGCTCCGGCAGGGCCGGGTCGAAGCGGCCGGCCAGCACGCTGCTGGCCAGGAAGCTGGTCTTGAAGCGCAGCCCTTCCTCCTCGGCAAAGGCCACCACGTCGAAGTGGTAGGGCAGGCGGATGCCGGCCGCGTTGAGCGCACCCGCCACGGCGACCGGCAGCAGGATGCCGAGCCGGCCGTCGTAGCGGCCGCCGTTGCGCACCGTGTCGAAGTGCGAACCCGTCATCAGCACGCGGGCCGCTTCGCCCGCGGCGGGATCGGCGGCGTAGCGGCCGATCACGTTGCCAATGGCGTCGATGCGCACCGCCATGCCGGCTTCGCGCATCCAGTCAGCCAGCTGGGCTTGCGCGGCGCGGTGGGCCGTGGTCAGGTAGGCGCAGGTCAGGCCGCCTTCCATGTCCGAGAAGCGCGCCAGCGCGGCGGCCTGGTCGAGGATGGCCTGGCCGAGCGACAGGCTGGCTTGCGGGGATTGGGCGGATTGGGCGGATTGGCTGGGTTGGGCCGATGGGGTCATGGCAGGCAGGGCAGGGGGAAGCGCAAATGGCCGCACGCCCTTGGGCGGGCAGCGCGGATCAGGACAATCAGATTCAGGATGATAGCGCCGGCGCGCCGGGGGCGGTGCCTAGCGGTTGAGCATCCACGTCTTCCATGCAATCCACAGCTTGCGCATGGGGGTGAGCGAGATGCGCTGGCCGAGCACCTGGAAGTCGCTGGCCTCGAGTTCGTCGAGCAGCGTCTGGCAGAGCGCGCCCATCACCAGGCCGGCGCGCTGGGCACGGCGGTCGGTGCGCGGCAGCAGGGCCAGCGCCTCGCGGTACAGCGTGCGCGCCTGGCCGGCCCGTTCGCGCATCAACGCCACGAAGCGGTCCGAATGCGTGCCCTGGGTGATCTCCGAGGCAGGCACCTGGAAGCGCTGCAGCGTGTTTACCGGCAGGTAGATGCGGCCGCGGCGCGCGTCCTCGCCCACGTCGCGCAGGATATCGACCATCTGCAGCGACAAGCCGAGCTTTTCGGCGAATTCGAGCGTGCGCGGATCCTGGTAGCCGAGCATGCGCGCGCTCATGGTCCCGACCACGCCGGCCACGCAATGGCAATAGCGCGCCAGCGCGATGTCGTCGAGGTAGCGGGACTGGGTCAGGTCCATCTCCATGCCTTCGAGCACCTCGCCGAACATGGCCTGCGTCAGGCCGCTGGCCTGCAGGTGCGGCTGCAGCGCCTTGGTCACCGGGTGGGTGGGGGCGCCCCTGAACATCTGGCCGAGTTCGTTGCGCCACCAGGCAAGCTGCTGGTGCGCCACGCTTTCATCGTGGGTGTCATCGACGACCAGGCTGAGTTCCTTGCACCAGGCAAAGAGCGCGGTCATCGCCTGCCGCCGCGCGGGGGGCAGGAACAGGAGGCTGTAGTACAGGCTGGAGCCGCTCGCGGCGGCTTTTTCTTGGCAATACTGATCGGGCGTCACGCCGTTCTCGGGTCGGTGAAGTGGGGCATTCCGCGGTGCGCGGCGGGGTCCGCGCGGGCGACGCGGCGGATTGTAGCACTGCGCTCGCGCGGCCCGCGCCGCCGCCGCCGCGGGTGCAGCGGATGCAGCGAGGGGCCGGAACGCGCGCAAGGTCTCGCCCGGACACGGCTGCGGCATTTCGCCACTGGAGCCAGGCTGCGGCCTGGCGCCTGTGCTTTCTGCGCCCGGCCGGCCGGTCCGCGGGCGCTTTTGGCTGTGTCCGTCGCGGATGGCAATTTGACGCATCCGGGTCAGCCCCGCTATATTACTGACCGACGAGTTATTAAATTCGCCATCGTCCCGTGCATAGCCCGCAGTCCCACCGCGCAGTCCCACCGATCTCACGCTTAACTCATGCCAGTGCCTTGTCCCAGGCCGGATGTTGCGGCCGTCGATGTGCTTTTCCCATCGCTTCCTGATGTTGCCAGGCCCGCTTCCGGGACTGGCGGGCTGCGCATGCCCGGACGGGTCACCACGCTGGCGCTGGCCTGCCTGCTTTGCCTGCTGGCCGGCTGCGGCCCCAAGGCCGCGCGTGCGCCGGAGATCCGCCCGGTGCGCCTGATGCACCTGCAGGCGGGCGCGGGCAAGACCGATCTGGAGTTCTCCGGCGATGTCCGGCCCCGCATCGAGTCGCGGCTGGGATTCCGCGTCGGGGGCAAGATTGCCGCCCGGCTGGTGGACGTGGGCGCCACGGTGCGCAAGGGGCAGCCGCTGGCGCGTCTCGATCCGACCGACCTGGGTCTGGCCGAAGCCAGTTCGCGCGCGCAGTTCGATGCGGCCAGGACCGACCGCGATCTCGCCGCGGCAGACCTCAAGCGTTACAACGACCTGTTCGCCAAGGGCTTTATCAGCGCCGCGGAGCAGCAGCGCCGCCAGGCCACGCTGGACGCTGCCGCGTCGCGCCTGCGCCAGGCCGAGGCGGGGCTGCGCAACCAGTCCAACCAGACCGCCTATGCGGTGCTGCCCGCCGATGCCGACGGCGTGGTCACTGCGATCGATGCCGAAGTCGGCCAGGTAGTCACGGCCGGGCAATCGGTGGTGCGGGTGGCGCAGACCGCCGAGAAAGAAGTGGCGGTGGGCCTGCCCGAGGATCAGGTGGAACGCCTGCGCGGCATTTCCGACGTGACGGTGCGGACCTGGGCCGGGCCGGCTCGTGCGCTGCCCGGCCATGTTCGCGAGATCGCGCCGATGGCGGACCCGGTCACGCGGACCTACGCCGCGCGCATCAGCGTGCCCAACCCGCCGGCCGACTTCAAGTTCGGCATGACCGCGGTGGTGACCTTCACCCGTACCGGCGACAGCACGGCGCTGCGCGTGCCGCTGTCCGCCTTGCTGCAGCAGGACGGCAGCAACCAGGTCTGGGTATACGAAAGCGCTGCCGGCACGGTAAGCCCGGTCAGCGTGACGCTGGGCGAGCTGCAGGGCAACGAAGTGCAGGTCACCAAGGGGCTGGTGCCGGGGCAGACCATCGTCACGGCCGGCGTGCACCTGCTCAAGCCGGGCCAGAAGGTCAAGCCGCTGCAATCCGTGGCGCCAGCCACCGCGCGCAACTGAGGCGCGCTGCATGGAACATTCCCGCTTCAATCTTTCGCGCTGGGCGCTCGAGCACCAGCCGCTGACCCGCTACCTGCTGGTGGTGCTGCTGCTGGGCGGGCTCTTCGCGTTCTTCCAGCTCGGGCAGGACGAGGATCCGCCCTTCACCTTCCGCGTGATGGTGGTGCAAGCCTTCTGGCCCGGCGCCACCGCCGAGCAGATCGCGGTGCAGGTGACCGACAAGATCGAGCGCCAGTTGCAGGAAGTGCCGTACGCCGACAAGATCCGCAGCTTCTCCAAGCCCGGCGAGACCACGGTGATCTTCCAGCTCAAGGACACCTCGCCGGCCAGGGACACCGCGCAGATCTGGTACACGGTGCGGAAGAAGGTCGGCGACATCGCGCAGACGCTGCCGGCGGGCGTGCGCGGGCCATACTTCAACGACGAGTTCGGTGACGTGTACGGCTCGATCTACGCGCTCTCCGCCGACGGTTTCAACTACAAGGAGCTGCGCGAGTACGCCGACCTGGTGCGCCAGCAGCTGCTGCGCGTGCCCTCGGTGGCCAAGGTGGCGCTGATCGGGCTGCAGGACGAGAAGATCTTCATCGAGTTCAACCAGGCCCGCTTCGCCCAGCTCGGCCTCGATATCAACGCCATCGCCGACCAGATCTCGCAGCAGAACAGCATGAACGCCAGCGGCGTGCTGGTGACGCCGGGCGACAACCTGCAGGTGCGCCTGTCGGGCCAGTTCGCCAAGGTGGCCGACCTGGAGAACCTGGTACTGCGCGGGCCCAGCGGCGCGGCCAATATCCGCCTGGGTGACATCGCCCACGTCTACCGCGGCTATGTAGACCCGCCGCAGAGCAAGATGCGCTTCCAGGGCAAGGAAGTGATCGGCCTCGGCATCTCGATGGAGAAGGGCGGCGACATCATCGCGCTGGGCAAGAACCTGCGCGCCGCCATGGACGGCATGCGCGGGCAGCTGCCGGTCGGCATCGAGCTGGACCAGGTGCAGAACCAGCCCGAGGCGGTGGAGCGCTCGGTGGGCGAGTTCGTGCACGTGCTGATCGAGGCGGTGGTGATCGTGCTGGGTGTCAGCTTCGTTTCGCTCGGCCTGCACACCAGGCCGTTGCGGCTGGACGTGCGCCCGGGGCTGGTGGTCGCATTGACCATCCCGCTGGTGCTGGCCGTCACCTTCCTGTTCATGAACATGTTCGGCATCGGCCTGCACAAGATCTCGCTCGGCGCGCTGATCGTGGCGCTCGGCCTGCTGGTGGACGACGCCATCATCGCGGTGGAGATGATGGTGCGCAAGCTTGAAGAGGGCTTCTCCAAGATGGAGGCGGCCACCTTCGCCTACACCTCCACCGCGATGCCGATGCTGACCGGCACGCTGATCACCGCCGCCGGCTTCCTGCCGGTGGGGCTGGCACGCTCCACCGTGGGCGAGTACACCTTCGCCATCTTCGCCGTGACGGCGCTGGCGCTGGTGCTGTCGTGGCTGGCCGCGGTCTACTTCACGCCCTACCTGGGCTACCTGCTGCTCAAGGCCAGGCCGGCCGGCGAGGGCGCCCATCACGAAGTCTTCGACACGCCGTTCTACAATCGCTTCCGCCAGCTGGTGAACTGGTGCGTCACCTGGCGCAAGACCGTGATCGCCGTCACCCTGGTGGCCTTCGGGCTCGGCTTGTACGCCTTCAAGTTCGTCGAGAAGCAGTTCTTCCCGGATTCCAGCCGCCCCGAGCTGATGGTGGAGCTGTGGCTGCCCGAAGGCAGCAGCTTCGCCCAGACCGAGGCCGAGACCAAGCGCTTCGAGCGCGCGCTGCGCGCGGACCGCGAGATCGCCAGCCTGACCAGCTTCGTCGGCAGCGGCGCGCCGCGCTTCTACCTGCCGCTGGACCAGATCTTCCCGCAGAGCAACGTGGCCCAGGTGATCGTGCTGCCCGCCGACGTGGCGTTGCGCGACCGCGTGCGCCAGCGCGTCACCAGCCTGCTGGCGACCGATTTCCCGCAGCTGCGCGGACGTGTCAAGCTGCTGCCGAACGGCCCGCCCGTGCCTTACCCGGTGCAGTTCCGCGTGATCGGCCCGGACGCCGCCGGCGTGCGCAAGCTGGCCGACCAGGTCAAGGCCGTGATGAGCGCCAACCCCAACACGCAGGGCGTCAACGATAACTGGAACGAGAGCGTCAAGGTGCTGCGCCTGGATATCGACCAGGACAAGGCGCGCGCGCTCGGCGTCAGCAGCACCGCCATCGCCCGCGTGACCCAGACCGTGCTCACCGGCGTGGCGGTCGGCCAGTATCGCGACGGCGACAAGCTGATCGATATCCTGATGCGCGCCCCGCGCAACGAGCGCGATGCCATGTCGGACCTGCAGAACGTGCAGGTGCCCACGGCCAATGGCCGCGTGGTGCCGCTGACGCAGGTGGCGCGCATTGCCTTCCGCTCCGAGCCCGGCGTGATCTGGCGCGAGAACCGCGACTTCGGCGTGACCGTGCAGTCCGACGTGGTGGAGGGCATCCAGGGACCCACCGTGACCGCGCAGATCAATCCCAAGCTCGATCCGCTGCGGGCGCAGCTGCCGGCCGGCTACCGCATCACCATCGCCGGCGCCGAGGAAGAAAGCGGCAAGGCCGGCGCTTCCATCGCCGCGCAGTTGCCGCTGTGCATCTTCCTTATCTTCACGCTGCTGATGCTGCAGCTGCACAGCTTCTCGCGCGCGCTGATGGTGTTCCTGACCGGMCCGCTGGGGYTGATCGGCGCGGCCGCCACGCTGCTGCTGCTGTGCGCGCCGATGGGCTTCGTGGCCCAGCTCGGCATCACCGCGCTGCTCGGCATGATCATCCGCAACTCGGTCATCCTGGTCGACCAGATCGAGCAGGACGTGCGCGGCGGCGCGGCGGTATGGGATGCGATCGTGGAATCGGCGGTGCGCCGCTGCCGCCCCATCATCCTGACCGCGGCGGCGGCCGTGCTGGCCATGATCCCGCTGTCGCGCTCGGTGTTCTGGGGGCCGATGGCCGTGGCCATCATGGGCGGGCTGATCGTGGCCACGGCGCTGACGCTGCTGTTCCTGCCGGCGCTCTATGCGGCCTGGTTCCGGGTCAGGGCGCCGGAGGCAGGATCCGCCCTGGTGGCGCGCTGAGCGCCGGATGCGGGGCGCTGCCGGCGCGCCCCGCGACTCACATCGCTTCGAACACCACGTCCTGCGCGCCTTCCCACAGCACCTTGGTGCCGAGCGCCCGCAGGTTTTCCTTGCCTTCCACGATGGTCAGGAAGTGGTTGCCGGCAAGCTGGCCCATCTTGCTGGCGAAGCAGCAGCTGCCGTAGGCCAGGATGATCTCGGTCTCGCTGTAGCCACCCGGGTAGAACAGGATGTCGCCCACCGACGGGTGGCTGGTGTGGTTCTCGAAGTCCACGCCGAGCCTGAACTCGCCCAGCGGGATCCAGCAGCCTTCGCCGCTCCAGCGCACATGGATCAGTTTTTGCCGGTAGGGCAGCAGCTTGGTGAAGGCCGCCACGGTCAGCGGGGCGTCGGGGTTGGTCTCGGCGACGAACTGATAGCCGCCGGCGGCGATGCGGATGCGGGCCATTGAGGCTCTCCTTGTCTTGTCGGAAAATCGGGCAGAAATGCGCGCGCCGCCGGGTTGGCCGGCGGCGCGCGGGAAAAGCAGGCGCAATGTAGCTTAGCCTAGTGCCTTCACCAGGCTTTGCGCAAATGCGATCAGGCTGCGGTCGCTGCCGGCGGGGCCCATCAGGGACAGGCCGAGCGGCGCGCCGGCGCGGCCCGACAGCGGCAGGCTCATCTGCGGGAAGCCGGTCAGCGGCGCCAGGCAGAGGATCTGGGACGAGCGGTTGCGGTAATCCTCGAGCGTGTCGCCGTCGGCGTCCGAGAGCGGCGCGATGTCGGGCATGCTCGGCATCAGCAGGACGCCGTCGTCGCCGAGCAGGGCGCCGATGTGCGC
The DNA here is from genome assembly GCF_056397345.1 of Cupriavidus sp. 05N38. Lineage (NCBI taxonomy): Bacteria > Pseudomonadati > Pseudomonadota > Betaproteobacteria > Burkholderiales > Burkholderiaceae > Cupriavidus > Cupriavidus sp. 05N38. The sequence goes on from NZ_JBFTNF010000029.1 coordinate 23,339, forward strand.
GGTGACGGCGCGGCGGAGCGCGCTCGAGGCCTCGAACTGCGCCGCCGTGACCCCCTTGGAAAAGGCAAAGCGCCCGGCCACGTCGGGGCCGAGCTGCAGGCCGTATTGCTCGATCAGCTCGCCGTCGGCCTGCCAGGCTTCCCAGCCCTGCACGTAGCGGAAGGCCCACCAGATATCCTCGATCGGCCGGTCCGCCACGGCGACCGGCGCGGCCTTGCCGAGGGCGGCTTCGATGCGGCCGACCACCGGTAGCAGCGCATCCAGCGCGGGCGCGGTGGGCAGGCGGAACAGGTCTTCGGCCAGCAGCAGGCGCGGGGCCGACGGCAGGGGGCGGCTGTCGGTGCCCAACAGGACGTCGGCCACGCGCGAGAAGGTGCCGATATCGCGCGCGAAGAAGCCGCAGGTGTCGAGGCTCTCGGCCAGCGCCAGGGTGCGCTCCAGCGAGATGCGGCCGTGGGTGGGGCGGATGCCGTACAGGCCGCAATGGCTGGCCGGCGCGCGCACCGAGCCGCCGGTGTCGCTGCCGAGCGCGAAGTCGCACAGCCGGTTGGATACCGCCGAGGCCGAGCCGGACGAGGAGCCGCCGGTGATGCGCCCGGGCGCAGCGCCGTTGACCGGCGAGCCGTAGTGGGCGTTCTTGCCGTTCATCGAGAAGGCCAGTTCGTCGGTATGGGTCTTGCCGACGAAGGCCGCGCCGGCGTCCAGCAGGCGCTGCACGGCGGGTGCGGTGCCGGTCTTGATGCCGGACAGCGCCAGCACATGCGGATTGCCGCCGCCGGTGGGGTAGCCGGCCACGTCGAACAGGTCCTTGGCCGCGAAGGTGAGGCCGTGGAGCGGGCCCGACGGCGCATTGGGGACGTCGGCGGCGGGATACGGCATGAAGGCGCGGGCGGGATGGGTGGCCAGGGACATATCGGTCGGGTTCCTAGTATCGGGATTCTCAGGCGGCAACTTCTGCAACGGCGGGCTCGGACACCAGCATACAGCTCACGCGGTGTCCGTGGCCAAGATCGGTGGCGGCGGGCACCTGGGCCAGGCAGGACGGGCGCGCATGGGCGCAGCGCGGCGCAAAGGTGCAGCCGGGCGGCAGCGCGGCCAGGTCGGGCGGCGAGCCGGCAATGGTCTGCAGCCRCTGGCCGCGGTCCATGCCGTGCTGGCGGCTTTGCAGCAGCGCGATGGTGTAAGGGTGGCGGGCGGCGCGCAGCAGCGTGCGGATCGGCCCTTCCTCGACGATGCGCCCGCCGTACATCACCGCCACGCGGTCGGCGATCTCCACCGCCGCGCCGATGTCGTGCGTGACGAACACGATCGACAGGCCCAGCTCGCGCTGCAGCTCGCGCAGCAGGATCAGCACCTGGATCTGCACGGTGGCGTCGAGCGCGGTGGTGGGTTCGTCGGCCAGCAGCACCTTGGGGCTGGCCGACAGCGCCAGCGCGATCATGGCGCGCTGGCGCATGCCGCCGGACATCTCGTGCGGGTAGGCCGCCAGGCGCCGCTCGGGGCTGGGAATGCGCACCGACTCCAGCGCGCGCAGCGCGCGCTGGCGCGCCTCGGCGGCGGACACGCGCGCATGGGTGCGGATGCACTCGATGATCTGCTGGCCCACCGTGTAGACCGGGTCCAGCGCCAGCAGCGGCTCCTGGAACACCATCGCCACCGTGCCACCGCGCAGGCGCTGCAGCGCGCGCGCATCGAGCGCCATGACGTCGGCGCCGTCGATGCGGATGCTGCCTTCCATGCGCGTGCGGCGCGGCGGGTGCAGGCGCATCAGCGCGCGCAGGGTCACGCTCTTGCCCGAGCCGGACTCGCCGATCAGGGCCAGCGCCTCGCCCGGCGCCACGTCCAGCGACACGCCGTTGACGGCGCGGATGGTCTTGCCGCTGCCGGAGAAAGTCACGCGCAGGTCGCGCACCGATACCATCGGGGCCGTGGAGGCTTGCTGTTCGGTGTTGTTGTCTTGTGGGGTCACTTGTGGGGTCACTTGTGGGGTCACGATAAGCCTCGCTCAGATCCTTGCAGCCAGATGGCGGCTGTGGCCGCCGTCCGCATTGGCCATCAGGCAGGCCACGGGATGCCCGGCCAGCGCGTCGGACAGCACCGGCGCGCGGCGCGCACAGACCGCCTCGGCCATGGCGCAGCGCGGGTGGAAGCTGCAGCCGGATGGYGGGTTGATCGGGTTGGGCGGATCGCCCGCCAGCGGCGCGACCAGGGTGCGGTGGTCCGGGTCGGTGGCCGGCATCGAGGCCAGCAGCGCGCGCGTGTATGGGTGGGAAGGGTTGGCGTAGAGCGTCTCGGTGTCGCCCACTTCGACCACCTTGCCCAGGTACATCACCATCACGCGGTCGCACAGGTAGCGGATCACGTTGAGGTCGTGGCTGATGAAGACGTAGGTGAGGTCGAACTCGGCCTTGAGCTCCAGCAGCAGGTTCAGCACCTGCGCTTCGACCGACTTGTCGAGCGCCGAGACGGCCTCGTCCAGGATCACCAGGCGCGGGCGCAGCACCAGCGCCCGGGCGATGTTCACGCGCTGGCGCTGGCCGCCGGACAGCTCGTGCGGATAGCGCCCGGCGAAGCGCGCCGGCTCCAGGCCCACGCGGTCGAGCAGGGCGCGCGCCCGCGCGCTGGCCTCGGCCGCGCCGATGCCGTGCACGCGCGCGGTGAAGGCGATCGATTCCTCGATGGTCAGGCGCGGGTTGAGCGAGGAGTAGCTGTCCTGGAACACCATCTGCACCTGGCTGCGAAAGCGCTTCATCGGCAACTGCGCCGAGCCCACGCCCTGCGCGTCGAAGATCAGCTCGCCGCTGTCCTGCTCGATGAGCTGCATCAGCAGGCGCGCGGTGGTGGACTTGCCGCMGCCCGATTCGCCCACCACGCCGAGCGTCTCGCCCTTGAGGACCTCGAAGCCGACGCCGTCGACGGCGCGTACCACGCCGGCGCGGCGCCCGGGGATCTTCGACTTGAGCGGGAAATGCTTGACCAGCTCGCGGGCGATCACCAGCGGCTGGGCCGGGCCGCCGACGTCGGCGTTGCGCAGGGCTTGCGGCAAAGTGGTTTCGGTCATGGCGTCAGTCCTTGATTTCCATCGCCGAGCGGATGCCGTCGGCGAGCAGGTTGAAGGAGATCGAGGTCAGGAAGATCATCGCGCCGGGCAGTGCGGCCACCCACGGCTGCGTGTAGATGGCGGTGCGCAGCGTGTTGAGCATCAGGCCCCATTCCGGCTCGGGCGGCTTGACGCCGAGGCCGAGGAAGGACAGCCCCGAGGCCAGGATCATCGACACCGAGATCAGGCTGGTGGCGTAGACGAAGATCGGGCCCAGCACGTTGTTGAGCACGTGCGCGCGCACGATGGTGAGCGACGACGCGCCCGAGGCGCGCGCCGCGTCGACGAATTCGCGGTTGCGCACCTGGGTGGTCACGCTCTCGGCCACGCGCACGATCTGCGGCACGAACACGATGGTGAGCGACAGCAGCGCATTGCCCACGCCCGCGCCCAGCGTGCCCGACAGCGCAATGGCCAGCAGCACGGAGGGGAAGGCGTAGAGGATGTCGACCAGGCGCATGATCACGGTATTGGTCCAGCCGCCGGCGTAGCCCGCCACGATGCCCAGCGCGCTGCCGACCACGAAGGCGATCAGCACCGGCGTGATGCCCATGAACAGCGACAGGCGCGCGCCCAGCATCAGGCGCGAGAGCATGTCGCGCCCGAGTTCGTCGGTGCCAAGCAGGTAGTGCTCGGTGCCGACGGGCTTGAGGCGCTTGAGGATCGACGCGGCGTAGGGATCGGCCGGCATCAGCGCCGGCGCGAAGAGCGCCATCAGCACCAGCGCCAGCAGGATCAGCGCGGCCAGCATGGCCAGCTTGTTGCGCAGCAGGCGCCGGCCGACCGTGGTCCAGTAGCCGGGCGAGCGCTGCACGAGCGGCGCGACGGCGGGCTTCTTCAAAGTCATTTCCATGATGGCTTCCGGTTGGCTTGCTGGGTCAGTTGCGCTGGATGCGGGGATCGAACAGCGTCTGCAGCGCGTCCACCAGCAGGTTCAGCAGCACGAAGAACACGGCCAGCACGAGGATGGTCCCCTGCAGCAGCGGGAAGTCGCGCTGGAAGATCGCCGAATTGAGCAGGAAGCCGGTGCCGGGCCAGGAGAACACGGTCTCGATCAGGATCGAGCCGCCCAGCAGGTAGCCGAGCTGCAGGCCCATCACCGACAGCGCGGTCGGCGCCACGTTCTTGAGCACGTGGCGGAACACCGCGAGCTCGGACAGCCCGCGCGCCTTGAGGCCGACGATGAACTCGTTGGAGAGGATCTCCGCGACCAGCGCGCGGATGGTGCGCGCGACGATGCCCATCGGAATCACCGACATCGTGATCGCCGGCAGCAGCATGTACTGCAGATGTTCCCAGTCCCATTGCCAGTCGGCGGAGCCGCCCGGCCCCGCGCCGGTGGCGGGCAGCCAGCCGAGGAAGACCGAGAATACGATCACCAGCACCATGCCCAGCCAGTAGTGCGGCATGCTGACGCCGAACACCGACAGGAAGGATGCGGTGCGGTCGGCCACGGAATCGCGGAAGTAGCCCGCCACGAAGCCGAACAGGCAGCCGAAGGTAAAGCCGATCAACGTGGCCACGGCGGCCAGGCGCACCGAGTTGACCACCGCGGTCATCACTTCGCTCATGACCGGCCGGTTGGTGGCGATGGAGGTGCCCAGGTCGCCGTGCAGCGCACGGGCGAGCCAGTGCAGGAATTGCTCGAGGAAGGGCTTGTCGAAGCCGTACAGCGCGGTGAGCTGGCGGCGCAGGTCCTCCGAGGCGTCGGGCGGCAGCACCGACACCAGCGGATCGCCCGGCGCGATATGGACCAGCGAGAAGCACAGCAGGGCGACCCCGAGCAGGATGGGGATCGCATAGACGATGCGGCGGAGCAGGTAAGTCATGGGCTTGGCCGGCTAGAGAAAAGGAAAGAGTGGGGCAGGGCAATGCAAGGCGATGCGCTTGTTGTTTCCCCCAATCCCGCTTGTGGGCGAGGGAGCGGGGGGCCAAGCCGGCGCGGCGCATCTCCCCCTTGCGCCCGCACCGGCAACACGGCTCAGTCCATCGACATCGTGGCCAGGTCGATGAACCAGCTTTGCGGCTGCACCACGCCCTTGACCTTCTTCGAGATGGCGCGCGGGCCCACGTCATGCGCAATCAGCACGAAAGGCGATTCTTCCACGATGCGCGCGTGCAACCTGGCCAGCGCGGTGTCGCGCGCCTTGTCATCGAAGGAGGTGCGCGCGGTCTCGATCAACTTGTCGAACTCGGCGTTGCCGAAGTAGCCCCAGTTGTTGGAGACCGGTGGCTGCGTCTTGGTGCTGACGAAGCGGACCATGGCGAAGAACGGGTCCATCGCCGCGAAGCTCACGTTGATGGCGTTGGCGCCGTGCGCGCTCGGGTCCTTGCTGCCGACGCGCCAGTTGGTAAACAGCGTGTTCCACTCGACCACGTCGAAGTCCACGTCGAAGAAGCACTCCTTCAGGTTCTGCTGCACATACTCGTTCATCGGCAGCGGCTGCATCTGGCCCGAGCCCGAGGCAGACACCTGCACCTTGACCTTGAGCGGCTTGGCTGCCGAGTAGCCGGCTTCCGTCATCAGCTTGCGCGCGGCGCTGGCGTCGTACTTGACATCGAACTTGGGATTGCCCCACCACGGGCTGCCCGGCTCGACGATGCCCTTGGCCTCGGCCATGTAGCCGCCCAGCAGCGTCTTCAGGCCCGAGCGGTTGACGCACAGGTTGGCCGCCTCGCGCACGCGCTTGTCGAGCCAGGGCGAGCCGGGCGCGAAGGACAGCTGCCACGGCCACATATGCGGCTGCGCATTGGCGTAGACCTCGAAGCCGCGGCTCTTGATCTGCGCCACGGCGTCAGGCGCCGGCGCCTCGATCCAGTCCACCTGGCCGGACAGCAGCGCGGCGGTGCGCGCATTGGCTTCCGGCATCGGCAGCATCACCACCTTGTCGATCCTGGGCACGCGCTTGCTGTCCCAGTACTGCGCGTTCTTCACCACCTCGAGCCGCTCGCGCGGCACGAAGCGGCTCATCTTGAACGGGCCGGTGCCGGAGGCGTCGGCGGCGAAGGCCACCCATGCCTGCTTGCTGCGTTCGGCCGTATCGGTGACCGAGGCCGGCACCGCGGCGAGCTTTTTCTCCCACTGCGCGGGGGAGGCCATGAACAGGTTGCTCAGGTTGTAGGGCAGGAAGGAGTCGGGCTCGGAGGTGACCAGCTCCACCGTGAGGTCGTCGATCTTCTTGGCCGAGCGCAGCGTCGGCATGCGCGAGGCGGTCACGCCGACCTGGCTGGGGTCGAACTGCCTGGCAGTCTTGTCGAGCACCTTGTTCACGTTCCACACCACGGCGTCGGCGTTGAACGCCGAGCCGTCGTGGAACTTCACGCCGGGGCGCAGCTTGAAGACCCACCTGGTCTTGTCCTTGGCATCCACCTTCCATTCCGTGGCCAGGTCGGGGATCAGCAGGCTCGGGCCGTTGCCCTTGGAGAGATCCCACTGGGTCAGGCCGTCGTACATCGGGATGCCGGTGAACCGGTTGCCTTCGAAGCCCTGGTCGGGCTGGCCCAGCGTGCGCGGGATGTCGGCGGCGGTCATGCCCACGCGCAGCACCTTCTCGGCATGGGCGGCGCCGGGCAGGGCGAGCAGGGAAAGCGAAGTGAGCGCGGCGGCAGCGGCGACGGCTTTCAGGCTGGGTTTCGTGCTTCCGGCGGCGGGGGAAGAAAAAACGGTCACGGGCAGTGCTCCTGGGTGGGGGGAAGGGCGGACGCATCCCTTCAAGCAAGTCATGTGCCAGTTGCCGCGGCACCCGGCCGAGGCAGAGGCGTTGCGGCGACCGGTGTCACGCAGGCGCAAGGGGGGCGTCCGCTTCATGGCTTGTGCCTGCCTTGCCCATGGCCTGCTTTTTGCTGGCCTGTCCTTTCGTTTTCCAACCAACCGGCTTCCCGACATGGACCAGCAACACCTTCCCCGCATCAACGCAACCCGCCTGTGGCAATCGCTGATGGACCTGGCGCAGATCGGCGCCACGCCCAAGGGCGGCGTGTGCCGCATCGCCCTGACCGAGTTGGACCGCCAGGGTCGCGACCTGGTGGTGGGCTGGTGCCGCGAGGCCGGGCTCGAGGTGCGCACCGACGAAGTGGGCAATGTGTTCGCGCGGCGCGCGGGCAGCGATCCCGATGCGGCCGCCGTGGCCACCGGCAGCCATATCGACACCCAGCCCTCGGGGGGCAAGTTCGACGGCAACTTCGGCGTGCTGGCCGGGCTGGAGGTCATGCGCACGCTCAACGACCTCGGCATCGTCACCCGCGCGCCGCTGGAACTGGCCTTCTGGACCAACGAGGAGGGCACCCGCTTCACGCCGGTGATGATGGGCTCGGGCGCCTTTGCCGGCGTGTTCGAGGCCGGGTTCGTGCGCGCCCAGCGCGACCTCGATGGCATCAGCGTGGGCGAGGCGCTGGCGCAGATCGGCTACCGCGGCGAGCATGCGGTGGGCGAGGTGCCCGGCGGCATGTTCGCTGCCTATTTCGAGGCGCATATCGAGCAGGGGCCGGTGCTCGAAGCCGCCGGGCTGCCGATCGGCGTGGTCTCCGGCGCGCTCGGCCAGCAGTGGTACGACGTGACCGTGACCGGGCAGGACGCGCATGCCGGCCCCACGCCGCTGGCGCTGCGCCACGACGCCATGCTGGCGGCCGCGCGCATGATCGACGAGGTCAACCGCATTGCCGTGGCCGAGGCCCCGCATGGCCGCGGCACGGTCGGCTACGTGCACGTGGCGCCCAACTCGCGCAACGTGATCCCGGGCCACGTGGACTTCTCGGTGGACTTGCGCAATCTCTCGCAGGAGGGGCTTGACCGCATGGACGCGGCCATGCGCGCGCAGTTCGCCCGGATCGCGCGCGACGGCGCGGTGCAAGTGGAGATCCGCCAGGTGGTGAAGTTCGAGCCCTGCGCGTTCGCGCCCGCCTGCGTGGACAGCGTGCGGCGCGCGGCCGCGGCGCTGGGGCTGCCGCATATGGACGTGGTCAGCGGCGCAGGCCATGACGCCGTCTACGTGGCCCAGCGCGCGCCGACCGGCATGATCTTCGTGCCTTGCAAGGACGGCATCAGCCACAACGAACTGGAAGACGCGCTGCCCGAGCATGTCGAGGCCGGCGCCAACGTGCTGCTGCAGGCCATGCTGGAGCACGCCCGCTAGCCCGGCCTTTCCCGCTTCCTTCCGCCCCGCTTCATTCCGCCCCGCGCGGCTGTTTCAGGGCACGGCGAAGCAGCCTCTCAGTGGGCGATGGAGCGGGAGATTGCCCATGCGCACTCGATCACCATCGGCGCCAGCTTCTTCTGCGCCTCGGCCATGCTCCAGCGGCTGGCGGGCGGCGATACATGGACCGCGCCCACCGCCTGGCCCTGGCTGTTGACGATGGCCGCGCCAATGCCCATGTCGCCCAGGAACAGTTCCTCGTTGTTGCAGGCATAGCCCACCTTGCGGCAGGCCGCCACGGTCTCGAAGATCGCCGCCACATCGGTCAGCGTGGCCGGCGTGCGCGCAACGCGCGCGGAGCTTTCCAGCATCGCCATCACTTGCTCGTCCGGCAGCGTGCTGAGGTAGGCCCGGCCGCTGCTGGTGCAATACATGGGGATGCGCATGCCAACCGGGGTCAGCACCGGGATGTACTTCGACGTCATGAGCTGCGCCACGTAGACCATGTCCAGGCCGACCGGCTCGGTCAGGTTGGCGGTTTCGCCGCTGGCATTGGCGAGCTGCGACAGATAAGGGCTGGCGGCCTGGATCAGCGCGTCCGCGGACAGGTAGTTGTAGCCAATCTCCATCACCTTCGGGGTCAGGCGAAAGCGCCGCGTCTGCGGATGCTTGGCGACGTAGCCGAGCTTCTCCAGCGTATGCACGGTGCGCTGCGCCGAACTCTTGGTCATGCCGGTGAGCCCGGCCAACTCCGCCAGGGTGAGCGTGCGATGCACCGCACTGAAGGCGCGCAGGACCTCCAGGCCCTTCTCGAGCGACTGGTTGAAAAGCGGGTCCGGGCGGGTGGTGTCCTCGCTGCTTTCTGCGGTGGCCGCCGGCGTGTCGGCGTCCTCGTTTTTTTTGTACTGCCCGGTCATGTTCGCATTTTCCGTCGAGGTCGCATGCAGGTCTGGGCACCATCGCTGGGAGGTCTTGCACCACGATGAATGCATATTGCACCAATATACGACTGAATCGATTATCGATTCTAGGTCGATGTGGACATGATAGAAGGGCTGCGAGTTTTTGGGAATAGCGATAGCGGGCACGGTATTGCGCATCATGCGGGAACGCTTTTGATGGCGCACCGGAAAGCTTTGCCCAGCATGGGTTTGCGGGGAGCTCTCGCCATGCGGCGAAGCGATGCAAGGGCGGCGCTGCGTGGATTCCCGTCGCCTGGCGGTGCCGCAGCCTAGCGTTTACCCTGCGCTTCATCGTGTTGACGATCAGTGAAATATCAGACTAGTATCACAACAACTTCAACACCGCAGGAACGCATCATGGCGAACCCGATCAGGCTCGTTGCCAGTGCCGGCGAACCCGCCGCCGAGAGTGGCGCCGCAAGCCGCGCCGCGACCGGCGCCGCCATGCGCGAGCAGGCCTACGCCGAGATCAAGCGCCGCATCATCGCCTGCGAGTTCCGCCCGGGCGAGCCGCTCAACGAGGCCCAGGTCGCGGGCCTGCTCGGGCTGGGCCGCACGCCTGTCCACCAGGCGCTGCACCGGCTCGAGGTGGAAGGGCTGGTCTCGATCATGCCGCGCAAGGGCGTGCTGGTCTCGCCGCTGTCGCTCAATGAAGTGCTCGACATGATCGAAGTGCGCGCGACCAACGAGGTCCTGTGCGCCACGCTCGCCGCCGAGCGCGGCCACGAAAGCGATTTCAAGGCCATGCGCGAGATCCTCGGCCGTTCGCCGGAGCTGATCGCGCGGCGTGACATTGCCGGCCTGGCCTCGCTCGACCTCAAGTTCCATACCGCCATGTCGGCCGCCTCGCGCAACCGCGTGCTGGCCGACCTGCTGCGCAACCTGCACGAGAAGCAGGCCCGTTTCTGGTTCCTCTCGCTATCCGATCCGCAGCACCTGGAGAACGTCTACCAGGAGCACCTGCTGATCGTCGACGCGCTCGAGCGGCGCGACATCCCGGCGGTGCGCGAGGCCATCCGGGAACACATCGACGAATTCCGGAAGAACATCATCCGGACCATCTGACCCACTGACCGTTTTTCTCCGCAACAGGTAGTACGACATGCCGACACTGCAATTCCAGGTCGCCGGCGAGGGCGCACTCGCCCTCGACATCCAGCGCCTCATCATCGCCGGCTGGACCGGCCGCGACGCCGACGCCGTCAACCATCACATCCGCGAGCTCGAAGAGATCGGCGTCAGGCCGCCCTCGACCGTGCCTTGCTTCTACCCGCTGGCCGCCTCGCTGCTGACCACCGAGACGCTGCTCGAAGTGCCGCGCGAGGATTCCTCGGGCGAGATCGAGTTCGTGCTGCTGGCCGGCCAGGACGCCATGTACATCGGCGTCGGCTCCGACCACACCGACCGCAAGGTCGAGGCCTACGACGTCACCGTCTCCAAGCAGATGTGCGCCAAGCCGCTCGGCACCGAACTCTGGCGCTTTGCCGACGTGGCGGATCACTGGGACCAGCTGCAGATGCGCTGCTGGCGCACCCGCAACGGCCAGCGCGAGCTGTACCAGGAAGGCCTGGTGACGCGCCTGCTCGATCCGCGTGACCTGATCCGGCGCCTCACCGGTGAAGACACGCTGCCGCCCGGCACCGCCATGTTCTGCGGCACGCAGGCGGTGATCGGCGAACTCGGCAGTGGCGAAGCCTTCGAAGTGGAGCTGCACGACCCGGTACGCAAGCGCACCCTGCGCCATGCCTATCGCGTGGCCTGCCTGGCGGTGGCACCATGAGCGCCGCGCAACCGACCATCGCCGCGCTCGCCGCCGAACTCGGCGCGGGGCGCACCACCAGCGTGGCGCTGACCGAGCAGGCGCTGGCGCGCATCGAAGACCATCGCGCTAAGGGCGGCGTCGCCTTCCTGGAGGTGGACGCGGCCGGCGCGCTGGCCGCCGCGCGTGCCGCCGACCAGGCCCGCGCGGCCGGCCTGGTGGCGTCGCCGCTGGCCGGCCTGCCGATTTCCATCAAGGACCTGTTCGACGTAAAAGGGCAGGTGACGCGGGCCGGATCGAAGGCGCTTGCCGGCGCGCCCGCCAGCGCAGACGCAGTCGCCGTGGCGCGCCTGCGCGCAGCGGGCGCCGTGCTGATCGGGCGTACCAATATGAGCGAGTTCGCCTTCTCCGGCCTTGGGCTGAACCCGCACTACGGCACGCCGCGCACGCCGTTCGACGAAGCCCGCATCGCCGGCGGCTCCACCTCGGGCGGCGCCGTCAGCGTGGCGCTCGGCATGGCAGCCGCGGCGCTCGGCACCGATACTGGCGGCTCCATCCGCATCCCCAGCGCATTCTGCGGCCTGACCGGCTTCAAGCCCAGCGCGCGCCGCGTGCCGCTGGATGGCGGCGTACCGCTCTCCACCTCGCTCGACTCCGCCGGCCCGCTGGCACGCTCGGTGGCCTGCTGCGCGGCGTTCGACGCCATCGTCAGCGGCGAGGCCCTGGACAGCAGGCCCGCGCCGCTGGCCGGATTGCGCCTGCTGGTTACGCGCGATTTCGTCTGCGACAGCCTCGACGCCGAGGTCGCCCAGGCCTTCGACGCCACGCTCGACATGCTCGCGCGCCTTGGCGCGCGCATCGTGCCGTTCAATTTCCCCGAACTCAAGCGCCTGCCGGACATCAACGCCGGCGGCGGCCTGACCGCGGCCGAGGCGTGGCACTGGCACAAGCAACTGCTGGCCGAACGCGGCGGCGATTATGACCCGCGCGTCGCCATGCGCATCCGCCGCGGCGAGCAGCTCGGCGCCGCCGACTACCTCGACCTGCTGGCCGCGCGCCGCGCCATGCAAGCGCGCGCCGCCGGGCTGCTGCGCGAGGCCGACGCCTGGCTGATGCCCACCGTGGCCGTACGCCCGCCACGGCTGGATGCGCTGCAAAGCGACGAAGCCTTCTTCGCCACCAACGGCCTCGTGCTGCGCAACGCCAGCGTGATCAATTTCCTCGACGGCTGCGCCGTCTCGCTGCCGCTGCCGGTGGCCGGGCAGGGCATCGGCCTTGGCGTGTGCGGCCTCAACGGGCAGGACGCGCGCGTGCTGCAGGTAGCGGGCGCCATCGAGACCGTGCTTCAGTAATCCAGGAACGAACCGAGGGCCGCAGCCACGCAGCGCGGCCCCGCCATCCACACCCAAGGAGTTACACCGATGACCACCGTGATGACCGGAGCCCCCGACGCGATGGCGCCCGCCGCCGCGCCCAGCGCCGCCGAGCGCGACCACGCCTACCGCAAGATCGCGGTGCGGCTGATTCCCTTCCTCGTCTTCCTGTTCGTGCTGGCCTGGATCGACCGCGTCAACGTCGGCTTCGCCAAGCTGCAGATGCTGCAAGACCTGCAGTTCAGCGAAGCCGTGTACGGCTTCGGCGCCGGCATCTTCTTCATCGGTTATTTCCTCTTCGAAGTCCCCAGCAACCTGCTGCTGGAAAAGATCGGCGCGCGCCGCACGCTCGCGCGCATCACCATCCTGTGGGGCCTGGCGTCGATGGCGATGATCTTCGTCAAGACTCCCATGCAGTTCTACGCGCTGCGCTTCCTGCTCGGCATMTTCGACGCSGGYTTCTTCCCCGGCGTSGTGCTCTATCTCACCTACTGGTTCCCCGCCCAGCGCCGCGCCCGCATCAACGGCCTGTTCATGACCTCGTTCGCCATCGCCGGCGTGATCGGCGGCCCGCTTGCCGGCTTCATCATGAGCCGCATGGAAGGCGTCGAAGGCCTTGCCAACTGGCAATGGCTGTTCGTCATCGAAGGCATCCCCTCGGTGCTCGCCGGCATCGCCGTGCTCATGTTCCTGCCAGAAAAGCCCGCCAGCGCCAACTGGCTCACCCAGGGCGAGCGCGATCTCGTCAGCCGCGAGATCGAAGCCGAGAACCGCGACCCCGCCAAGCACTCATCCCTGCGCGACGCCTTCGCCAACGCCCGCGTCTGGATCTGCGCCGCCATCTACTTCTGCGTGGTCAGCGGCAACGCCACCATCGCCTTCTGGTCGCCGTCCATCATCAAAGAGCTCGGTGTGCAGGGCAATCTCCAGATCGGCCTGGTCTCCGCCATCCCCTTCATCGCCGGCACCATCGCCATGGTCTGGAACGGCATCCACTCCGACCGCACCGGCGAACGCCGCCTGCACTGCGCCCTGGCGACACTCATGGCCGCCGCCGGCCTCGTGCTCACCGGCATGTGGCTGCACAGCGCCGTGCTCGCGCTCGTCGCCCTGACCATCGCCTCCGTAGGCATCCTCGCCGCCTTCCCCGTATTCTGGTCCCTGCCGTCCGCCTTCCTCGCCGGCACCGCGGCCGCCGGCGGCATCGCCCTGATCAACTCCATCGGCAACCTGGCCGGATTCGTCGCCCCGTACATGATCGGCTGGTTCAAGACCAGCACCGGCCAGCTATCCTCCGGCCTGTACTTCGTCGCCGCCCTCGAAGCCTGCGCCACCGTCCTTGTACTCTCCTGCATCAAGGGCAAGCGCTGAAACCGTGGGCAGCGCACGTTGATTGCGCCGATGCAGGCAAGGGGCTGGATTCCCCGCGCGCTTTGCGCTAGAATCCGCAGCCTCGTTGCGCTGCATGCGCAAAGTGCGCCGGCAGCACAGGAAACACAAGCCAGGCGGGCAGTCTTGCCCGCCGCTTCTGTGACCTCACACGCTGCCCGGCCCGCCTGCAACGCCAGCGAGCACAGCGGCCTCCCGCCAGGGATGCGCCCGCAGGGACTGCGAGGGTGGCGAAATTGGTAGACGCACCAGGTTTAGGTCCTGACGCCAGCAATGGTGTAGGGGTTCGAGTCCCCTCCCTCGCACCACCCACCCCTTTCCGCAGTACACAAATCCACACCAAAGTAGACCGCAAACCTAAGCCCCACAAGGGTTTCTAGGGTTTTGCACGTCCTCGCTTTCGTGTCGGGAAAGCCGCACAAAAACCCACGAAACTACGCGTGACTACGTGTAAATTACGCGCGCACTACGCGTGCCGGGTACACTCCTGCATGCTGAACACACCACAATATCGGGATTTCTGAGCGCGCCTGCTCTGGCTCCGGGGGCTACGGAGTGTTTGTGCAATGGCAAGTCTGAGGAAAAGTGGCGCAGGGTGGATAGCGTCGGTGTATGTCAAAGGCAAACGAGAAAGTCGGGCCTTTAGCACCAAGGCATCGGCCCAGGCTTGGGCCATCCAGCGGGAAGCGGAACTGCACTCGCTGGCCGATGGTCTAGGCAGTCAGACGCATACCGTCGGTGACGTACTCGACCGCTACCAACGCGAAGTCAGCCCCCAGAAGCGGGGCAAGCGCTGGGAGATCTACCGGCTCGAGCTCATTGGCAAGAAAGAGATCGACGGCAAGCCGTTTCGCTCGATCCGGCTCGCCGACCTGAAGGTTCAGCACATCACCGCCTGGCGCGACGCCCGATTGCGCGAAGTATCGGGGGCATCCGTGTCCCGCGAGATGTGCCTCCTCTCTCATGCACTCAAGGTGGCCCGGGACGAATGGGGCTGGCTGATTACCGACCCCATGAAGCCGGTGCGCCGGCCGCCAGACAGCCGGCCCAGGGCGCGACGCATCTCCGAGGCTGAGGTTGCCGCGATCACGGCGGCCTTGGGCTATCAGGAGGGGCTGCCCGTCGTCTTGCCCAAGCAACGCGTTGCAGTGGCCTTTCTGTTCGCCATCGAGACGGCTATGCGCTCAGGCGAGATCCTGGGGCTGACCAGTCAAGCGGTCGACCTGGCAGCCCGGGTGGCCCATCTTCCCCTCACCAAGAACGGCGGTGCGCGCGACGTGCCGCTATCGAGCCGTGCTATCGAGCTGCTGCAGTTGTTGCCGGCGGTCGGGGAGGGCAAACCGCTTTTCAACCTGACGAACAGCAGTCGGGACGCGCTTTATCGGGTGGGACGGGATAGGGCGGCGGTGGGGGATGTGACTTTTCACGATACGAGGCATGAGGCGATCACCAGGCTTGCCAAGAAGATCCCGGTGCTCGACCTGGCGCGGATGACTGGGCATACCAATCTGAATGAACTGATGACCTATTACAACGCTAGCGCGGCGGAGATTGCGCGGCTGTTGGTGTAGGGGGAACCATGCATATCGAGTTCGTAGTACATTCTTGGCACGCGCCCGTGATCTAGGTAACGGGAGCACAAAGATTACTACTGGTATATATAAATCCGGGACATTGCAGCCATGATCGAGACGGGAATAGTAGTCCATTGGACTTCTGGAGACGAACTGATTTTTATCAATCCAAATGATATTGATGATGGTCCCATTTCAGTTGAATCGATAGAGAGTTGGAGTCGAAAGGGCGGGCGGCAGGACTGGGCGTCCTATAAATCTAACGGATCGGCCAAGAAGCAGGGGGAGAAGATGGTTCTGCGATTGCGATATGAGCAAGCGGAGCAGGAAGATCCCAAGGCAAAAGAATACGCAAGATGGGGCGCTTCTACCATTGAGTGGACGGCTGGCGCATCAAGCGGAAAGGCCACGTGGAAAGACGACGGCGACAGCTACTACAATGGAGAGGTCGCTATCGATCTCCTTTATGGGAACGAGTCGAAGAAGCGCAATCTTGAAGTTATCTCCAGATTTAGTCGCCCAGATCAGGCGATGCTGCGAAAAATATTGGTAAGCGTGGATGGCCGCTGCGCGATTTCGGGAGAGACCCAATTAGAAGCGTTAGAGGTTGCTCATATCCGTGCAGTTAAGAATGAAGGCGCTGAGCATCTTGGTAACGCTATTCTTCTGAGAGCCGATTTACACAAAATGTTCGATGCTGGTCTATTCGCTATCGAGACTACCGAGGCAGGGCCTGTCGTCAGGCTGAACGGGGGATCAACGATTTCAACGTCTTACGCTGAGCTTTTTGGAAGCGCCGATCTTTCTAGATCAGCGCTAAATCGCGTGCGGGCAGCGCTCAAGCAGGAAGCAAACTCCTGAACGTTGTCGCGCCCACCCTGTAGGTTTGCCAACCTAGCCCGTCCTGCGACGCCTTCCCGCGGAAACTTCTCGATGTGATTCAGTCCAGGCGATCACTTCGGCCGCTTTCCAGCGGGGATGGGCGGTGGCCTTGCTTCCCGCAGCCGTGGGGAGGCGAATTGGCCGCGGGAAGCCGGGTAAGCAAACGACTCGCTCGCGTACCACCTGCGCGGGCCGCTGTAGGTAGGCGGCAATCGCTTCGGTGCTCCACAACTGGACGTTAAACGGTACCGCCGGCAAGACGCGCTCGGCGACGGCGGCAGCAATGCGATCAATCAAATCTGCGTCGCTCATTGCTGTCTCCCATACTCGGCAGGCCTCGCAACGGAATCCACAGCCGCGTCCGCTTCCTCGCCACTCACATAGTCCTCGCTCTGCAGCCCAGACGGCACGGCGATGCAAGGCACACCGGCGGCGCCGAGCTGCTCCACAGGCACATCGCGCAGCTTCAGGTACCGCGCAGCATTCTCCCTCGCCGCATGGAACGACGCGTGCTGAACATGCCCACCCTGCCAGTTCCACAGCGGCGCCGGCGTCATCCGCAGCCACCGGCAGATGATCTCCCGGCCGATCTGCTCCGCCAGGTGGCACGCGGCCGGATCGCCGAACGGCGCGGGGTTGGCCTGTGCGACGTACCACAGCGTGGCGAGGCGCTCGTCGCTCTGCTGAGCGAGCCGGTGTTCATCGATAGTGATGGTGATCTCGTGCTTCATGGGTTGACCCTCCTGCAATATCAATCCTCAAAATCGCCGCCAGCGCGGCGCTTCATATCCGCCGGCCGCCGGGCCGTCCGCTGACGGTCCCGCGCCGCCATGGCGCCAGCCGCTGCCGTCAGCGCCCGGCGCACCAGGTCGGACATGGCTTCGAACGGGGTAGCGATGCGCATGGCGCGGTGCGCTCGGCGCAGATCGGCTTCGGTGAGCTCGGGCTTAGCCATCGTGGTCTCCAGGGCGGAGGAAGCCGCTCCAAACGCCTCGGCCATAGCAGAGCGTGAAGAACAGGCTTACCGCGAACATGCCGGCCTCGCCGGTGGCGTGGGTCAGGTACAGCCAGGCAGGCTGGCCGAGCAGGCCGGCCAGGGCCGCCCAGCGTGCCCGCGAAGGGCCGGCGTTGAACAGGAACACGGACACCAGCGCGGTAACGATCATCCATAGGTTGAGCAAAGCCAGCATCAGGCAGTCCTCCCGATCGCGCGGGCGCGGCAGAAGCGAGGCGGTTCGGTCAGGTGGTCTAGCGCGCCGAGCTGGGCATCCAGGCGCGTGCGCGCAATGGCGGTGAACTGCATGCGCACGCCAGCGTGTGACACGATGTAGACGAGATACGCACTCATGCCGGCTCTCCGTCGGATTCAGGAACTGGGGGCAGGACCACCGGCTCGCTCGCCGTCAGGGTGTGACAGCCTTCTTCCAGATGGATCACCAGCGTGTAGTGGTTGCCATCGTGCAGCGTGAATTCCAGTCTCTGAGTGGCGAACATGCACGCCGGCATGCCATTGCTGCCACCGCTCTTCCGGAACCGGACTGGTTTCGCGACGATCTTGGCCGCGGCGCAAAGGCTGGTTTCAATGGACAACATGCTCAAGCTCCTTTGTGTGCCGACCGGTCGCCCTCGAAGACCCAGCACTTCACAGTGGCGGGCTTCTTCGGCGACATCGGATACTCGGCGTTGTGGTGCGCGTTGATAGCGCTGTTGACCACCCGCAGGTCGACAAACTTGCGATGCCGCGATGTCTTGAGCACGCGCTTCAAGTCGGCAAGCGGGGGGATGTGGAGGCGGCGGTCGTTCGCCACCTGTTCGAAGTGCCGCAGGCTGACGGCGATGACGCCATCGCCGCGGGCATGGTTGAGCACCGGCCGGTCGTCGTCGGCCGATTCGATGTGGTCGTAGATTTCCCAGAATTCCTGCACCAGCGGGTGATCGGCGCCGATAGCCTGCTGGCGCTCGGCCGCCATGGTGGTGATCTGGCGCAGCGTGGCGTCGCGGTACTCCTTGCGCAGGGGCAAGACATGCCCGAGGCAGTCCACCAGCGCCATCAGCTGCGCATGGTTCTTGACCAGGCGCGGGTGCTTCACGTCCGGGTGCTTCGCTAGGTGCTCCTGGTACACCGGCGTGCGCTCCGCGAAGTCCTGCAGGATTTCGCGCTCCTTCATCGCAGCGGTCAGCAGGAAGCCGGATACGTCCTCGACGGGGATCTGCTCGATGGCCTTGGCGGCCTCCAGCGTGTCAGGGTTCTGGCCGGCGCGGTCGAAGTACAGATGGACGATCCGCTGCAGCACGGCCTCGCTGGCGTTCACCTCCGCGTTCTGGCTGATGACCACGGCGCCGCGGAAGGGCGGCTCGTAGGTTTCGTTGCCGCCGTTCTTGATGCCGCGGGCGCGCACGCTGCGGCCGTTGTACGCGGTCTTGAGCTCGTCCCAGTCGAAGCCACGCGCCTTGGCGCCATCGTCGCCACGGTCGCCCTCGATCAGCACCACCGGCAGGTTGGCCACCTGGGCAAAGTTGCGCGCGCGCGCCGCCAGGGATGACTTCGAAGGATCGAAGCCCTCGTAGTCGCGCCGGCCGCACAGCTTCCACAGGAATTCGATCAGCGTGGTCTTGCCTGCGCCCGGCTCGCCGACCACTTCCAGGAACGGATAGCTCTTGTGCTTGATGCCGTCGCCCTCGCGGATTTGCTCGGCAAACAGGCTGCCCAGCCAGAAGGCCAGCGCCACCAGCGCCTTGGCGCCGAAGGCGCGCCATAGCAGGTCCAGCCAGTCTTGCCTGAACTCCTTGAGCGTGGCGTTCAGCGTGAGGCCGGCGGAGCCGCTGATGGTCTTGATGGACAGGCGGCCCACGTCGAAGAAGTCCTCGTCGTTGAGCAGGTGGAGCGTGCCGTCCTTCACCGCCACATCCGCAAACACGTAGCATCCGTGCTCCTTGCTATAGCCCACGAAGTCGATGGTCTGCACGCTCTTGATGCGCTGCATCTGACCCTTGAGATACTCGTCGAGCTGGCCGTTGGAGCCTGTATAGAAGGCGCCCGGCGCCACGGCCAGCAGGCGCTTCTTGAACTCGCCGGCGGAGGCGATCTGCGCGCTGGTAAAGGTGTTCTTGATCGGCGCCGCATCGTGCGGGAAGGCGACGCGGAAGTAGTACCAGCTCTCGTCGGTGAGCGTGTTGGCCTGGTAGTAGAGTGCCGTGGGCAGGCAAGTGGCGATGTTGACCACCACGCCGGCCTTGAGCATGGCTTGCTCGCGCACTTCGTGCTCCGGCATGTCGCCGTGCGCCTCGCGGATGGCGTAGGCCTCGCGGTTGAGCGCCTCGATGTCGAGCTTGAACCAGTAGAGGCGGTTGTCGAATTCGAAAGCGAACTGGCTCGCGCTGCCGCGGCCGTAGATCAGCCGCGCCTTCTCCGCCGGCGATTCCGCCGTCAGCAGGGCGCCCAGGTGGCGATACTCGTCCAGGTCCGTGGCACGCAGCAGCCCGCGCTGGTGCATGTCGTTCCAGTCGAGCTTCCTGCTGCCGGCCGACTTCGTTTGCGCGGCGGTCGCGGTCCAGCCTTCATCGCGGCTGCGGGCCAGCCATTGCCGGGTGAAGCGCCGCCCGGCCTTGTCGCTGTCCAGCGCCCACACCAGCGTGGGCCGCTTGCGCTCCAGCGCGGCGAGCTGCTCGAGCAACGCGGCCAGGGCCTTGGCCGGATAGTTGTTGCACGACAGGGCGGCGACGGCGGGAATGCCGTTGAGCCACAGCGCGATGGCATCGAAGATGCCCTCCACGATCCAGAGTTCGTCCACGGCGGCCGTGTTCAGGACGGGCGGCTGCCACCAGGTGCCGCCGTAGCTGCCGTGGAAGTTGGCCTTGCGCGAGCCGAAGCGGTGCGCCTGGTCGATGATCCGCTCCCAGTGCGCGCCTGCGCCGAGCGAGAAGCGCACGGTGGCGCTGCCGATCTTGAGCTCGTGGCTGTAATAGCTCTCCTGCGTGTACCAGGTGCTGACCTTGTCCAGGTCGAAGCCGCGGCCGTCGCGCATATAGGCATCGGCCGCCGCCTTGGGGTTCTCCGGCGTGGCCTGGAAGCGGTCGCTCCAGTTGTCGAACAGGTCCGGGTACAGATCCCGGATATGCAGCTCGGCGCCGCAATGGTTCTGCCGGTTGCAGCGGATGACCCACGGCCTGTCTCCAAAGCCCCAGAGCGCCTTGCGGCCGCAGGCCGGGCACTTGCCGTCCTCCAGCTTGTCGCCGGCGGCGGTGCGTTTTTGCTTGAAGCCGTAGTCGCGCAGCAGGCGGCTGGTGACGTCGGCGTGGAGTGATGGGTTCATGAGTCTCGGGGCAAAAGGATTCCCTCACGCCCCGGAGGGGGCATGAAGCAGGCAATCGAAAAGAAAGCGGGCTAGGCCGCTAGGTCGGCAGCAGATCCATCTGCCGCCCGTCGCTCATGCCCGGGCGAGGCTTGCCCATCGGCAGATACGCCTTCGGGTTGGGCTTCATGCTGGGGGCGATGGTGTGGACCGCTGTCTGGATGACCTTGCAGGTATGGGCACACTCGACGTTAGGACACTGCGCGTATCCCTCTTTCGACAGCAGCGACACCGTGCGGCTGGTGCGGAAGACCATGAGCGTTCCGCAATGTGGGCAGTTCATCCTCATTTCGATCTCACTGGTTTGACCGGGTACAGCGCACGCCCTCGCCCGGTGATTGACTTTGCACTGCGCCGCAGGTGCATCTTCACAAGCCACTCGGCGGCCTGGTGCACGGATTCGAGCCCTTGCTGTGCGCGTACACGCTCCAGCACTGCGAGCTGTTCTTCAGTCCAGCTGGTTTCGAATTCGGGCATCTTTTGAGCGGCTCTTCGGCGGCTTCGCTTACGCGGAGCCCTCATTTACAGTTGCCTCAAGGCCGAGCAGGTGTTCGGCCGCGAGCAATGCAAGCTGGCGAACCAACGCCGCCGGCTGTTCGCCTTGATAGCGAGCCAATGCGGTGATGACGTCGTACTCCAGGTCATCGAAGCGCAGGGTCAGTCGGTTATCTCGTACTCGTTTCGGATCGGGATACATGCCAGTCTCTGGAGAAATGGGAATGATCACGACGCTCAAGAAGAGCGGCTCTTCTTCACAGGCAGGCTCGCCAGCACTAGCAGCCGAGCCATACCCGCGAGCGAGCGGCCTTCTGCTGCTGACAGGTCCTTAACTGCCTTCATTTCTGATGGCATCAGCCGCAGGGCGATGGGCTTGTCAGTCAGGACGCCGCGCGGCGAACGAGTCGCCGGAGCTTTGGCTTTAGGCATGGCGGATATACTTGTGTAAGTTAGCGTTGCACAACAAATTATATGCACCAAACGGTGCATTTTACAACACTAAAATGAACCAAGCGGTGAGTATTGGGGGCCGACTGGCCGAGGAGCGAAAGCGGAAAGGCTGCAATCAGGCCGCTTTCGCGGCCATTGGCGGCGTCTCAGTCAAGACTCAGGTTCTCTACGAGAAGGCCGAGCGCGTCCCGGACGCAAACTACCTGGCAGCCATAGCAGGCGCGGGCGTTGACGTTCTTTATGTTCTAACTGGCGTGCCCAGTTCGGCCTCTCTAGCCGCTGAGGAAGCGGCCATCCTGGCGGGTTATCGTCTACTCGATGCGCGCGGCCGAGCCGGTGTGCTCGCATTGATCGGCGGCATGCAGCCAGATGAGGGAAGCGGCAGTGTTCGTGTGAAAGGCAAAGTTGGCCAATACGTTGAGGGCAACGTCACCGCGCCATTCACCATCGAAATGGGCAAACGCAAGAAGGACTGAGGTGATGCGGTCTGGACCGCTCTGAACGTCGAAGAAGTCATCGAAACACAGAGAGCTAGCGCAAAGACGCAAGCCGATATCGGGAATGCAACCGGGGCCACTCAGGAATGCATTTTTTGACGGATCGATGAATAGCAAGGACATAGCAATCGACGGCGACGTGGGTCAGTTTGTCGCTCGAAACGTGATTCACGAAGGTGCCAGCGCCAGCAACCACACAAGCAACGTCATCACGATTAGTACCGGCGAGCCATTACCTCCGGTCAGGACGATTACGGACTTGCAGCGC
Organism: Cupriavidus sp. 05N38; assembly: GCF_056397345.1. NCBI lineage: Bacteria > Pseudomonadati > Pseudomonadota > Betaproteobacteria > Burkholderiales > Burkholderiaceae > Cupriavidus > Cupriavidus sp. 05N38. Next base: position 45,575 of record NZ_JBFTNF010000029.1, read on the forward strand.
AAGCGCATCGCGGCCAAGGTCAAGGAAGTCATGCAGGTCGCAGGCATCGAGCGCCAGCTTGATGTCTACTCGGTCGTTCTGACCGATTTCGGCATCGAGAAAATCCTCGACTTGCCTTGTGGCCAGTTTAGGAGCGTGATGGAGATGCTCGACAACTGGATCCTGGAAGCGAGAGGCGAACTGCCCGGCTCCCCCAATAGGCAACCGGAAGCAGTTACGGCCGAGCGTTCCCAGTGCGCAGGTTGTGCCGCGCTTTCTGCGGGTCATGACAGCACCCGCCAGACGCTCCGCATTCTTAAAGGCAGTGCCATAGCAGCGCTGGGGCTAGCCGCCTATAGCCTTTACGCCAGCGCTTTGCGACCCGCAGTGGAAGCAGTTGGCTCCTCGACTCCCCACTCATGCCGCTACGATGGAAAGGAACACACCATTGGCGGCATGGTACGCATGCCGGACACCAACATTTACGAATGCGCTGTTCTGGCTACCAACGGAGACATGGCAAGCTGGATACCTTCCCGGAGCGTAGGCGGCGGCAAGCCCCGCCAGTAGTGGTGCCAGGCACGAAGCGGCAAACCAATAACGGAGAAACCTATGGCAATGGTCAACTGCAAGGAATGCAAGAAGGAAATATCCAACAAGGCTGCGGCATGCCCGCATTGTGGGGCTAAGAATCCGGGCACGAGAGTACGCGATGTCCTCGCTGGACTGGTAGTGGTTATCATCGGCGCCTGGATTCTTAGCCAGTGTGTTGGTGGCGAGTCGAAGACCAAGGACCCAGCAGAAGCTAAAGCTGCCGCAAGCGCGCCCGCCACGGCACAAGCGGAAAAACCGCTTCCGGAGTCGTCAAGGCCGACCATAGGTCGTAGCACAGCCACAATTTTGGGCGACCTCCCTACAGCTGAGCGCACCTCGAACCCGCTCAAGGATGGGACGCTGCGTGAGTCAATTAAGCTTACCAAATACCTCCATCTTGAAACCATAGGTAACAAGGCAGACCTGCTGCGCTATAGCTTGATGTTCGGGCTACCGAGCGACGACAAAGTTGGAAGCGTCGAGACAGGGCTGACGGCCGCAGTTGTGCTTGCCAATACGTTTCCGAGTTGGGGAAAGAAAGAGGGTGACAACGCCATGACCTGGATCGGTGACGCGACCAAGAAGCTCAGCTCAAATATCAAAAGGAATAAGGACGAACCCGAACCCGTAGTCATGGAGCGAGACGGGTTGCGTGTCAACTATTCGGCCGTGCCGAGCCTCGGCATCTTCTTCATCACCGTTGAGCCGATGGAGAAGATCTAAGACGGCAGACGCCGCAAGCATCTCGGCGGCGCTCCAACACGCAGCCGAGATTGCTAGGCTGCCCGTGCGCCAACTGCAGCTAAGCGGTCGTTCGCTGCATCGTGGTAGGCAGGCTCTAGTTCGCAAGCGATCCAGTAGTGACCGGCTTCCTTCGCTGCCACCAGAAATGTACCTGAGYCGGCGAACGGATCGCAGACCACGCTACCAGGTGGCACCAGGCGCATGACCTCGCGGGCGAGCCCGATTGGCTTTTCCGTCATGTGCCGCTTCGGGAACGGCAGGCGCTCCGCAAATACGCCAGGGAGACACACGCCGCTGGCGGTCGGCACCGAGCCCTTGGTCGCCCACACCATGAATTCTGCTTGCTGCGAGAACCCGCCCATACGCGGCCGGGTCCGGCCTGCGGTTTTGTCCCACACGGCAGTGCCTCGCCACACGAATCCGGCGCCTTGGATGGCGTCAGTCAAGCTCGGAAGCTGGCGCCAGTCGATAAAGCACACCAGATAGCTTCCGTCCTTTGCGACCCGGTATGCCTCTGCGAGCCATGCCATGCACCAGAATGTCCAAGACCGCTGGTCTTTGTTGTCATGCCCGAATTCGGCGTACTTGGTCTTCGTGTCGGCGCGAATGTACTTCTTGCCAGGAGCCKGCACTCTTGTCGTCGTATGCAGGCCACCAGAGGAATAGGGCGGATCGGTAAAGAATAGGTCGACGGACTGGTCGGGCAAGCCGGCCAGCACATCGAGCGCGTTTTCACGATAGAGGTGATTGAGTTGGGCCGGCACGCGAGTGGTCGTATTCATGGATGGGTTCTCCACTATGCGAAGCTCGGCGGCTTTCTGGTGCGGGGCGCTCGGCCCTCATGACATTCATGGCCCCGCATCGCGGGCATTTTATGGCGAGCCGGGTGTATTCGCCTACGCCGAGTTTGCGACTGCAACTACCGCATCGGATGTCCTGCATTGAGAGTGGCTTTCCTGCGTTGTGCTAGGATGCCTGCGCCTCGCGAGGTGGCGCGGCCCTGGCCGAACTGGCAGGTCCGATCTGCTAGTGCGGGTCGTGGCAGGTGCGCTAACACTTGCCACGTCGCCGCGTCTTTTCCTCCGCCGGCATTGCTCCGGCATACCCATTGCGAAACTTCCCACGCTTCCGCTTGCTCTCCACTGACTGAGCGGGCAGCGTTAGTTTCACGGGGGTGGCGTTAGAATGCCCGTCGCGCGCAAAGAATGCGCGCGCGGCATGTTGTCAGTCGACATGGCACAACATCAATCGGCCAACTTTAGATCGCAGCCGGATTTTCGCGTTGGCGCCTTATTACCGACGTGCCTCTGCGCCCGATGCGGCGCCTTTTTCGGTCGGCGCAGTATGCCTTCCTTTGAGAAGGTTTCCGATTGCCTCACCGAAGCGCAATGAGGCTGCCGTTTTCTGAGGGGGCGGCTCAACAAAAATGGCCTGGATTAACTTGTGATCAAGTCTAACGACCTTCGTTTGAGTTTGGGCTGATCCGAGCCGAAAGACAGTCGCAGAATCCGAATCGACAATAAGAAAAAGATCGCTCTTGGCCTGGGAAAAGGCATCCCGAATCATTTTTTCTGCATCAGGAGCGAGCGTTACCGAAACTCTTGCTGGTGCAGCACCGCCATACTTTGGGCTCACGTGCTCATAGAACGTTGCGCCGAAAGCAACAACTCCCACGAGCATCATAAACCCCAGGTAAAATATCGAATAACCATGATCTTCTTTGCTCTTCCAGACCGACGAAGTTAAAATAAACTGACCAACAATGGTAACGCTTAGGAGGGTAAAAAATAGGGAAAGGAGTGGCGGGTAAAGCGCTGCAAAAAGGAAAAAGAATGCCATGCAGGCACCCTGAAGGAGAAAGCTGATTGCGAAAGTAAGTCGCGGTCGCTTGTTGACAATTTTAGAGCCAAATAGAAACCTATCCAAAGTGAAGCCGAGAAGCAGAACTATCTGTGCTGGTTCAGCAAAGACATCAGGGCACAGAAATCCGGTCAACCAAGCGGATACGAAGCAGCATGCAAAGGCGTCCTCGCCGACAAAATATGTGTCCAGGAAGACACGGAATACCTTGCCCATATCCTTCGGCGAACCGTATCCGCGCACAGCCCTTTTTGCCATGTGCCGCCATACAAAAAAATAATAAGCGACCGCCACAATGGCCAGAAGCGCTCCAGCCAAGACATACTTGGTGCTCAGCAATGACTGGTCTGATATCCCCTTGCTGGCCAGATAGCTCGTCCACACGAGGAAGCCCATCCCGTAGAGTACGCTGGTGACAAATGCCAATAGGACTGGCGCTTGCTCAGCGAAGCTCTTCTTAGTCTTCCCGTCGTTCTTGAGGGCTTCGCCGACAGATGCCTGGATTTCCGAGTCGCTCATTTAGCTTCCAAAACTGCGCCATTTACTTGCCCCGTGTCCTGCGCGGTGCGCCCGAATACATTACATCGAGTAACGGGGAGACGCTAATGGATTCGAGGGCAACATGCAAGGATCAGCTTATTGACGTTCCGTCGTCGGCGGATTGTGTTGGATCGGCATCGAAGTCCGTTGACTTGATCTCCAGCTCCAGCGCCGTCGTGTAGCCATGGTTGCTAAGGCTGTGAGTCACCCTGGCTACGGTCCAACTTGTGTTGTCAATCTGCGGTTTCCATCCGCGCACGACCGCGGGGAGCTCGGGAAATAGCTCGGGCCGGCCGCGCGCTAGCGTGATGCCAAAGGTGGCCACGCCGCGCTGGATCCGCTGCCACTCGGCGCGCGCCGCACGCTCCGCATTGGTCTTGTTGGCATAGGTGTGCCGTAGCACCTTTACATTGTCTGGGTTAGGGTAGGTGGTGACAGTCACTTTCTTCTTGTCTTTGCTGGCCTTCTCCTTGACCGCCACCGAGTTCGACGCGTCAATTACCACTTCGCCCTTCTTCGCCGAGCGCGTGTCCTGGTAGCTAGCCTTGACCCCGTTGTAGTTCTCCCGGTCGGCAATGTTAAAAGTGTGCTTATCACCCGAGGCGCGGGTGATGGTGACAATGGGCAGGGGTATGCCGGATGCGCTCAATGCCTCGCCCGCCTTGATGAACAGCAGCTTGCCCTGTTTGACGGCGGCAATAGCGTCGTAGTCCTTCGCCAGGCGCGTGAGCAAGTTGGCGTCGGACTCGCCAGTCTGGTCCAGGTGGTCGATGACCAGGTCGGCGAGCTGCTGCGCGATCACGGCCGCCAGCTCGTTCTTGGGCGATGGCGCGCACCACTGCGCCCACGGTCCGGTCACGGAAGGAACGCTCTTTCCGGGTGGTCAGGTCGCTCCCCAGGTCCGCGCTGCGTGCGCGGATGGTCAGCCGGTCGGGCGGGCCGCTATGTTCGATCTCGTCCACCTTGTAGGTGCCCTTGTCCACCACGCCGGTATCGGCCCAGCCGAGCGCGAGGGATAACCGGGTTCCCTTCTCCGGCAGATCCAGCATGCCGTCATGGTCGTCCAGTTCGATATCCAGCTGGTCGGCCTCGAAGCCGCGGTTGTCCGTCAGCGTGAGGCTCATCAGCCGCCCCTGGAAGCGAGCGGTAATGTTCTTGCCGTTGTGCGTGAGTCGGTAGATTGGCTTGGGTTCGCGCCCGGTGATCTCCCGCGGCTCGGTGTTCGCATTGGCGCGGATCATGCGAGTCCATCCTCCACCAGTCCGGGGCCAATTAGCGCCTCGGCTTCATCGTCCACACGCACTAGCTTCAGGGAAAACTCGATCCGTCGCGCCTTGCCATCCTGGAAGAAGAGGGTGCGGGTGAGGCTTAGCCCCTCGATCACGAAGAGCCCATAGTAGCGGCCTGTGCCCTCGATCAGCACATACGCCGCGCCGGCATCGCCCATCTTGCGCAGCTGGTCGACGGTCACGTCGCCGCCAGTCAACTCGGGGACAAGCAGGCCCGCCAGCGTAACGGTCTCATCGTCGGAGCCGAGGAACTGCCGCGCGGGCCGGCGGCCGATCCGATTGTTGGAGGGGTGCTGCCAGCCCATCTGCTGCTGGAAGTCCTGGTAGGGCGCCGTCTCCAGGCTGAAGACGAACTGCCCGAGTGCCATCATCATGGTCAGTCCCTGTCGGTGAGCCGCGAGCGCTCCCGAGCGCCGCGCTGGCGCTCCAGGTCGCGGAGCTTCTCTTCCACCAGGCGCGCGATCAGCTGCTCGTCTGCGCCCGCCGGCGGATGGATGTTGAAGATCACCGTCGCCGGTCCCGCGCCAGCGCCAGCTGCGCCCTGCGTGGCGAGGGGAGGACGGGTGTCTATCGGCACCGCGGCTACAGCCGGCGCGCCAGCACCGATGGCCACGCCCGCGCCCAGGCCGGCGAGGGTGCGCGCGACGTTCGCCGCGGTGCGCGAGGCTGCAGTGGCACCCCCGGCAAGGCCCGCGGCACCGGCAGCCGTCACGGCCTCGGCGATGCGTCCCATGGCCTGCAGGGGACCAACCTGGCCCTGCGCAAGACCCTGCTCGAGCCCGGCCATGGTGAAGCCGCCCAGTTGGGCAAAGACGCGGCTGGGAGAATGAATGCCCAGCTTTTCCTTGAACCATGCCGCAACGCTCGCTCCGGCGCCCACCACGGCGTCCCGGACGGCACCGAGCTTGCTGGTRATGCCGTTGACCAGACCCTGCAGCAGGTTGGCGCCGAATTCGCTGAACTTGGCCGGCAGATCAAGTCCGAGGTACTTCAGCGCCGGCGCGACAATGCGATAGAGGGCGCCGAGCAGGGACCAATCGGCGATCAGCGCCAGCACGCCACTCAGGCCGCCCTGAAAGGCGCCACGCACCTCGGACCACAGGCCGGTGAAGAAATCCTTGATCGGCTCCCAGTACTTGTAGATCAGGTATGCGGCCACGCCGATGGCCGTCACAGCCAGGCCGATGGGGTTCATCAGGAGGACACGGCTAAGCATGCCTACCGCCTTCATGACGAAATTGAAGGCGCCCGCCAGGCGCGCGGCGATACCCGCGCCAGCCCCCATCTGGATCCTGAGCATGGCGAGGCCGTATTTGGCAATTACCAGCGGCCCAAGTATGGCGGCTAGGGTGAGCGTCAGGCCGCCCATGACCACCAAGAGGGCGCCGGCTGCAGCGGCTCCCTTGATCAGCCACGCTACAACTGCCGGGTTGGCCTTGGCAAAAGCGTTGAAGCGATCCACCAGATTGCTGATGGTCTCCATCAGGTCCGCAAGCTCAGGCCGCAGCACCTCGCCGCCGTCGGTGCTGGTGTTGAACAGCTTGTTCTGCAGGCGAGCCCAGGCAGCAGAGATAGTCTTCTGGCGCGCGGAGAACTCCCGCCCCATGGAGCCCTTCGCCTTGGCGCCGTTCGCCAGCTCAAGCTGTCGCTGGAACTCCTCCGGTTTGTCGACCAGCTTAGCCAGCGTGTCCGAGTGCTCCATACCGACCAGCTCCACCATGACGCCGATCCGCTTGTCCTTGGGCAGCCGGCGCACCGCTTCCACCACCTTGAAGATGGTGCCGGTGGCGTCCTCGGACATGCCCTTCTGGATTTCCTGCGTGGTGAGGCCAATTTCAGCCGCGGCGGATTGAAAGCGCTTCGTGCCTTTCTCCGCCGCGGCAAAGCGTTGGGTGATGGCATTGATGGCCGTGCCGGCAGTCTCGGTGCGCTCGCCCAGGGTGAGCAGCGTGGAGGCGAGGGCCGCCGCATCCGAAGACGACATCTTCACCGTGGAGACCACACCGGAAATCCGGTTGAGCACGTTGATGATGTCGCTGCCCTTGCTGATGGCGTTATCGTCCAGGTAGTTGATGGAGTCGGCCAGCGCCTGGATCCCGGCGGTGGGGATGCGGAAGTTCTTTGCCACCTTGCCCATGCTCTCGGCGATCTCGTCGGGCACGGCGTCGAAGGCGGTGGCCATCATGGCTACCGTGCGCGTGTAGTCGATCAGCTCTTCGCGCGGCACTTCCATGCGGGCGCCGGCGGTGACCATCTCGGCAATGGCAGTGGTGGGGATGGGCAACTCTTCGCCGAGCAGCTTGATCTGGCGCGCCATGTCGTAATAGACGGCGGTGAGATTGCCGGCGTCGTCGCGCGCGCCGTCTACCTGGCGGGCGATGCCGAGCATGGCGTCCTCGAACGTCACGTAGTCCTTCACCGCCTTGGCGACGGGTGTGAGCATGGCCCCGCCTGCCGCCATGCTGGTGGCGCCGGCGCCCAGCATGGCGTTGCGCGCGCCCATGCCTTTTTCGTACTGCGCGCGCGCGGCCGCCACCTGCCGCTGGCGCTCGCCGACAGCGCGCAGGCGCGCCTCCTGCTGCGCCAGCGACTGGCTCACGTTGCCGATCTGGCCGCGTAGCTCGCGCTGCGCCTGGGTCAGGTTGCTTGTGCTGACACCCGCGGCTTCCAGCCGGCCGCGCACGCCTTGCAGGTTCTGCTGCAGCTCGGCACCGCGCTGCTTGAGCGACTGTGCCTCGCGCACCGCCGCCTGGAAGCTGCGCGACATGGCCGTCGTGGGCCGGTCCGCGGCGGCCATCTCCTGCGCGAGCCCTTTGACGCGGGCCTGCGTTGTGCGCAGCTGGTTCTCCGCAATAGCGGCGTCCTTCGACAGCTTCCGAAAACTGTCGATGTTCACCTGCGTGCGGTTCAGCTCGCGGAGCTGATCGCGGGTGGCCTTCACCGTGCGCGCCAGCTCCGAGCCGCTGCCCATCATCGTGCGGAATGGGCGCGTCACGCGGTCCACCGCACCCAGGATCACCTGCAGCCGCAAGTTGCGGTCCGCGCTCATTTATCCACCCCGCTACGTTCGCGCGCTCTTTCGCGCCACTCCATCAGTTCGCCCAGACCCATGGCATACAGCTCTTCCAGGCGAAAGCCAAAGATCACTGCAACGTCTGCGGCGGCGTCTTCGACTCGGGCGGGTATGCCTCGTCCTTGGTTGCCTTCGGCAGCAAAAAATTGCTCACCTTGGTGGCGAGCTGCGTCAGGTCGGCCGGGTCCAGCGAGCTGACGTCGTGCTGGGTGAGGGTGGGGGTAGTGATGCGCGGCAGCACGGTATGTAGTGCCGTGACTTCCATGCGCATCAGGTCGATCAGGCTGCATCCGCGCAGCTCGCCCGAGCCCGGCTTGCGCACGGTGATGCGGGTGATTTTCTCGTTGCCGCGCTGGATGGGGGTGTCCAGGTCGACGGTTTCAACAGTTTGCTCGGTCATGACGATATTCCTTCAGGTGGGAGGGGGATGGGCCGGCGAGCGGCCGGCCAGGAGAGGGTTACAGGCCGATGGCGCGGCGCTGCTCGGCCAGGCGGTCGACGCCGAAGACGATCTCCACGAAGTTCACGTGATCGACCTCGATCCAGACCTCGCCGTTCACGGTCAGCTTGAAATAGGACAGCGAGGACTTGACCTTGAACGGGCTCTTGTCGCCGGCCTTGCCGCTGCCGAAGTCGATCTCGGTGTGGCGGCCGCGCACGATGACCTCCACGGCATCTACGTCGCCGGTGTCGTCGCGCTGGTAGGCGCCAGCGAAGCGCACCAGCGCCGCATCGACGCTGGTGACGCCGTACTGCTTCAGGATCTCGCGCATCACGCCGCCATAGGTGGTATCCAGCTCGAGCTTCTCGGAGCCCATGTCCAGGTCGACCGGACCATTCATGCCGCCGGCCCGGTATTCCTCCAGCTTGCGGGTGAGCTTGGGCAGGGTGATCTCCTCGCATTCCCCGGCGTGGCTCACGCCGTCGGCGAAGACGTTGAAATTCTTGAGAGTGCGTGGCAGTGCCATGTCGCTTCCTCGTTTAGGTTGTGGCGTCGCGCCGATCAGGCGGTAACGGCTTGGGAAAATTGCATGAGGTAGCGGTCGGTGATGCGCTGGCGCAGCTTGAGGTTTTCCAGCGGCGGCACCGGGGTGTAGTCATAGTCCAGGGCGAGCTGGCCGTCCTTGAGGGTGTCCTTGGTGTTGGCCGTCGGGTCGTACCAGGCGGCGCCGCCCAGCAGGTAGCCGCTGCGCACCATGCCGCGCATCTTGGCGTTGATGCCTTCGAGCACGTCGCGCACCAGGGAGGGTGTCATCGGGAGGTCCATGGCCCAGACGTGCGCCTCGGCCATGGTGTCCGCCAGCACGTGCGCCGTGCGCGTGTAGTTCTCGAAGGCGAAGAGCGGATCGGCGGAACAGGTGCGCGAGCCCCAGAAGCGGAAGCCCTGCAGGTTGACCAGGGTTGTGACCTCGTTGCTGTTCAGGTAGCCAGCATCGGTTGCCGGATCCTGCAGATCCCAGTAGACGTCTTGCGACAGCCCGGTGACGCCGTTGACGGTGACGTTGGAGAGGGTCTTGTGCCAGCCGACTTCGTTGTCGAGCTTCGCGCGCAGGCCCACGGCGCGCGCCGTGGCCCAGAGGGTCTGCTCGGCGTTGGCGACGGTGTCCCAGCCGATGAAGTCGGGCCAGATGGTCATCAGCTCGCGTTGCCCGAAGTTGTCGCGGTAGAGGACGGCGTCCTCCTTGGTCAAGCAGCCGTGGGCGGAGACGTAGGCGAAGGCGCGCAGCTTCTGCGCGATGCCGGCCAGCTCGGCGGCCACCGGCAGGCTATCGAGGCCGGGCACGGCCAGGATGCGCGGGGTCACGCCGAAGCGGTTCCGGGCGGCCAGCAGCGCCTTCATGCCCGTGAAGCGGCCGCGCGCGTCGACGGTGCCGATCAGGTTGCTGGTGGTCTCCTCCGGGGTGGCGCCCACGGGTACGCGCACGGCAACGGTGAGCGGGTTGGCCTGGTCGGTGATGGCGTCGAGCGTCGGCGCCAGCGTGCCCTTGGTGCCGGCCTTACCGAGCGACGTCAGCGGATTGGTCAGCAGGACTGGGGTGTTGAGGGGAAAGGCCGTCGCATCGGCGTCGTCGCCAGTACAGACGATGCCGCAGACGGCGGTTTCGATGGTCCGGATGGGCCGGGTGCCGTCGTTGATTTCGATGACGCGGACGCCATGGTGGTATTCGGTTGGCATGTAGTCCTCCGGGAGTAGCCGACAAGAGAGATCGTCCCGGTAGGATGGTGTGCGCGCGCGACGCTGTCGCGTGTGGAGTGTTGTGCCGTTGAGCGCGACAACAGCAGGCGGGCTATTCCTGCTCCATCGGCGCGGCTTCGCCAGTGGTGGCCGCTTTGTCTTTCCACCAATACCAGCCGCCGATACGCAGGGCCGCCCACAGGAGCCACGCCAGGGCGGGGCGACCGCCCGCGGCGACGCACTGGCGAAGGCGTCGGTCAGCCTCCGCGCGTGACACCGTACCGCGGCTCCCATAGTCGCGGTCATGCTGATGGCAGCACGAATTGACATCCTCTGGCGCATTCGTCCAGCCGGTGCAGTAGGTACGCTTATTTGCCATGCTGTTTCAACTCCCTGATTTCCGCGGAGAGCTCCTGCACAGCTTTGATCAGGACGGGTATCAGCTCCACGTAGCCGATGGAGAACACATCGTTACCCCCGCCGACGGCGTGATCCTGGTAGCCGCCGAAGTCCACCCCCAGGGAGTCTGCCGCCACCTTGACATCCTGCGCGATCAGTCCATGGTGGTAGCGTGCGCGCTTGCGGCTGCCGTCCCTCGCTAGATGACGCACGCGGGACACGATGATGGGAAGGCCATCGGCGTCTTCGCCGGTTTGTACTTCAAACGTCTCGATGTAGTCGTCTCGCGCGTCCCACCGGAAATCGACGGGGCGCAGTGCCTCAATGAACGCCAGCCCGAGCAGCGTGTCTCGCACATCTGCCTTGTCACGCCCATCGGAGCGATTTTGTACAGAGCCAAAGGCATAGACGGTGGTGGCGGAATCTCCGAGTTGGACCTGGTTGTTACCAGATACCCGGGTGTCGGATCCGAGGCCGGCCACGTTGGTGAATGCGGTAGCCAACGAGCCATCGCTGGCGTACTTGAGTGCACGCACGCCAACTGCCGTGATCCGCGCACCAGTGACGTTGGCCTCCGCCGCATGCACGCCGAGCGCGACATTGTCGTTGCCGCTCACATTGGCGCGCAGCGCGTAATAGCCCATCGCCGTATTCCGACTTCCCGTCTCGTTGAGATAGAGAGTCAGATTGCCCATTGAAACGTTGAATTCGCCCCGGCTGCGGAATTGGGACACCTCGCCGATGGCAATGCTGTTCGTGCAATTGTCGCCCTGTGCGAGTGCCTTTCGCCCGATCGCGATGACGCCAGTCACCGGTGTCACCGGCGTGTCTGTGATCCACTCGGAGATCGTGGCGTCGCTAACCTCAACGCCGTCGCCGCGGGGCCGATACGCGGTAACAAACGTCAGCGTATCGGCATCCGGCACCGTCGCAATATGCATGTAGCTGGCCTCGTGCGCGCCCAGCGTGATCTTGACCCGCCACCCAGGCGCCAGACCGTGCCCCGGCACGGCGACGACCACGACTCCGCCCGACCAGGAATAGCTGCCATGCAGCGATCCGTAGACGAGCTGGCGCCCGTCATGGCTGACGTTTGTCTCAATCAACGCGCCGGCCTGGTAGCCCACTGCGACGAGCGTGCCCTGTTTAACGTTGCGCCCGGCGTCGGTGCCGACGCAGGTATTGCCCACCGCGTTGGAGTAGATGCCCGCGTTGACGCCCACATGCGTTTGCGAGCCGGCCGTGATCGGTGTCTGGTTCTCGATGGTCAGATCGTCAAGGCCCAGCGGAGCGTAGCCTGCCTGGGCTGCTGCGCCAAATGCACAGGAGTAGTCGACATCGGTGATCGACTGTCCTGCATTGCGGCCGAACGCATTGTTCGATCTTCCCACCCGGTTGAAACGCAGCGAGTTGTCGCCGATGGACGTGTTGCGCGTGCCGCGCGAGCTCGCGTTGTCATCGCTATCACAGCAGAACTGTGATTCCAGCCCAACGGCGACGTTGTATCGGCCATATTGCAGATGGCGCAATGCGCCGTGGCCGATGGCGATACAGGAAATCCCCTGCAAGCTGCTACCGAGCGCATCGTGTCCGATGGCCACGACCGCATAGGCGCGCTGCTCTCCCTTGTACTCCACGTACACCGGCATCAAGGCGCCGGCACCTCCGCCGATCAGTACATTGTGGTTTCCGACCCTGACCTGGTCGCCCTGGTGCGAGTCGAAGACATAGCCGTCCTCCGCGCGCACGAAGCGCCCGTTGAAGTAGTGATTCCCCGTGGGCGGCTCGTCTACGCAATACACCCTGTTGAGCAGATCGACATAGGCGCCAGTCGTGCCCGTCTCGAACAGCAAGAACCGCTCGGTGTCGTTCGTTACGCCATCACCTACAGCACCAAAATCCACGGCGCTGACGGACTCCGCATTCTTGTCGTGCTGGGTGCGTGGTACCGCTCCGGAAAACGGCTGGCGGACCGCAATCAATGCGTCCGCCTTGGCCGGGTCTTCGATGTTCGCCAGGTCGTCTTTGCGCACTGCGCTGGACGCCAGTGTGTCGATCGCCTGGTCGAGATACTCGCGGGTCACTAGCACCGCGTTCGGGTCAATGTGCAACGCCACCGATTCAACGCTGGTCACCAGGAAGACCATCTGCACCCGCAGGGTGCGGGCCGCGCCCTCGATGGGTCGCGGTTTGTAGGATGGCGGGCAGTTGGCGACAGCGCACACGATGCCCCGTTCGTCGATCAGCGCCATTTCTCGAACCCACCATCCCCCCAGGTCCGCTCCGAGCACCATCTCTGCGATGAACTGCGAGGGATTTATCGGGTCCTGCGTGAGGTTGTTGAGCGCCGCGCGATAGACCTCGTTGACAAGCGCGTCTTGCTGGCGGTGGGGAATGGGCAGGTCGCCCAGACCATCGCCGACTGCCAATTCGACAAAGCGCACCTGTTCGCCGTTGGCAGTGGCGCGTGCGAGCGCGGCCTCTCCGGCTTCCGTGAGAATCGAGAAGTATTGTTGTGGCATGGCTTTCAGGGATGTACGGTGAGCGTTTCGATGGCGTGCGTGGCGCTGGCCGCGCGGATCGCACCGCCAGCAGTGACTTCGGTTGGGGTGCAGGGGTAGACGGTCAGCGCGTCGGCCAGCGCGGCCGCGCCCACCAGGCACACGGCGCCGCGGGATTTCACCGCGATGGCCAGGCCGGTCAGGTGTCGCGTCAGCGGCTTCGTGTCGTCGATCAGGCGTTCTAGCTCGTCGTACATGCCCTCGGTGATGCCGGTATCGAGCACACCAATGTCAAGCGCAAACGTGCCCCTTACTCCGGGCGGCGTGGTCTGATGCCATTCGATGACGCGGATCAGATAGCCCACCGGCTCCACGACTCGACGCAGGGCGCCGATGGTGCCCTTCTTGCGATGGACGAAGTACGAGTTGGCCGTGACGGCCCGCTTCGTGGCGAGTGGCCAGGCGGGGTCCCAGCGATCCACCGAGAACGCCCATGCCAGGAAAGGCAGGAGGTTGGCCGGGCACGTGGCCGGGTTCCACAGGGTGCGCAGGGGCACCGGCACGCGCTCGATGCGCGCCGTCGCGCGCGCAGCGTTGCGCTCCAGCGCCGTGGCGTTCGGAGGCAGCAGGGAACCGCTACGCACGCGTGCCCCCGTTGATGATCTCCACGCTCTCGCAGTAGCCCGCCTGCGTTTCATCCAGCGCGATATCCTCGGCCGGCTCGAGGAGGTCGACCTTTTGGACCCCGGTAACGTGCAGCGCCGCGGTGATGGCCGAGCGGTTGATGTCTCGGCCGAGCCGCCGCCGCGCCTTCCGGTAGGCATCGGCGTTCTCGCCGGCTGCCTGCAGGATGGGCTCGGCTTCCGGGCCGGGCTCCAGGTACAAGGTGGCGCGTATGCGGTACGGCACCATGTGCGCCAGTTGCACAGCGAGACGGTCGGCGACCGGGCGCACGTCTTCATCGCTCAGTGCGGCCTCGACGATGGGCAGCAGGTCGGCCTCGGCCGCGCCATCCTCGGCGGTACTCAGGATCGTGACCACCGCCTCGCACGGCTGGGGGCTGATGGCGCTGGCGTCGGCAACGCGGCCGTCTGCCGAGCGCGCGTGGAACTTGTATGCCTCGCGCGGGCCGGCCACGGACAGGCCCTCGAAGGCCATCTGCGTGCGCTCCAGAAGCGCCTCGTCGCTTTCCATCACGGCCGGCGTCGGCGGCACCGTGGTGTTGTCTGCTGGCTTGATGGTGAGCCGCTGCACGCTAAAGTTCGCTGCGAGCTGGTCGAGGTCGCTTTTCTTGGCAAAGGCGAGCATCAATGCGCGCGCGGCGTCATTCACACGCTGCCGCCACACCATTTCCCGGTAGGCGTTGTCCTGCAGCAGCTTGACGATGGGCTCCGATTCAAGCGCCAGCGCCGCCGTGACGTCGGCTTGTTCCTCCGCGGGATGCAGGGCAACGAAGTACGCCTTGCGCTCGCTGAGGATGTCCTCGAAGTCCACCGTCTCTATGACGTCCGGCGGCGGCAGGCGGGAAAGGTCGATGACGCTGCTCATACGGGGCCTTCCCGCAGGGAGATTCTCATGGGGCCGGCGGCTTCACGGCGGGGGCCGTCGATGCGATCAGCTTCCACGGCGACATAAAGCTCCCCGGCCTCGCCAAGCTCGACGGTGGTGGAGGTAATACGCACGCGTGGCTCCCAGCGCACCAGCGCAGTGACTGCGGCAGACATGACGCGCAGGCGCGTGGCGCCGTTAAGCGGTTGGTCGATCAACAGGGGAGCCAGGGAGCCGTAGTTGCGGCGCATCACGCGCGAGCCGACCGGCGTAGTCAGGATGTCGCGGATGGACTGCCTGATGTGGGCGAGGTCGTCCAGCTTGCGGCCTGACGTGGCGCTCATGCCTACGTAGCTCATTGCGGGCCTCCCGAACTTTCGTTGCCCTGGCGGACGCCGCCGTGCTTGTGCGTGTGCACCACCACGCCGTTGGAGGACAGCTTGCCGTCTTCGTGGGTGAAGTCGCCGGTGATCCTGTTGCCGTGGACGCCGCCCGTGCCGGCGATACCGCTCTGGTAAGACAGCAGGCCCTTCACGATCACGGCGCCGTCGAAGGTCGTCTCGGGGCACTTCACCAGGACGCTGACGGCCGCGTCTAGCACGGCGGTCCTGATGCCAGTGACAGTCAAGTTGCCGGTGACATGGTTGTAGAGCGTGCGGGCGCCATCGGGGTACAGCGTGACGGTCTCATCCAGGCTGTGGCTCGGCACGTCGCCGGCGTCGGTAGGAATGCCGCAGAGCACGATGCCGTTGCGCAGGTCGCCGCTTGGGCACAGCAGCAGGACCTGTTCACCGATGGTCGGCGGGTTCCACGTGCGCGTCTTGCCGGCGCGCCGCTCGATCCACGGCAGCCAATCCGTCTCGATGCCGCCGCTTCTCACGCGGACGCGGGGGGGCAAGCCGGGCTGCACATCGGAGACGTTTCCGAGGCGCAGCAGGTTTTCGAGGAGGCGGGCGAGTTCAGTGGTGTCCATACCCGCAGCGTGCCGTGCGCGCGCGGGGTGGTCACGCGCGCGGTGTTGTGCGCGCGTGCGGCACAACAGCCAGCAGTCAGCGGGTCAGGTGAGCGATGACCAGGTCGGTGATGCTCGACACGTCCGAGGCATCGAAGCCCAGCAACTCGCGCCTGGCGTACTGCACTTCGAGGCCGGCCTTGTTGACGCGATCACGCAGGCCGAACTGGTGGACGGCGGCGATGCGCAGCGCGCGGTCGGCGAAGCTCACCACCGCGGTGTTGGGATCGGATTCGGTCTTGAGAAAGCGCGTAGTGCGCAGGCGCGCGAACATGGCACGCCGCACGCGCCCGGGGCGCAGCCGGAGCTGCGGCTTGCGCGGCTCGTAGGCCGAGCCGTCAGGGTTGCGTTGCTCGGCGATGCGGCGCGCCTGTCGGCGGCGCAGCTCGGCCGCCACCGCGCGCGTGAGCGCCCGGCGCGCCGGCGCGTCGAGATTGGACAGGAAGGCGCCGGCCCAGGTCTCCAGCTCGTGGAAGTCGCTCATGCTGAGGGCGGCGCCGCGCGCCAGGTGGCGGGATCGTCGTACTCGTTGACCGGCTCCGGCTGGTGCGCGATCTGGTACTGGCCGTCCACCACCCGGACCGTCACGCGCTCGGTCAGGGCCAGCTTGATGGCGATGTCGACGGTGGTGTGGTTGAGGATGTCCACCTCGAACTTGAAGCCGGTCTCGCGCCGGTCCGGGTTGAAGAACAGCTCCGATTGATTCACGCGCAACCAGGCCAGCACCGGCACTATTACGGTATCGGCGCCGCCGGCATAGTCGGTCAGGATGGTGGTCAGCGTGTAGACGTACTCGAACGAGAGCGTCTTGCCACCGGTGGCCACGATGCGGCCCTCGTCCACGAAGATGTGCAGCTTCTCCGGGTTGCGCGCCAGCTCGGGCAGGGATTCGGTGAGGGCGGCCCGCAGGTTGTTGGGCTTCATCATGGTGCGGCTCCGATGATGGCGGCACCCTGGCTGCGCAGCAGCGCCTGCAGCTCCGTCAACTGCTCGGCGTTTGCGAGGCTGGCTGTGTAGTTGCCGGCGACGGTACCGGCGACGGCAGAGAGCGCAAGACCCGAGGGGGTCGCATCAGCAGCGCCGGCACCTGGATCGAGCAGGCTGCCGGCGGCGGCAGCGTCGTGCAGGCGGACAAAACCGACAGGCACAGTGCGAGCGGCATCAGCTTGGGGAGTGACATAGCGCGGGATCTCCTTGATGAGGGTGTCGCCCTTGATGCGGATAGTCTCGAGACGGTCGACATAGCGCGTCACCGTGACGGCGGCCGTGGCGGTGCTATCGAGCTGGCTGCGCAGGCTGGCCACCGTGCGCTCGGCTGCGTCGGCGCGTTGCTGTGCGCGCTGGTAGCGCTGCGTGGCCCAGGCGCCGAGGGTGGCGACCGCGGCCAGCGTGGCGAGCAAGGCGAGGGCGACGGAGAGCGTGCGGTTCATGCCGCCTCCTTGGATTCGGCGTCGTAGCGGGCGAAGGCGCGGGCGAGCTTGACGTCGTACAGGTTGTCGCGGTAGGCCGGCCCGTTGTACAGGCTGGCGAAGGTCGGCCACTTTCGCGCTTTCAGGGCCTTGTGAAGGGCCGGATCAGCGAGGATGAAGCGCACGAAGGCGTCGAGCTGGGCGGCTTCGCTCAAACGCATGGCATCGGCGAACACCAGCACGCTGGCGTAGCCCAGCAGTTCCCAGTGAAAGCCCATGATCTGGAACAGACCCCAGCTTGCCGAGGCGAGCGCGCAGGCGGGCTCAAGCTCCATGGCGCGCGCCAGGCGCGCATGCTCGCTGGCGCCGCCGCCATAGCCGCCACGCGCCGGATTGACCAGGTTCGGGTACTGACGTGCGAGTGCATCCGCGTCGCGCCCCGTCTGGCGCAGCTGGCGGTACATGATGTGGCGCTCGAACAGGATGACGGGGCGCCCGTCTTCGAGGAAGCCGGTGCCGCGGCTCTCGACCTCGTTGACCGCGCGCACGGTGGCCAGCGGTACGCCGAGCGCTTCTGCTGCGCGCACCAGGTCGGTTGCTGCCAGATGCCTGGGCTGGCGCCCGTCGACCTGGAGCGCCAGGATCGTC
Organism: Cupriavidus sp. 05N38; assembly: GCF_056397345.1. NCBI lineage: Bacteria > Pseudomonadati > Pseudomonadota > Betaproteobacteria > Burkholderiales > Burkholderiaceae > Cupriavidus > Cupriavidus sp. 05N38. The sequence continues at coordinate 63,347 of NZ_JBFTNF010000029.1, forward strand.
TTCGGGCCGGCCAGGCCATCGACCACCAGGCCGTAGCGCTGCTGGGCCGCGCGGACCGCCGCATCGGTCTCCACGCCGAAATGCGCCGTGATGGGCAGGGCAGCGCCGCGCAGGTTCAGCAGGCGCTGCAGTTCGCGCACCTGGGCGCCGTTGTCACCGCGCCGCAGGACGGTCATGGCAGGATCTCCGGAGAAAGCGAACGAATCGGGAGCCGTCGCCGGCGCCCATGCGGAACAGCTCGACCACGTTGCCGCGCTGTGCGAAGACGGCCGCGCACAGGATCAGGTTGAGGCCGACCTGGGCGAGCATCGCCCATGCGTAGCGGGCGAACAGCACGCCGATGACGGCGGTGCCGGCGAGCACGATCAGGACGTAGGCCAGCCGCGCCGCCCAGGGCCGGTGCTCGGCGCCGTCGCGCTGGAAGAACAGCAGCCGCAGGGCGATCAGGGCGCAGAGCAGGGCCTGCATGGCGAAGAGGAGTTTCACTTGGGTTCTCCTTGTTTGCCGCCCCGGAGCAGGGCGAGGATCTTGTCGGAGTGGTCGGCTAGGCGGATCAGCGACAGGAGCAGCTTGACCACCACGGTGGATGCCACCAGGGCGCCCACGCCGAGGTCGACCTCGGCATCCGCCGGCAGCACCTTGGCGATCAGCGCCGCGGCCAGCGGCGCCGAGAGGCAGCCGGCGACCACGGAGAGCACCAGGAAGGCTAGCTTCTTGGAGATCGAGAGCTCATCCGAATTGAGCGCGAAGACGGCGGCGCCGGCGAATGCGCCCAGCACGGTGGCGGCGTCGACGCTGGGCAGGAGAGAGATGGCGCCGGCGGCGGTCACCGCGACGGCGGCGGTGCTGCTGGCGGCGATGGGTTCGGTCATGGTGTCTTGTCCTTGTGGTCAGTCCCATAGCTGCACGCGCGCAATGGCGGGCTGCGGCGGGGTGTCGGGCAGCTCGATCTCGGTGCCGTGGGGCAGCACGGCGCCCAGATCCGCCAGGCCCGGGTTGGCTTCCAGCACCGCCTCGGTCACGCCGGCGGTGCGGCCGTAGATGCGCTGGCAGATGACGTCGACGGTGTCGCCCTGCATGGCTCGCACGCGCATCAGATCAGCGCGATGGTGCTGCGGGGGATGCCGAGCAGGTCGCTGATGGCCCAGCGCCGGTCGCGGCGCAAATCTTCGACGGCCTGCATCAGCGCCTCCGCAGCCTTGTCGCCGGCGGCGGTGGCGTCATAGTCCCGGTAGCGCTCGATCAGGGCGGCCCTGGCGCTGCAGAACACCGCGCGCAGGTAGCGGTGGATGTGGGCGGAGGTGTCGTCGATCCGCGGCGCGGGTACCGCGTCCAGGGTGGCGTGGCCTGCCGCGCTCTGTGCGGCCTTCCAGGCTGCCAGTTCTTCGTTGACCGACAGGGCGGCTTCCACCAGCGCGCCACGCAGCCGCTCAGGGGTCACGGTGCCATCGAGGCGCGTGGCGGCGATGGCGAGGTCGACATCGATGTCGGGGAAGAAGCCATCGTTGCGGATCCGCTCTTGTCCGGCCTTGGCCGGCGCGGTGGCGATGAAGGAAGACATGGTGTGCCTTGGCAGGGTGAAGGCGGTGGACGGGGTGGCCGGGCCGGACCCGCATCGCTGCGCGCCGTGAGGCCGCCCCGTGCCGCCTGGTGCGCGGGGTCACGCTCGGGGTCAGCCCTTGCCGACTCCCTCTCGGGAGTCGGCCGGGGCCGCGTTCTTCAGCTCGCGCTCGAGCTTTTCGATGTCTTTTTTTACGCCGACTTTGTCGTGGAGTTCCAGGGCGCGTTTGAGCGAGCTGAGAGCGAAAGCGCGGTAGCGCCGCTGTACGTCGAGCGGGCTGGCGTCGATGACGCTTAGCTGTGCGTAGCCGACGGCCTTCTGCAGCTTGGCACGCACCTGATCTGGCATGTCCTGGTCGGCGGTCAGGTTCAGCACCGCGACTAGCGTGTCCACGTCGACAGCCTGGCCGGCCTCGGCCGCCTTGAGCCCCATGGTGGCGTACTCCTCGGCGATCAGGCACGCGGTGGTGCGCTGGTACTGGTCGGGCATCGCGAGCTGGTGGCGGATGGCGTAGATCGCCATCGGCAGGGCGCCGGCGAAATCGCCGATATCGATGAACCAGACCATGACGGTCATGAAGACCTCGTCCTGCGCGCCGGTGTCGGCTTCCAGCACGCCTTCGATCCAGGCCGCGTACTCGGGCAGCAGCACGCGCTTGAGTTCGGCCTTGCGTTCGATGGACTGAACCAGCTTGAGCTGGCGCTTGTGGTCCGCCAGCTGCGCCAGCATAAGCTCGTGGCCGGTGGCGTGGCGCAGCGGATTCCCGGCCTGCTCGATGGCTTCTGCGTTGGCCGCGGAGACGCGCAGGAAGTGATGGCGGGCCGGACTGCTCATTCCAGTACCTCGATGTTCTCGGCCATGGTGGCGCAGCCAAGGTCCTCCATGACGTAGGCGTCGTTGCTGGATTCGAAGTTCTCGATCCGGTCGCGGCGCGCGTTGTCGATGATGGTGCGGCGGCGAGCGCCAGACTGGTAGTAGATCGAGAGGTTCTCCAGCTTGGTCACCAGCAGGCCAGCTGCAGGGAAGTAGGGCACGCGTACAGCTGGCAGGTTGCCAATGCGCTTTTGCGCGATGACGAGGTCGGCGGCCAGGGTCTCCGAGGGTTCGCGGTTCTTGTTCACCACTGGGAAGTACTTGTCGGCCAGCAGCTTGCGGCCGCAGATAACCACCAGGTCGGGGTCTTCCTGGTACCAGGGCTCCAGCATCTCGTTGACCAGGTCGAACACCAGGGCGTCCAGATTGGCGTAGTCGCCCTTGGTGCCGACGACGATCTTGCCGGCGCTCTTGCCCTCCTTCATGACGCGCTGCGGTGCTTGCTCGCGCATGTGTTGCAGCCAGCCCTTGTTGACGTCCTGCAGCAGCGGATTGGCGGCGCGATCGGAGTCTGCTTCGCGGCGCACGCCGTTGAAGCCGATGATCATGCGGTCGAGTGCCTGCCGCTTGATGATGGCGTCGCGGATGCGCGTCTGGAAGTCGGGGAATTTGGCCCAGGCGTCCAGCTTCTGGTACGTGATGTGCGTGTCGGAGTCGGTCTTCTCGCAGCGGTACCGGCGGTCGTCGAGGGTGGTGAGGTCGCTGGTCTGGCGATCACGCTTGGACGTGTCTGTGGTGCTGGCGGCCGGGCCGGACACGCCCAGGCCGATCTTCTCGCCTTCGAGTTCCAGGACGGGGTAGACGTTGATCGAGTTGAGGAATTGGCTGGATTCCTGGATCTTGGCCTCAAGCGTCTGCTGCACGCTGGGCTCGACCGAGAACTTACGGTCGACGCGTTGCACGCCGTTGAGCTGGGCGATGGTGTCGGCAAACTGCTCGTACAGGACGCGGGTGTCGTTACGCATTGTGGTGGCTCCGGTTGGATGTGGTGGAATGCGCTGGCCGGAGGCCGGGTCAGCAGTCGGTCTTGATGGTGTCGCCGCTGCCGCCGGTGGCGGCCGGGCGGCGGGCGAAGGTTTCGGTCTTTTCCAGCGACCCCTTCAGTGCGGAGAAGGCTTCCTTGTCCTTGTCCTGGTCCGTCTTGAGCTGGGCAAGTTGCTGGTTGATGCCGTCGACGGCGGCGGAGAACTGCTCGCCGAGTGCCTGCAACTGCTGCGCGATGGTTTGCACCGCTTCCTGCATGTCGGCGTTGCTAGCGTCGGTGTCCTGCTGCCTAGCGAACAGCTTCTTGATGCTGGCCGCGACGCCGGGCTTGAGCGCAACAGGCGTCTGCTCGGGTTCGAATTCGAGAGCGATCTCCACGGCCTCGGAGAAGAGGTTGTCCGGGTCCTGCTTGCGCTCGGTCAGCGGGCTCTGCTTGGCTTTGGCGCTGAATTGCAGCATCTCGCAGCCCAGGCTGGCGGGGTTGTCGGTGACAGCCAGGCCGACCAGGTAGGCCTCGCCTGTGTCGGCGAAGTCGGGGCGGACCTCCATGGAGCAGTAGATTTTCTGGCGGGCCTTGTTGAGTGCCACCAGCTCGGCGGTTGGGTCGATCTGGGCGTACAGGCCGAGCTTGCCATTTTCTTCCTCGGTCTTCAGCGCGACAACGTCGCCATAGGCCTTGAACGGGCCGCTCGGGTCGTAGCCGCGGATGTGCTCCAGGTTGACGCGCGCGCCATAGGTCTTGGGCTCGTAGCTGGTAGCCATCTGCACCAGCATGTCGCGGTCAATGGTGCGGCCATCGCTGGTTGCGCCTTCGGTAGCGATGCGAAAAAACTTGGTCTTGGCGGCCATGGTGTCCTCGTGTTGGCGATGCGTCGTGGTGCTGCCATCTTGTGCGGCGTGGCACGCGCGGGCAATGTCGATGCGTTGTGGCTGGGGCCTACACAACATGAGCGACGTGGCACGCGTGCGCGCGGCAGGTAGCGTGGCGGCATGGATACGCAAGCCCTCTCAATAGTTCCTGCCGAAGCGGTGATGGACCCTCGCCGACGCGCTCGGGCGCTTTACTGGCAGGGCTATCGCATTGCGCGCATCGCCGAGATGCTGAGCATCACCGCGGCCACCGTCTACAGCTGGAAGCGGCGCGATGCTTGGGATTCGGCGGACCCTGTCGAGCGGGTCAGCACCTGCATTGAGGCGCGCATGGCGCAGTTGATCGCCAAGGAAACGAAGGAGGGGAAGGACTTCAAGGAGATTGACTTGCTGGGCCGGCAGATGGAGCGGCTTGCGCGCGTCCGGCGCTACGAGGTCAGTGGCAGCGAGGCGGATCTGAACCCGAAAGTAGCGAATCGGAACAAGGCGCCAAGGAAAGCGCCCGAGCGCAATGCGGTGAGCGAGGAACAGCAGGTTCAACTGGTCGAAGCCTTCATGGATTCGCTGTTCGGCTACCAGAAGGGTTGGTATGAGGCGGGTCTAACCGAGCGTATCCGCAACATCCTGAAGAGCCGGCAGATTGGCGCTACCTGGTACTTTGCGCGGGAGGCGTTCATCGACGCGCTGACCACCGGGCGCAACCAGGTCTTCCTCTCCGCCAGCAAGGCGCAGGCGCACGTCTTTAAGCAGTACATCATCCAGTTCGCGCGGGATGCCGCCGGCGTGGAGTTGCGGGGCGATCCCATTGTGCTGCCGAATGGCGCCACGTTGTATTTCCTTGGCACCAATGCGCGCACGGCACAGAGCTACCACGGCAACTTGTACCTGGACGAGTACTTCTGGATTCAGCGCTTCCAGGAACTGCGCAAGGTAGCGTCTGGGATGGCTATTCATGCCAGGTGGAGGCAAACCTATTTCTCCACGCCATCCAGCCTGGCGCACGAGGCCTATCCGTTCTGGTCCGGCGCGCTTTTCAATCGTGGACGGAAGAAGGAGACCCGGGTACAGGTCGATATCGACCACGCCAGGCTGCAGCATGGCAAGCGGTGCGGCGATGGGCAGTGGCGTCAGATCGTCACCGTCGAGGACGCGGTGCGCGGTGGCTGCAATCTGTTCGACCTGGACCAGCTCCGCCTCGAGTACAGCGATGCCGATTTCGAGAACCTGCTGATGTGCGGGTTCATCGATGACAACGCCTCCGTGTTCCCGCTGTCCGTGATGATGCGCTGCATGGTCGATAGCTGGGAGGTGTGGGAAGACTTCCGACACTGGTCGCCGCGGCCATTCGGCAACCGCGAGGTGTGGGTAGGCTATGACCCGAATGGCGGCGGTGGCGACAGCGCCGCGCTGGTGGTCGTGGCGCCCCCGCTGGTGGCCGGCGGCAAGTTCCGCGTGCTGGAGAAGCACCAGTTCCGCGGCATCGACTATGAAGAGCAGGCTGCCGCCATCCAGCGTGTTACCGAGCGCTACAACGTGAGCTACATCGGTATCGACCGCACTGGGATCGGCGATGCTGTGTTCAAGCTGGCGCAGAAGTTCTTTCCCGGGGCCGAGGGCTTCACGTATTCGGTCGACGTCAAGACTGGCTTGGTGCTCAAGGCGAACGATGTCATCAGCAAGGGCCGGTTGGAGTTCGACGCCGGCTGGACGGACTTCGCCGCATCCTTCATGTCCATCAAGAAAACTACCACCGCCGCTGGCGGGAGGGTCACGTACCAGGCCGGCCGCTCAGAGGAAACCAGCCACGCGGATCTCGCGTGGGCCTGCATGCATGCGCTTTCGCACGAGCCGCTCGAAGGCGTTACTACTACCAATTCAAGCATTATGGAGTTGTCATGAGTCGAAGGAAAGCACGCCGCCCGGCGCCTGTTGAATCGCACGCCACGCCGGCATCGTCGGTGGAGGCTTTCACGTTTGGCGATCCGGTTGCCGTGCTGGACCGGCGCGAGCTGCTCGACTATGTGGAGTGCTTGCGCTCGGGGAAGTGGTTCGAGCCACCGCTGTCCTGGGATGGGTTGGCGCGGTCGTTCCGCGCGGCTGTGCATCACAGTTCGCCGATCTATGTGAAGCGGAACATCCTGGTGTCTACCTTTGTGCCACACAAGCTGCTGTCGCGCTCGGCGTTTTCACGGTGGGTGCTGGACTTCCTGATCTTTGGCAATTCCTACCTGGAGCGCCGAGACAATGCGCTAGGTAAGCCCGTCAGCCTTGAGCCGGCCTTGGCCAAGTACGTGCGGCGTGGCGTGGACCTCAATCGCTACTGGTTCGTGCAGAACTGGCAGACGCCGCATGAGTTCAAGTCGGGGAGTGTCTTCCATCTGCTGGAGCCGGATATCAACCAGGAGGTGTATGGGTTGCCGGAATATCTGTCGGCACTCAATGCGACCTGGTTGAATGAGTCGGCCACGCTATTCCGCCGGCGGTATTACAAGAACGGTAGCCATGCCGGCTTCATCCTGTACATGACGGATGCCGCTCAGAAGCAGGAAGACGTGGATGCACTGCGCGAGGCGATGAAGAACAGCAAGGGGCCAGGGAATTTCCGGAATCTGTTTATGTACGCGCCGGGGGGCAAGAAGGAGGGAATTCAGCTGATCCCGGTGTCGGAGGTGGCGGCGAAGGATGAGTTCTGGAACATCAAGAACGTGACGCGGGATGACCAGCTATCAGCGCACCGCGTGCCGCCGCAGTTGATGGGGATTATTCCCAGCAACACGGGCGGCTTTGGGGATGTGGGGAAGGCGGCGGAGGTGTTTGCGCGGAATGAGATTGGGCCACTACAGGAGCGATTGAGGGAGTGCAACGAATGGCTCGGGGTGGAAATTGTAAAGTTCGGCCCATATTCATTGGCCGACTGATGAGCTTGCTTGAGCTAGGTTCTGGAATGTTCTCTGATTTTCTTGTGGTGGTTCGGCCAATCCAAGCGGCACCGCGCCGGCTTGGCTGAAAATTTGAAACTTAATCTTTAGGAGACCAAGGCGGTGAACTTTTCCTTGAGAAGAGGGAAGCTATGGGCCCCAACGGAGGAGTTTTTAGCATCTAATAGTAGGGCTTCGATATCTTGGTCTGTCAAGGCAATTATAAAGCCTCGTTGGTCCTTGGCAGTGTCATTGCATCCCTTTGCTAGTCTTTTCGCGTCCGCGATGGTGCGGCAGACGAGTAAGCCGACCTGGCCCCGACTTGGGGAGAATCGCCCCGATAATTGGTCTAGCTCTGGATTGCCAACCTCTTTCCCATAATTTTTGCATTCAACAAAGATGAAGGCAGAAGGATAATGCAGTAATAGCCAATGGAAAAACCCCGTTCTGGCTTCGTTGGTGTATGTTATATCAATCCGTTTTCGGCCTTCATGGATGTTATGCTGTTTTTTGGGGTTGCATAATACGGGATAAAATATGGCTGAAAGAATTTTTTCGATGAGATTTTCGTAAGCTGATGCATGATCGCGCCCAGTCGGGCAGTTCTTCAACTCCAGAATTAGGCTATCCCAATCGAGAGGGGCGGTCGCTTCGATCTCCGAAATCTCCCCGTGTTCTAGCGGTCAACAGCAAGTTTGTCAGCGCCATACTTGGCCCGCAGTGCTCTCTTTGTTACTCTTGGAGTGCCGTTCTTCAAAAAGTAAACAAGGCTTGATTGCTTTGCGATTTCCTCTTTTTGCATCTCCGGCAGGAGGTACTGCGAGTAATATTCCGCATACCGGTAACTTAGCTTATGCCGCACAAGAAGTTTTGGAACTAAGATTATTTTTCCTTCTGAGGTCGTGGGGAGTTCAACGAACGCATCCTCCCATACTTCTTCTTGCGGGTTCCAAATGGGGCCAGATGCTACGCCGGGTGTCAATGGAATTCCATAATAAGCACACATATCCTGTGTGTAGCTAATTAATGGGCCCCGAAGAATATTGCAAACCGCATCGGATATCATATCTTTACCTATTCCTTCGATGAGGAGGCAGGTATCTTCAAGATCCTTCAATAACCCAGAAACCGATGCTTGGCTTTTGGATAGTGCGCCCCAGACTGATTCCGCAGATTTTGCACCAAATGCATGTCCCCTCGATTTTCCTCGGGAGTAACCGAGGTGAAATTCGTTTCGTTCATTTAAACTACTAAGAAGTTTTTGGGCTTCTTGGTTTTTGCCGGCGCGAATTCGTTGTAAAACGGTCTCGAAATAACTTTGCACGAGTGAGGCGCATTCGTGACCCCATGGGGATTTAAGGGTGCGAAGCGCGCTTGGGTCAATAAATACTTCGATGTCTGTGTCTAATCGAATATCGACAAAATCTAAATATGGTTGTGTCTTGCCAAGGTCGAAATATTCAGAGACCCGCATTGTTATCGTGCTCCATTATTATGATCCGCGCAAAAGGGTGAGGCTAGGTGGCTATTTTCGCGATGCTGATTTTAAGACTTTTGCTAGCGGAAGCGACCATATCAGCTCATTGACATTAGGTCACCCCCCCAAGAGAAGGCTGTCACTTAGGTGAATTTCGGCGCGGTGGGAGCGAGCACCGTGTGCGTCAAAGGGCGTGTGCCTAAGGCGCCGCATCGTGGGCCGACTCGCTCTTTTCCTGCGATTCCGCGCGGTTGAGACCCCGCCTCGCCGGCCCGCTTTGTCGAGTGGTTTTTCTGCAGGTGCAAGTGCAACGTCCGGACTGGCCCGCGCGAAAGCAACTCGCTCTGACAACCTTCACGGAGCCTTGCGAATTTATGCGGATAAAGGCACATGACGGGGCTCCACCAAGAGCACACATGAGCAAGGTTGGCGCGGGCATCTCCGCACCGCGAAATTGAGATACGGGGGCCTCTCCGGAAAAAGGTAACTTCGCTAACTACCCCCAGAAATCGTATCTAAGTGCTTGATTTATAAAGGAGCGGATGGTTACCTCTGAAAGGTAATTCGGGGTAACCAAAAAGGTAACCTACTTCTAAGTGCTTGATTTTATTGATGATTGGACAGGAGGGAAGTTACTCTTGAAAAAGGTAACTGATTACCTCCAAGTTACCCCGATGTTACCTTCAGCCAGAAAGCTGAAATCCCTTGTCTGGTAAGGCTTTCCGAGACTTTTCGAGCATCCAGTTACCGAGGTTACCTTTTTCCGGACCCCCGCCAGACTTTAGATTTGCCCATGTCGGCCCGGTGTCCCTGCAGCTCTCCATCCATTTGCTTCCTCACGCCTCGATCGCGATCACGTGCGCGCACGAATCGAGAGGATCGTGCCAATCCCGACGCTCGATGACCTTATCCGAAGCGAGCGATCCCACTGCGCTCGGCCGCGCTGCCGGCGGCGTCTGCCGCGTTACACTGCCGAAAAATAAACGGGATATGGGATTGATCTTATGGGATCGAATGAATCCGGGGATTCTGGGGCGGCGAGTATCAAGCGCAATCCGCGATGGGAGCGCGACGAGCTCATTCTGGCTTTGCAGCTCTACCTTAGGCACAGGGCGTCGCCGCCTGGCAAAGAGAGTGCTGAGGTGGCAGAGCTGTCGGCGCTTCTCAATAAGGTAGGCCGAGTGCTGGGCTCGGCCAACGCCGAGACTTACCGCAACCCCAACGGCGYCTACATGAAGATGATGAACTTCCGACGGTTCGACGCCGACTACACGAAGGCAGGGAAGGTCGGGCTCACTCGGGGAAACAAGGACGAGGAGGTTGTCTGGTCGGAATATGCAACGGACCTGGCCAGGCTTGAATCTGTGTGCAAGGCCATAAGGGCCGCGGTCCAGGACAAGGCCCTACGCGTCGATCTCGCCGGTCCCGAGGAGCCGGACATCCAGGATGCCGCGGAAGGCCGAGTGCTGACGCGCGTGCATAGATTGCGCGAGCGCAGCCGCAAGCTTGTCGAGGCGGCGAAGGCGGCCGCGCGCAAGAAGCACGGCCGCCTATTCTGCGAGGCCTGTGGCTTCGATTTCGCAGCGAAGTACGGACCTGCAGGCGAAGGGCTCATTGACGTTCACCACACGAAGCCGGTTCATACTCTGGTTGAAGGGGAAAAGACAAGGCTTGAGGATCTCGCGCTGCTCTGCGCAAACTGTCACCGCGTGGTGCATTCCTCTCGATTGTGGAAAACCGTTGAGGAGGTTTCGGCCCTGGCTCGGAAAGGCGCAGCGTAGAGGCGAGGTCGGAACACTGCGATACTGGAGAGAGTGTGACGCGGGAGTGGGGTTCGAGTCAGAAAAGACCTCAATCGCCAGTTTCCTGTGGTTCCCCAAGTGCAGCGTAAGGTACTGAATTCTCTGCACTTTTGCTTCCCCTCCCTCGCACCACCCACCCCTTTCCGCAGTACACAAATCCACACCAAAGTAGACCGCAAACCTAAGCCCCACAAGGGTTTCTAGGATTTTGCACGTCCTCGCTTTCGTGTCGGGAAAGCCGCACAAAAACCCGCGAAAATACGCCTCATTACGCTTGAATTACGCCAGCACTACGTCCGGGTCTGCCGGCGCGCGGCCTGCTCGGTACAATGGCCATGTGCCAAGCGCACCACAATATCGGGATGAGCGCGTTTGCTCTGGCTCCGGGGCCCTAAGGAATTTGGGCAGTGGCAAGTCGGTTCGAGTACGGTGAAACGCGCTTTGTCGCTACAGGCATGATCGGTGAGCGTGTCTATGTGCTGGTGTACACAATGCGAGGCGAGACGATGCGCGTCATCAGCCTGCGCAAAGCCAACCGCCGCCAGGTGTTGAACTATGTCGACGAAACGTAGTGTCCATATCCCTAGCGAAGCCGAGGACAGGGCGCTGACACTCGCGGCGGAATCCGACCCCGACAACCCGCCGCTTACCGATGAGGAACTGGCGCGCATGCGACCCGCGCGGGAAGTGCTGCCCAAGCTGATCGGTGAGAAGGCAGCGCAGCCCTTGCTCAAGCCGCGCGGCCGGCCGGCGCTGCCGGCAGACCAGCGCAAGGTATCGCTCAACATGCGAGCCGACCGCGATGTGATCGACGCATTCAAGGCAACCGGAGATGGCTGGCAGACGCGTATCAACGAAGTACTGCGCGCCTACGCGAAGTCCCACCGCATGCTGCCCCGCGGCTGACCTGCTGCTTTCCTCCGTGCCACTTGCCTCTTTCCTGTGGTCGTCCCCGTAGCGGCGCCTAGAGCGCCGCTATTCGTTTCTCCTCTCCAAGCCACCACTCCGACATCGATGCCGCCGATGCACTTCCAGGTGGCGATCACGTTGCCGACCTGCGAGGCTGCCTGTTTGAATCCCTTGGCGCCGCCACGGAGGCCACAGCAGAAGCCGAATGTCTTGTACTCGCGGCGGATCGTGCGAGCACCTCGCTGTAGGAGAAAGCCTCGCTGCGGGAGGACGTAGTTCCTACATTCTGCCGATCGATCGATGCGTATGCTGGAAAAAGCCGAAGGGTGTTTAGGAGAGCCTCATGAAGACCATTCTTGTGTTGATTGCCGCATCAGTTGCGCTGCTTGGCGGGTGCGTTGTCGCACCCGATCGAGACGAGCACCGCGGGGGGTACTACGGCGGAGATGGGCGAGCAGATCATGGTGATCGCTATTGGGGGGATCATCGGGACTACAGTGGTGACAGAGATCGATGGCAGGGCGCCCCGAGGTACTAGCGTGCTCCGCACCCTCTAGCATTCCTCCATCCAAAGGCCGGATACCCGTGCTGCCCCGATAGGCAGACCTGCCAAGGATTGACGCTCGCAGCCACCTTGGGGTGGGTTATTTTTGGGTCTTGGGCTGCTGGAGCGTGGAGCCGGCCGACGACTGATACAGAGACGGTTGGGAATATGATGTTTCGCTATCGCTCGTCGCGGTGTCTCCTTTAGAGCGAGAGCGGGCACCTGCGGCGCTGTAGCGCTTTCCAAGATCGGCGTTCACTCCACCCGCGGAGTAGCCCTGCGTCTGGCCAGAACCGTAGCTGCCCATGGTGGCAGTCTGGCCGTAGCCAGACGTGCCGCCGGCTTGGCCATAACTGGCCGCACCAAGACGCGGCCCGGCCTGGGCTGTCCCAGCCAACAGCACAAGAATCAAGCAGGGTATCTGTTTCATTTGTAGGCTCCACTTCGTAGATGTAAGGCTGATTACCTGATAGGAGGTCATTGTGCTGTCCAGCCAATGACTGGCTTTCCCTACCGAAGTTGGGAACGACAAATACAACGGGCCAGGGGGCGCGTCGGCCAGCAGCTTCTTGAGCGCGGCCTTGCGTTGCATGGGGGGAGAATTCGGGCAGCTGCGGCGCCGATGCGCGCGAGGGCACGATATGGCGGAGCGCCTACGAGCCGCAGGTGGCCACGGAATCTAGACTAGTCGCCGGTCAGCCAATCGAAGAACTTGTACACACCATAGGCTGCCGCTGCGCCCAGTGCAACAGGTGCCGCGGCTGCTGCAACTGCCGAGCCACCGGCGAGGGACGCGATTCCAGCCACGACCCCGGATCCCGACGGCAAGGTACTTAACGGGCGGAGTGGTGGCCGCTAAACCCCTCATTCGGAGGGGTTTGACTGGACATGCAATCAGAATGCCGAAGGCCGGTCCGGCGGCTATAGCTTTGCGAGCGCATTCACTCCTGACGCGCGCGGCGCGGGCGCGGCATCCATCAGCGCGCCACAGGCCCGCGATGGCGGGCGGACTGCCGCTGCCGGCCACAGCAGCCAATCAGCTCGACATCCACGATGGGCATTTTCACTGTGAAGCGCAGTGGCCAGGGCGACAGCCGCCGACTGAGGCAGCCCACTCCTCCGGGGAGATTTAGGATCGTCCAAATGCCTGCCGGTATTGCGCCGGCGTAAGCGCTGTCAGGTCCTTGAACATCCGGCGCATCCCGGAGTCGCTGCTAAAGCCGAGTTCCGCGCTGATCGTATTGGCCGGCGCAGAGGTATGAATCAGGCGCTCGCTTACTTGATTGAGCTTTATCCGGCGCACATAGCTTGCGACCGGCAAGCCGGTCGCGGCAACAACTTTCCGGGCCAGGGTTCGCTCTGTCATGTTCAGTTCCTGGGCCAGGCGGGCAACTGTCGCCTCAGTAGCAGAAATCTGTTCCGCAATCATGTGCAGCTTGCGCAGTAACCGATCCGGCTGCTCGATCAGACTCCTCATCTGAAAGGCATGATGAGTGCGCTCGGGACGCGGCAAGACCATAAGCTTCGTCAGATCCCGGTAGGCTTCCCTGCTGATCCGCTTTTCTATGAAAGACTGTGCGATCGGCAGATAACCGTTGACCCCTGACGCGGTCGCAGTACGCAAGTTGTAAACACTGGTTCGTTCGGTTTGCCAAACGGCCTTGGGAAACTGCTCTCGCATCATGTCGGCCAGCCACCATGTGACCGTCGCCTTTTGCCCGTTCAGCCTGCCCGTGGCGGCAGCCAGGCAGACGCCGGTGCAGTAGCTCCACATCATCACGCTTCTTTGCAGGCCGGCCAAAGCCGTGATCATGCCCGCATTCTTCGCCAGGGCGCCGGCTATCTGCCAGGCTGATTCAGCCCAGAACCCGGGTATCAGTATTGCATTGAGGCAGGCGTCTTGAGCCGCGGACGCGGCTTTCAGCGAATGGCCGTGAGCGCATTCGACAAGGCCCGCCTGGGCCGCTACAAACACCGGCTCGAAGAGAACCATCCCGGCCCGGCGGTTCGCCGCATGAACAAGATCCGCGAACGCGAACAGCCCTGCCGGCAAGCATTCCGGGTACAGCAGCAAACCGATGCGGAAGGGAGCCGGCGGAGGCATGGCAGAAAATAATCGTTTTATGTCAGTTCTGGCCATTTTAGGAGAGCGACGCGCAGCACACAATGAATTCCTCCCATCAGGAAGGATAGATCATGAAAATAACGCAACTCCGCAATGCCACGGCCGTCGTCGAGATTGGCGCTTATACGATCCTGGTTGATCCGATGCTGGCACCAAGAGGCGCATTGCCGCCACTGAGGTTTCTCGGCCAGCGAGAGCGCAATCCCGTCGTTGATTTGCCGCCGGTGACCGATTCGTTGCTGGAATCGGTGACGCATTGCCTGATTACGCATTGCCAGAAAGGGCATTTCGACCATCTCGACCGCATGGGAAAGCACTGGCTACGCAGCAGGCAAATTCCCGTTATCTGCACGCCGCACGATGCGGAGCATCTTCGTCAACGCGGCTTAAACGTACATCCGCTGGCGGAGAATCATCAAGAACCGCAACCATTCCTCGGCGGGAAAATCAGGACAATGGCTTGCCGGCATGGGAAAGGCATGGTTGGACTGTTGATGGAGCACGGCGTCGGCTACTTAATCGAGATGCCGGGGGAGCCTAGCCTGTATCTCTCCGGCGATACCATTTTTACACCCGCAATTCGCGAATTTATCGCGCGCCTTCAACCCCAGGTTTCCCTGATCCCGGCCGGAGGAGCCAAGTTCGACGTCGGGGACGAAATCATCATGGGCACGGGTGACGTGATTGAATTCACCCAGGCCCTGAAAGGCATAGTAGTTGCCAATCATCTGGAAGCGCTGAGTCATTGCCCCGTACAACGGGCGGAACTAAGGGTCGCGGCAGCCCGTGCAGGCGTGGGCGACAGGTTGCGGATTCCCGCGGATGGGGAGGCCTTGGAATTCGCGGCTTGAAGGTTTGGCCTTGGGGTCGAGAGCAGCAGTTCGTCGGTTATCAGCTCCCGGAGCCGGACTGTCCGCTGGTGAAAGTTCCGGGGACGGCCAGCGACGTTGAGTGGTACCGCGCCGCGCTGGCCGAGTTGCTGTTGCGCGCCGGCTATGAGGTCAGGCTGAAGGCGGCGGCGGTGGCGGCGTGTCAGTGAGCGCACGCAGCGGAGCAAGGGACGCGGCTGGCGGACCCGGAGAACAATGCTAGGGCCTGCAGGGGAAGGCTTTCCTCAACTCTCGTAGCAATGTGGGGGTCACGTAGTCGACGTCGGGGGGGCTGTTCAAGATAAGCTGTTTGGCGGTGTCATTGGTCAGCGCCAAGTTGCCCGGCATGCAGAATAGCGGCGTGCCATTGATCACCCGCGCGGTAGAGGCACTCCAGGTTACGCCTTCCGTCAAGCCTTGCAGAAAGGCGTCGGTGTGCGAGTTCATGGCGGGATTTGCGGCCATTGCACGGAAGAATTTGACAGTCATGTCGGCGTGCGCGGGGGCAGCAACGGTCGCGGTGAGCGTCGCAGCAAGCAATATTCGAAGGCTAATTGACATAGGTTTCGTTTTATTTTTCAGTGGGTATGAAATCAGGCTGAGGGCGGCGATGGCGGCGATGGCGGCGATGGCGGCGATGGCCGCGTGCCTGTAGCCGGGCAGTTTCTCAGTTTCCGCCGCGTTGGGAAATGAGGTCTATGCCCTTGGTCATGGCGTCGATGATGGCTACGGCCGATTCCGCGCCCATCGCCACGACGATATGGCCGCCGCCAGACGGAATGATCCTGATGCTCAGTAGCCTGTCTCCAGCCTGGAACTCTTCGATGGCCCGCGTGACGGCAGATTCAAAGCCGATTGAGACGCTGGGGTCATCGATGCGACCAGCAGACCAGGCGAAACTGTTGTTCAGGCTCACGCCGATCAGAAGCCGCTCTCTGGCCGGCAGGTGTTTAATTTCGGTGAACGCTTCGAACACATTCATCAGTCTTGTTCCTCATGATTTCCGGTGTGCGGGTGCCGGTCAGCGCGCGGGATAGGGCTTCCCGAGATCCCAGCGCGACTGCCAGTGCGCGATGTACTGGCGCGAAACCTCCGGCATGTCTCGAATGACGACCACATTTTCGGAGTTGGCCGTCTCGGCGGACGGCGCGAAATTGAAAGAGCCCGTTTCTACCGTATTGCCGTCGACGATGATCGT
This sequence comes from Cupriavidus sp. 05N38, assembly GCF_056397345.1. NCBI lineage: Bacteria > Pseudomonadati > Pseudomonadota > Betaproteobacteria > Burkholderiales > Burkholderiaceae > Cupriavidus > Cupriavidus sp. 05N38. The sequence continues at coordinate 79,477 of NZ_JBFTNF010000029.1, forward strand.
CTTGTCGTGATGGATGTGGAAATGGTCGTTGGTCCGCAGTTCCACACCATTGCGGGTCACGAAGTCCATGGCCGCATTGCTGACTTTGCCCAGGTTGCGCTTCTTGTCGATCACCACGCGCACATCCACGCCGCGATTCCTGGCATCGACCAGCGCCTGCATGATGTCGGGGGCCTGGAACGCGTAGGCGAGCATCTGGATGCTGCGCTTCGCGCTACCGATCGTCTCCAGCACCAGCATCCGCGCCGAGCCTTCCGGAGAGAAGCCGACCTGAATGCTGGGTTCGGCATGGGAAAGGGATGGACTGCCGAGCAGGGCCGCCAGCGCGATGCATCGAATTGTCTTCCACGGGCCGGAGAACGATCGCTTCTCGCCGACCGGCTCCGACCGGGCATTGGTCGTGTCGAACTTGCCCACGATGATCGGCGCGGCATAGTCCGGCCAGGTCTCTGCGGGATCGTCGAGTGCAGGCGGCTCGACGCAATACACGTCACGCAGCAGCTGGCGCTGCACCGGGGCGTAGTTGTTGTACATGGGTGGTTCTCGTGGGCTTGGGCTTGCAGTATCTCACTCGGCGCCGTCGACTGGCTCGGCCCGGCAGGCTGACGCCAGCGGCTTCGGGCCGGAGTTCATTCAATAGTGTCAGCGTTCGGTGTCCGGTTGTGGCATTCTTCGCACAAAGAAAAGGGGTCACATGAACAAGCTTCTATTGCTCTGCGTCGCGGCGGCGGCCGCTTGGTTCTACTTCAAGCAATCACCCAAGGTTGAGCAAGCTGCCCAAGCTGCTTTGCCCATGATTGAAAAAACAGCACCTCCTGCGGCTTCGCCAGTCTTTCAATGCCAGGGGAAGCAGCACTGCAGCCAGATGACTTCATGCGAGGAGGCTCGTTTCTACCTGCGCAACTGCCCGAGCGTGAAGATTGACGGCGACCACGATGGCATCCCATGCGAGACGCCGCCGCTGCAGTGTTCGTAGATGGCGCGGGCCCGGCGCGCGACGCAGCTACACCCGCTTGAAGGCGGGCGTAGCTGCGTGTCGGTGAGTTCGCGGATTGCGGCGGACGGTCAGCGTGAACCCGCTCCCGTCCTGAGTTGCTCTTCTATCTTGGTAAGATTGAACGAGCCGGGTGACTGACTTGGCGGGTATTCTTTCATCGATTGCAGGAACTGAGCAGCCATTGCCTGAATCGGTACGATGACATACACCCTGTCCAGGAGCCAGTCGTTATAGGTGTTGGAGTTATGCTGGGATTTCTCGAATGGATCTCGACGCAGGTTGAAAACCAGCGGGACGCGCAGCTCCGTAAAAGGCTCTCGCCACACACCGAACGCTTCCCCCCGATTCTCCAGGAACACTACCTTCCAATCCTGATACCGGGCGGCGACGACCTGGCCGTCATCATTGACATACCAAAACTCCTTGCGGGGCGATTCCTTTGCCTTGCCCGACAGGTAGTCGTTCAGGTCGTAACCATCGCAATGTGCCCGGTATTTCCTGCCGGCAAACGTAGCTCCCTTCAGAAGGCGCTCCTTTACGTCTGGCATGCCGGCGGCCGCCAACAGCGTTGGCATCCAGTCCTCATGTGCGACGATGCCGGTGAGTATCGTGTCGGCTTGCCAATGACCCGGCCATCGGACGAAAGCAGGGACGCGGTAGGCACCTTCCCAATTGGAGTTTTTCTCGCTGCGGAACGGCGTGGTGCCCGCGTCGGGCCAGGTGTTGTAGTGAGGCCCGTTGTCGGTCGAATACATGACGATGGTGTCGTTGGTCAACCCCAGGCTGTCCAGCTCCTTAAGCAAGTCCCCGACCATGCGGTCATGCTCGACCATTCCGTCGCTGTATTCGTCCTGTCCCGAGATGCCGCGATTCTGGGCCTTCACATGGGTCCTGAAATGCATCCGAGTCGCATTCCACCAGATGAAGAACGGCTTGTCGGCTTTCGCCTGCCGGCCCATGAACTCCTTGGCGGCGGCGAGCGTCTCTTCATCAATTGTCTCCATCCGCTTCTTTGTGAGTGGCCCGGTGTCCTCGACCGTCTGCCCGCCCTTTCCATCCGCCTTGGACCGGATCACGCCGCGCGGGCCAAACTTCTTGGCAAATCCCGGATCCTTCGGGTAATCGAGGTTTTCGGGCTCCTCCGATGCGTTCAAGTGATACAGGCTTCCAAAATACTCGTCAAAGCCTTGCATGGTGGGCAGGTGCTCGTCACGGTCTCCAAAGTGATTCTTGCCAAACTGGCCGGTAGCGTACCCCTGCGCTTTTAGCAGTGCGGCAATTGTGGGATCGGATTTCTGCCAGCCTTCCTTGGCCCCCGGCAGCCCGACCTTTGTCATCCCGGTGCGCACCGGGACCGCGCCCCCGATAAAGGCCGCGCGCCCGGCGGTGCAACTCTGCTGTCCGTAGTAATCGGTGAACCCCACGCCTTCCTTGGCCAAGCGGTCAATGTTTGGCGTCGTGTAGCCCATCATGCCGTGGCTGTTCCGACTGATGTTCCAGGTGCCGATATCGTCGCCCCAAATAATGAGAATGTTGGGCTTCTTCCCGGTGGCCTGGGCCTGGGCCTGGGCCGGAGGACCGGCGATCAGCAGTGACAGGCAGAAAATCGGCAAGAGGAGCGCTGCGCCCCAAGTTGAACGCGAGCGTTGGAGTGCCTGGAGCATGCTGTACCTCACATGTATACGCGCAAGACGATGTGGATGCACCGAGATCAGGCTAGCAGAGAGGCGGCAGAAGCTGAATTAACTGTTATGTGCGGCGGTCTTACTTATTTCGCCTGCGCCCTCTGGCGAACGGAAGTGAACGGAGTCTCCTCCACTCGGCGGAGGCCCGGCAAAGTATTTGGGCGTTTCCTACCTGTAGGGGTTCGGCGGACGCGTTGGCTGGTTCCCGTATATGCCTTGTCAAGGGCGAGCGGGTTTCGAAGTTTCCGAAATCTTCCTGAGCACGGGATCGGCGTTGGCCGTGACGGCCCGGCTATGTGAAGCGCTCCCGTGCTGCCTGCTTGCGCTGGAGCAACGGCGCGTACTCGTGCAATTCCCGTGGCGCGATGTCGAAGGCGCGGCGGAATGCGCGCGTAAAGCTCGACGCATCATTGAAACCCAACCCCAGGGCAATATCCTGGACCTCCATATGCGGAAAGCGCACAAGCTCATCGGCCGCCATTCGCAGCCTGCGGCTGCGGATATAGGCGGCCAGGCCGCCTTCATGCTCAAAGAGACGGTAGACGCTGGCGCGCGAGAGATGCAGCGATGCCAACACGCTGTCAGGCGACAAATCCGGATCGTGCAGATTGGCCTCGACATGTCGCCGCACCTGTCCATAGACGGCAGCGCGTACCGCTGCGCGCCGATTGCCGGAAAGCCCTGCCTGACGGCTGAAAGCGGTGGCGAGTAGCTCTACCGTGGTGAGAAAGCGCTGACGCGCTTCCTGCCGGTCGAGACCGCTGATTTGTCGGTTTAATGCAACGAGATGCTCAATGATCAGGCGTGTCAAGGGGGTGGTGGCTTGAATCGAGCGACCATGCAGCGAGGCGGCATCGGGAAACGAGCTTTCCACCAGATCGCGTGGCACAAAAAGGAGCAGTATCCGGCCATCAAAATTCCGGATTGTGCACGGCTGGTCCATGTCCAGCGCGAGGATACTTGGCGCGTGCGGTATCTGTGGCGCGTCGAGCCGTGGCTTGCCGTTCAGGAACTGCCCCGGCGGCCCTTCAAGGAACACGCTGAAGCTTATGTCATGAATGCTCTCGGTCGATACCCGGCCCAACGATCGCACGGCCAGGTTCGGCCCGGTGCGGAAGTCGAAGAGGCTCAGATTGTCGATCGTGTAGCGAGACAGCGATGCGTCGAACCTATCCTCGGCTTGCTTTGACGAAGGCCGTATGTCGTAGACAGGGCTCATGCGCTCCTGCCAGGCCCGGAAGCTTTGACGGGCGTCGCCCTGCACGCTGAAATTGCTGTGCACGATGCCGGGCGCAAGCGTCGGCGGCTCTGGCGGCAATAACAAGCGGCCGTGTAGCGGGTCGTCGTTCAATGCAGCGCTCCTGGCTGATTTTCGTCCAGATAGGGTCCGCCCCGTGTGGCTGAACTTTATGTTGAGCCACCAGCCCGCGCGGAGCGAGCTATGGCAGGTTGCCAAGCATATCAGTACTTGTTTTGCCGGAGCACACAGCGAGCGGCTCGCCGGAAAAGCGATGGCTTTCAGTACTCGGAAAACCACACACGATCCTGAGCGCGGACCGCCTGCCGGCGGCCGCTTTCGAGGAGGGATAGCGTCTCTCCCGGGTCGACATCGCGGCCAGCGCGTGGTGCCCGGGCAATCCCGACAAAGTTGTCCCCGGCAAACCGCTGTCCTAAACTAAGTGCGCAGTTCTCCCCGTTCAAACATGCTGGGCAATACCAAGGAGACACCATGACAATCCGGGTCGGACGATGGCTCAGCCGCAACGGCGGCGGGCTCGAAATCCTCTCCATCGGGCCGGGTGCCCACTTTACCGGGCGCTACCAGACCAAGGTCGGGAAGCCCGATCCCAGCGCCTGGTTCGAGACGCACGGCATGACCGACGGCGCGCTGATCGGATTCACGGTGCTCTGGAAGAACCAAGCTGAGCAGCATGCCTCGCTGACCACCTTTGCCGGTCGCTACCTAGCCGCGGGCGAGCAGGATGGCCTGGGCGATCCATCGCGCGAGCGCATCGAGGCCCAATGGGTACTGGCCCGTCGCTACGAGGACGATGATCCCGCCAAGCCGCACGCCATGTGGGAGACCTTTATCTCCAACTCCGCCATCTGGTACTGGACGCCCTGAGCGGTCAACCCAGCGCGAGCCCGGCATGGAACAGTAACTGGCGGAACACCGCCAGTCGCGCCTCGCCCGTCTGCGCCAGCCTCTGGCAGACGTGGRTGTGCGCGGTCCTGTCGCTGTGACCTAGCAAGGCGTCCTTGCACTCGCGCTCCGAGATCTCCAGGTGCACGCCGGTCAGGATCGCGCTGCCCTTGCCCACGCGTGAGCTCACGATCGCGGGCGGGTCGCCTTCGATGCCGGTATAAACGGCCAGGACCTGGGTCTCCGGCCCCGGCGCATCGCCGAAATCGAAGCGGCAGCCGCCGTGGTAGTGCGTGTAGAGCGACACCGGCGCAGCGGTCAGCCGTTCCGTCGTCCGGATCTCCACCGCGGCGGTGCTGCGCGGCGTGCCGTCATAGGCGACGCCTCCCGTGAGTTCGGGCAAGGAGCCCACCGCAACCGCGTCCACGAAGCTCAGCTCCCGCGTGCCGCAGATCTCGCCCGCGCTGCCGGCGTGAAAGGCGAGTTCCCTGCAGGCGTAGTACGCACCCGCGCAGATGCCCAGGTAGACCCCGCCTTGTTCGACAAAGCGCCGGATGCGCGCGTTGGGGGCGCCGTTCAGCGCTGCGCAATAGGGCAGGTCGGCGCCACCCGGCATGACGAACAGCACTGCGTCATCGAACAGCGATGCGTCATGCCGGATGTCATCGGCCATGACCGTGCGGATCTCGTACATACCGGAACGAAGCTGCTGCCCGATGGTGCGCATCAGGCGCGCGGTGCCGTCGGAGGTGCCGGCATCGATATAGGTCAGGATCTGGGGCTTTGACATGATGGTTCGTCGTGATTCGTCGTGGTTTAGCGCAGTCTGTCTTCACGGCTCGTGATCTTGCGCGCGCAGTTGTGGTCTAATCTCGTGCTTACATTGCGTTTGTCTACAATCGTAGTTTCATAATTGCGCAGTTTCGAGCTTTCGACATGACCACACAATCCAATCGTCCCGCCAGCCGCCAGCTGAGGACACTGCCCGAGCAGATCGCCGACAGCATCTTCACTGCCATCGCGAATGGCGAATACGCCCCGGGCGAGCGTATCCGTGAAGAAGCGCTGGCCGAGCAGTTCGCGGTCAGCCGCGGACCGGTGCGCGAGGCCTTGCGCATCCTTGAGAAGGATTCGGTGGTGAACATCCTGCCCAACAAGGGCGCCCACGTCACCCAGCTATCGATCAAGGAGGTTGCAGACATCTTCGAGATTCGCGGCAAGCTTTCCGGCACCATGGTAAGCCGGCTAAGCCCGGAAGAGGCGGCGCAGATTGCGGCGACCATCGATGCCGACGTGCGCGCGCTGGAAACGCTGGCGCAGGAGGCGGATAGCACCGTCGCCTTCATCGAAACCTCGTTCCGCCTCGGGCGCGTCATGCGCGAGGCTTGCACCAATGAGCGCCTGGCCGAGATCCTGGGTTCGCTGGCGCGGCAGACGCTGCGTTACACCCAGCTTGGCCTGTCCACGCCGGCACGGCGCAAGGAATCGGCCCGCAACTGGCGCACGCTGCAAAAGGGCCTCAAGTCGGGCAACCTCGATGCCGCGGCGGAAGCGGCCGAGAAGCTGATCGGCGATTCGATGCGCGAGGCGATCAGGCAGCTCGAAGCGCAGCGGGATGCCGCGCCGCGCACCGTCTGAATCGGCTAAGCCGTTCCCAGCACCATCACCATATACGCGGACATCACCAGGCCGCCCGCCTGCACCAGGCAGTTGCGGGCGCCAGGCACCTGGCGCTCCCCGCAATCCCCGCGTAGCTGACGGACCGACTCGATCATCAGCGGCATGCCGAACATGCCGCCGTGATTGAAGGACAGGCCGCCGCCCGAGGTATTCAGCGGAAATGCCCCGCCCGGCGCAATGCGCCCGCCTCGCACGAAGGCGCCGCTCTCGCCGCGCCCGCAGAATCCCAGCTCCTCCAGGCCGATCAGCACGTTGCTGGTGAACGCGTCGTAGATCTGCACGATGTCGATCTCGCTACGGCTCAGGCTGGCGCGCTCCAGCGCCAGCCGGCCCATCTCCGCGAGCACGCCATTGTCGATCCAGTCGTCCATGCCAAACGGCGTGGCGTGCTGGATATATTGCTCCGCGAACCCTTGCACCAGCACCGGCGGACGGCGCAAGTCGCGCGCGCGCCCGGTCCGCACCAGCACCATGGCGCCGGCGCTGTCGGTGACCTGGCAGATATCGAGCTTGCGCAGCGGGTCGGCGACCATGGGCGAGGCCAGGTAGTCGGCCATGGTCAGCGGCTCGCGCGCGACCGCATTCGGATTGCGCTGTGCCCAGCGCCTCGCCGCGATCGCGACTTCCCCAAGGTCTTCGGCAAGCGTGCCGTAGCGATGCATGTGCAGGCGTGCCTGCATCGCGTAGAAGCCGATCGGGCTCAGCATGCCGTACGGCTGCACGAACTGGCCGTTCGGCATGCGGGCATCCTGCGCATGGCCGCCGCGCGCGCGGCTGYGGTCCAGGCGCTGCGTGCTGCCATAGGTGATCAGCGCCACATTGCACAGTCCCGCCTCCATCGCCGCCATTGCATGGGCGATATGCGTCAGGTTGGATTGCCCGCCGACCACGGTGCTGTCGACATAGCGCGGTTGCAGCCCCATGTGCTCGGTCACCAGCAAGCCGGCGGCGCGGTCGTCCCAGTGCGCGAAGACGGCGTCGATGTCGGAGGGCTTCAGCCCCGCGTCCAGGATCGCGAGCCGCGCCGCGTCGCATTGCAGCGACAACGCGGTGTCGCCCGGCAGGGCCTTGCCCATGCCGGCCTCGCCGACGCCCGCGATGGCATAGCGGCCACTCAGTGCTTTCGGGTCCATGTCCATCCTTTCAAACCGGCTTTGATGCAGCCGTAAGCTGCGCTCGCACATCCTTCTTCAGCACCTTGCCGACCGGGCTGCGTGGCAGCGTGGGCCAGAACTCGACCTGCTTGGGCGTCTTCAGGCTGCCGAAGCGCTTGCGGCACAGCTCGACGATCTCGTCGGCGGTGGCATTGCAACCGGGCTTGAGCTCGATCACGGCGGTCAGGCGTTCGCCCCAGTCGGCGTCGGGTATGCCGACCACGGCGCAGTCCTGCACCGCCGGGTGGCCCCAGATCACCTGCTCGATCTCGCTCGGGTAGATGTTGAAGCCGCCGGAGATGACCATGTCCTTCTTGCGATCGACCACATACAGGTAGCCGTTCTCGTCAAACACGCCGATGTCGCCGGTGTGGTGCCAGCCAAAGGCGCGCGCCTCGGCGGTGGCTTCGGGGTTGTTGTAGTAGCCGGGCGAGACGAGGTCGCCGCGGGCCACGATCTCGCCGCGTTCGCCCGTGCCCACGATATTGCCCTCGTCGTCCATCAGCGCCACCTCGCAGGCGCCCGAGGGGCGGCCGGCGGAGCCGAGGTGCTTGTCGAGTTCGGGGTCGTCGTGCACGAAATGATCCTTGCGCGACAGGCAGGTGATGACACCGGGCACTTCCGACTGGCCGTAGCTCTGCATGAACACCTGGCCCCAGAGGGCGATGCCTTCGCGCAGCTTGTCGACCGACATCGGCGCGGCACCATACAGCACGTACTCGAGCGAGGAGCAGTCGCGTGTGCGCGCATCGGGGTGGGCGAGCAGGCGATAGATCATGGTCGGCGGCAGGAAGATATGCGTCACGCGTTCGCGCTCGATCGCTTCGAGGATCACGCCCGGATCGGCCGACGCAGCGATCACGTTGCGCGCGCCGATGCGTGCCAGTGCCACCATCGTGGCGCCCGCGGCATGCGTGAGCGGCGCCACCACCAGGTGCACGGGGTCCTTGCGCGGTGGCGTGAACTGGTTGCTGATCCGGTAGGCCGTCTCGAGCGAGCGGTGGCTCTGCATGATCGCCTTCGGACGGCCCGTGGTGCCGCCGGACGACTTGATGATGGCGATGTCGTCCGCTTCGCGCCGCACCGTCACGCGCGTCCCGGCGAAGTCCTTCACCCATTGCGCGATGCAGTGGCCGTTCGGCTCCAGCGGCTCCGTCAGCCCGATGACGCGCCTGAGCGTCGGGATCTCCTGCTTCAGGCGTTCCAGGTGCGGCGCGTACTGCGGATGGCAGATCAGCACGGTGATCTCGCAGAAACTGGCGAACCAGATGATGTCCTCGATGGGATCGCGCGCGTTGAGCGGCACGAAGACCGCACCGCTGCGCATCACGCCCAGCATCGCCGGCAGCACCATCGGATGATTGGGCGACAGCATGCCGACGTGCGTGCCCGGTTGCACGTCGCGCACCAGCGCGGCGGCAACCGCGTGCGATGCGCCGGCCGCGTCCTGGTAGCTCAGGCGCACGTCGCCTCCCTGGACGAAGATGCGGTCGGGATATGCCGTGGCGCCGGCGTCGAAGGAATCGATGATCATGGTTTGTCTCTGGTATCGGGAACGGGCCGGGCATTGGCGCTGCCCGTGAGCCGGAACATCGGCAGTGCGACGTCGTCGCTGATGCGTTCGAAGCACACCTCGACCGGCGCGCCGACGGCAAGGCAATCGGGGTCGGCGTCGACAATGCCTGCCAGCATGCGCACGCCCTCGTCGAGCTCGATCATGCCGATCGCATACGGCACGTCCGACGCGAAGGCGGGATGCGCGGCGACGTGGCACACGGTGTAGGTATAGATCCGCCCGTGGCCGCTCGCCTGCACCCATTCGAGCTGGTCGGACAGGCATTGCGTGCAGAAGCGGCGCGGGTAGAACTGGTGGCGCGTACAGGCCGGGCAATACTGTATTTCGAGCCGGCCTTCGTGCGCCGCCTGCCAGTAGTGCGCGGTCTCGGCGGTGGGAATCGGCTGCGGCCTTGCGAGGGAAACGTTCATGTGGCGCTCCTCAGTTCGCGCTCAGCGAGAACTCGCTGCCGCGGACCTGCACCTTCGCCTTGCTCTGGCGCTGTGCCAGGCCGGCCACGAGATCGACGACCGGGTGGTGGACGCTGAAGCTGTCGCCCGTGCCCGTCGGCGCCAGGCCGTTTACCTTCTCGTCGCCGTACATATAGCGCAGCAGCAGTTCGTCGTCGCCCATGTTCTTGTAGCGCTGGCGCAAGCCCGGCAGCACCGGTTCGATCACGGGGGGCGTCAGGCTCACATCCTTCGAGCCGTTGGCGATGACCTTGTCCTTCACGTTCGCGTCGACCGGCAGCGGCAGGGCGCCGAAATACCCGCAGACGTACTTCTTCACTTCATCCGGGACGGCCTTGTAGCGCTCGCCGTTGATGACATTCATCACCGCCTGCGCCCCGATGATCGCGGGATAGGGCGTGACCATGATCGGCGAGCCGAGCTCCACCCGCACCCGCCCGATCTCTTCCAGCACCGCCGGCAGCTTGTCGGAAATGCCGGCGAGCTTGAGCTGAGATTCCAGGTTGCTCATCGCGCCGCCCGCGTACTGGGTGATGTAGTGGCTGGGCTCGTATTCGGCAGGCACGCCGACCGGATGGCCTTCCCGCTCGGCCAGCGCGCCAAGATACGCGCCCACTTCGTCGAGCAAGTCGTCATTGACCACCACGTCGAAGCCGATCTCGCGCAGGTTGCGCGCAATCATCTGGCTGGCCGGCAGCGAATTGCCATTGGCCATCGGGTCCACCGCCGTCAGGATGCTGTCGGCGCCGTGCACCGCGGCCTCGAGTGCGAGCAGCGGCCCGAGTCCGGTCAGGCAGTGGGTGTTGAATTCCAGTCGTGCTCGATCACCGATGGCCTGCTTCATTGCCGGCACCAGGGTGCGTACGCGGTCGATCGTCAGGATGCCGGCCGCATCGGCCAGCGTGACGGTCTGCACGCCAAAGCGCTCGACGGCCTCGCGCGCCTTGCGCGCATACAAGGCGTCGTCATAGCCGGGCGCGATGTTGTAGCCGAGCAAGAGCGTCACGTTGGCGCCGAGCCGGCGCGCCGTGGCGATGCTGGGGGCGAGGTTGTCCGAGCACATCAGCGCATCGAAGATGCCGATGTCGCGGACGCCGTTGGCGATCTGCCGCTCGACGAAGAGCTCGGTGATGTCGTCGGCCACCGGAAAGAAGCCGCGCATCAGGTTGCTGCGGATGGCGGCGCGCAGCGGCGTGCGCGTGAAGCGCTCGCGCAGCAGGCGGATGCGTTCGAACGGGTCCTGGTTCAGGAACAGCACGCTGGCATCGAACTGCACCAGCGCGATCGCCTGCAGCGACAGGAAGCCGGCCTGGTCCATGCGTTCCGCTATCGGCAGCATGTGCTCGGTGCGCATGCGGGTGGCCCACAGGCATTGCTGGCCGTCGCGCAGCGTGTCGTCGGTCAGGTGGATGGTGCGGCGCTTGCCGGTGCGCGCGGTTTCCGCGGCGACCAGTTTCTTGAGGTCTTCGAGCATGAGTTCAGCCCTCCGTGCCCTGGAGTTGGATCGAAACGCCGGGGCCCTGCACGCTGAGTTGCGCATAGGGTGCGGCGCGTGCCGTGAGTCCGGCCAGGAGTGCATCCGCTGGCGTGGTGGGTACATAACGCAGCGCGTCTGGTGAAGCCGGTGCAGGAAGCGATTCCGGTGCGACGCCGCAGGCAAGGAAGAGCACCAGCGCCGCGTCATTCGACGTGGGATGTGCCGCGCGCAATGCGGCGAGCGATGGTGCCGCTGCCTTGGGCACCGCACCGACACGCTGGAGCAACCCGGCGTCGACATTGCCTGCCGCCGCGCCGTGAACCTGCTGCAAGGCGCGGCGCACGCCGGGCCGAAGCTCGGCATAGCGCGGCAGGCCCTGCAGGTGCCGCAGCGCCTGTTCCGCAATCGGCCGCGCGAACGGCGCCAGCATCGGCGGCATGCCGATCTCGCTGCGGACCAGCGCGCACTCGTTGGCAAAGGCGTGCAGCTTGTGCGTCAGCCCCAGTTCGGCCAGCCGTTGCATGCACTGCGCAGCGACTTCGCCCGGCAACTGGTGTGCGTAGGGGGCGAGGTCAAAGACCCACGGGCGGGGCGGCGCGAAGCCGTGGCGATCGGCCAGTTCCGCGAGCAGGCGGCCGGCGTCGCCCACGGCGTGCAGTGTCTGCTCGCTCGCCGGTGTTCCCAGGGCCAGCATGCGCAGCGATTTCAGCAGCGTGCCCAGCGCCGGCACCGAGGCGCCGTTGGCGAGCGGCGCGAACGCGGTGTCGAGCCCGGCGATACCCAGCCGTATCGCCTCCAGCGCAACCATGGGACCGAGCGCGGTCTGGCAGCGCAGATGCAGATCCAGCGGCGTGGCGCCCGGTCCCGTGCCCAGTCCCGCGCGCAGCGCGGGCAGCAGCGTGGCCAGGCGGTCCGGGGTCAGCAGGCCGGCTTCGTCGCGCAGCATCACGCGGGCCGCGCCTGCCTCGGCCAGGGCCGCGGCCTGCTCCTGCAACGCATCGTCGCTGTGCGTGGAGCCGGGCGCGAACGGCAGGGCCGCGATCATGGTCAGGCCGAGCGCCTTGCCAGCCTTCAGCACCGGCGCGATACGCGCGATCTCCACCATCGGGTCGAGCAGCACGATCTCGGACACGCCGCGCTGCGCCAGTTCGCGCAACCACAGCGTGACGGCCTCGGTCGGTAGCACATCGATGCCGCGCCTGCCATGTTCCGTCAGCAGCGCAATGGCGGCGCGCAGCGCAATGCCGGGGCAGCGTTCGCGCAGCAGCGCGATGCGCTGCCAGGGGTCTTCGCCCCTCGTCACGCATTGCTGCAGCGTGGCCGGGGAGGCGACTTCGATCGCCGCCGGGGCGGCCGCCGCCAGCCGCGCGGCGACGGCAAGCATCATCGGGGTCGTCATGGCGCCGGCCCAGCGCGCGCTCTGGCCGTCGGTCAGGCTGACGTCGGTGTAACGCAGGGCGGGCGTGCTCATGACTTCACCTCGGCGGCAGCCAGTGCCTGCTTGGCGGCCTGCGCAGCGGCCTTTTGCTCCGCCTTGCGCTGCGGCAGGAAGGTATCTTCGACCCAGCGCGTCGTGACCCGGCCGCCGACGAAGTCTTCATGCGCCAGCACGGCGTCATGGAAGCGCGCGGTCGTGGTCGGGCCTTCGACCTGCAGGCCTTCCAGTGCGGCGCGCATGCGCGCGATGGCTTGCTCGCGCGTGGCCGCATGCACGATCAGCTTGCCGAGCAGCGAATCGTAGTAGGGCGGCACGGTGTAGCCGGCATAGCAATGCGTATCGACGCGGATGCCTTCGCCGCTTGGCACGTCCCAGCGCGAGATCAGCCCCGGACGCGGCAGGAAGTTGCGGTCCGGGTCCTCGGCGTTGATGCGGCATTCGATGGCATGTCCCTGCAGCTGGACGTCGTCCTGCGTGAACGACAGCGGCAGCCCGGCCGCAACCCGGATCTGCTCGGCKACCAGGTCGAAGCCGGTGATCATCTCCGTCACCGGGTGCTCGACCTGGATGCGCGTGTTCATCTCCAGGAAGAAGTACTTGTTATCGCGCTGGTCGACCACGAACTCGATCGTGCCCGCGCCGCAGTAGCCGGCGTTACGTGTCAGGCTCACCGCGCACTCGCCCATGGCCTGGCGCATTGCCGCATCGACCGCCGGGGAGGGTGCCTCTTCGATCAGCTTCTGGTGGCGGCGCTGCGTCGAGCATTCGCGTTCGCCAAGGTAGACCACGTTGCCGTGCGCATCGGCCATCACCTGGATCTCGATATGGCGCGCATGCTCGATGAATTTCTCCATATACAGCGTGGCGTCGCCGAACGCGGACTGCGCCTCGTTGGCGGCCGAGCTCATCAGCGATTCAAGTTCGCTTTCTTCCCTGACCACCCGCATGCCGCGCCCGCCGCCGCCGGCGGTGGCCTTGATCAGCACCGGGTAGCCGATCTGCGCCCCGACGTGGCGCGCATGCGCCACATCGGCCAGCGCGCCGGAGCCGGGTACGCGCGGTACGCCAGCCTGCTCGGCCAGGCCCACGGCGGTGATCTTGTCACCCATCGCATCGATGGCTTCGGCAGACGGCCCCACGAACACCAGCCCGGCCTTGATGCAGGCGCGCACGAACGACGAGCGTTCGGACAGGAAGCCGTAGCCGGGATGCACCGCGTCGCAGCCAGTGCGCAAAGCCGCCTCGACGATCTTGTCGGCACGCAGGTAGCTCTCGGCAGCGAGCGGGGGACCGAGCACGACCATTTCGTCGGCCAGCCTGGCGGCTAGCGTATCGGTGTCCGCTTCGGAGACACCTGCCACCGCCTCGATACCCAGGGTGCGGCAGGCGCGAATCACGCGCACGGCGATTTCGCCACGGTTGGCGACGAACACGCGCCGGATATCGCGCTTTGCCACGGGGGCTTGTGCATTGTTGTTCATATTCAGCCCTCCTGTGCCGGCTTCATCAGCATCACGATCTGGCCGTGCTGCACCGGCTTGCCGTCCTCGACCACGATGCGCTCGACGGTGCCTGCCACTTCGGCCTTGACCGAGTTGAACATCTTCATCACCTCGACCAGACACACCGTGTCGCCGATATCGACCGTGCTGCCCACCGCGACAAAGGCCGGCTGGTCGGGGCTGGGGTGCAGATAGAAGGTGCCGACCATCGGCGCGCGTACCGCAACCAGGCCCGCAGGCACGTCTTCAAGAGGGGGTGGCGCGGCAGACGCACCGGTGGTGCCGGGGGCTTGCGCCGCAGGCACGGCGGCGCGCGGGGCGGCGGACTGCGGTGCCCGCTCTGGCGCGAACGCCGCGGCCCCGGGCTTGCGGGCATGCAGCGCGAACTCGCCGACCGTCACGTCCAGCGATTCCAGGTGTTCAGCGCTGTCGAGGATTTCGAGGATACGACGTACGTCGGTATGGGAAAGGGGCATGGCTTTGTCTCCATCTACGGAAGTGTGCGCGTCTTCGTCAGCGCATGGATTCATTAAATCATGCTCACATTCCTATTGTCAACAATCGTAATGTAGAATAAAGTCCAGTCATCCGACGTGGGGTCGGGCTAATTCAGGAACTCGACATGACGACAGAGACGATTCGATCCGAGATCACCGGCACCGTGTGGAAGGTAGTGGTGGAACCAGGCACCGCGCTGCAGGCCGACGACACCATCATGATTCTCGAATCGATGAAGATGGAGATCCCGGTGCTGGCGCCCGAAGTCGGCAGGGTCCTCAAGCTGCTGATCGCCGAGGGCGAGCCGGTGCGCGAAGGGCAGGAAATCGCGGTCTTCGAAGAAGAGTGAGCGCCATGAAGCACCCGGACGCGGCAGGGGACTCGCAAGGGGCGCCGATGCGCGCCGGCGCGAGCCATCACTTGCAGACGGTGCCGGAGCAGATCGCAGAGCGCATCTTCGCGGCCATCGAACGGGGCGAGTACGCGCCGGGCGAACGCATCCGCGAAGAAACGCTCGCCGAGCAGTTCGCGGTGAGCCGCGGACCGGTGCGCGAAGCGTTGCGCATCCTGGAGAAGGACTCGGTCGTGCGCATCCTGCCCAATCGTGGCGCCCACGTCACGCAGCTCTCCATCAAGGAGGTCTGCGACCTCTTCGATATCCGCCGCGACCTGGTGGCCGCGATGATCCGCCGGCTTGGCCGCCGCAACGATGCGGTCATTGCCTGGATCGACGCCGAAGTGCGCGAGCTTGAAACGGTGGTGCAGGGCTGCGGCCCGGGCGACGCCTATCTCGCCATCATCGACCGCCTGGGCCGCATGCTGGCCGACAGTTCCGGCAACGAGCGGCTCGCTGAAATCCTGGGCTCGCTGGCGCGGCAGACGCGGCGCTACGCCAGGCTCGGGCTGGCCACCGCGGCGCGACGCGAAGCATCGGCACGCATCTGGCGGACGCTGCTGAACGACCTGAAGGCCGGCGACGCGAACCGCGCGGCCAATGCCATCGAACAACTGATCGACGCTTCGCGCCACGAAGCCGTGAGGCAACTGGAGGCGGACACGGCGAGCGCCGGGCGCGAAGCCGCCGGACACGAAAGGGCGAGTGCCGCCCTCCGAACAAAGGACTTGCTCCAATGAGTGCAAAGAGAATCGCAGGCCATGCCCTGTCATGGGCCGCAGCGCAGTTTCGCGACCGGCCCGCGGTCGTGTTCCGCGACCGCAGCTTCAGCTATACGCAGATCGAACGGCGCAGCAATCAGCTCGCCAACGCGCTGATCGGCCTGGAACTGCGTCCCGGCGAACGGCTTGCCGTGCTGCTCAACAACTCGGTGGAGAGCATCGACAGCCAGTTCGGCGCCGAAAAGGCGGCGCAGGCCTACGTGGCCCTGAACGCGCGCCACACCTTGCGCGAGCAGGCGGCGATCCTCAACGACGCCGAGGCTTCGGTGCTGATCGCCGGCGCCGAGTTTCGCGAGATTGCGCAGCAGGTGCGCCATCACGTGCCGTCGCTGCGGCACGTGATCGGCGTGGGCTGGCATGACGCCGGCGTGCTCGGGTTCGATGCGCTGCTCGCCCGCGCTTCGGACCGTTTCCCGGGCCTTGAGGTGCCGGCCGGTCTGCTGCTGCGAATCGCCTACACCTCGGGGACGACCGGCCAGCCGAAGGGCGTTGCCTATAGCATCGAGCGCTGGGAAGCACGCCTGGCCAACCAGTTTGGTGCCATGGAATACGGCCTCGGCATCGATGACGCGATGCTTCACGCCGGCCCGCTCACACACGCGGCCGGGGTGCACCTGCTGCCGTGCTACTTGCGTGGGGCACGCAATATCGTGGCCGACCGCTTCGATGCCGGGCAGGTGCTGGCGCAGATCGCCAGCGATCGCATCACCCAGTTGATGGTGGTGCCTACCATGCTGAGCCGCCTGCTTGAAGCGCTGGCCGCCAACCCCGCCGCGGACGTGTCTGCCCTGCGGCGCGTGCACTACGGCACCGCGCCGACGCCAACCAGCACGATCCATGAGGCGCTGCAGCGGCTGGGTCCGATCCTGCGCCAGCAATACGGCATGACCGAAGCGGTCCAGCCCTTGTCCGTGCTCTACCCGCACGAGCACCTGGAGCACGGCCAGCCCTCGGCGCGCATCGCCTCGTGCGGCCGGCCGACCATGAATGTCGGGATCACGGTGCGCGATGCCGACGGGCAAGCCTTGCAGACCGGTGAGGTGGGCGAGATCGCACTGGCGCACCAGGGCATCGGCGCCGTGGCGTTCTGGCGCCGGCCAGACCTGGAGCGCGAATCCATCCGTGACGGCTGGTATTACAGCGGCGACCTTGGCCGCTTCGACGACGAAGGCTTTCTCTACATCGTCGGCCGCAACAAGGACATGATGATCAGCGGCGGCTTCAACGTCTATGCGCGCGAAGTCGAGGACGCGCTGCACGCGCATCCGGCTGTAGCGGAGGTGGCGGTGCTGGGCCTGCCCGACGCCGAGTGGGGCGAGGTGGTCGCGGCATTCGTGGTGCGCCGGCCCGGACAGGGCGGCGACGCCGATGCGCTCGGCCGCCATTGCGCCGGGCTGATCGCCGGCTACAAGAAGCCACGCGTGATCGAGTTTGTCGACGCGCTGCCGCGCAACCATGCCGGCAAGGTGACCAAGAACGACTTGCGCGACGCCTACCTGGCGCGCCATGCAGAAGGAGCGATTTCCAAATGAACACGACTCAGGCAACCCAGCCCGCAACGCAGTCTCCAACCCAACCTGCAACCCAACCTGCCAATGGCGAATGGACGGACGAGCTCCATGAGCTGACACAGCGCCGCGCCATCGCGCATGCACTCGGCGGCGAGGAGCAGGTCGCGCGCCATCACGCACAAGGCAAGCTCACCGCGCGCGAACGTATCGATTACTTGCTCGACGCCGGCAGCTTCGCCGAGATCGGCGTGCTGGCCGGTTCCGTCAAATACGGCGCGGATCGCAAGCGCGAGCAGTTCACGCCCAGCAATGCGGTCGTCGGCATCGGCAAGATCGACGCGCGGCGCACGGTGGTGGCGGCCGACGACTTCACGATCCGCGCCGGCTCGTCCGAAGGCTCGGTATCGGAAAAGTGGATCTACGCTGACCGTTACGCCTGGGAGTACAAGCTGCCGATCGTGCGCATGGTCGACAGCGCCGGCGGCAGCGTCAAGCTGCTCGACAAGCTCGGCCACACCAAGATCCAGGGCTACGCCATGTTGCCGATGACGCAGCTGCTCGGCGCCGTGCCGGTCGTTGGTATCGCGCTGGGCGCCTGCGCGGGCCTTGGCGCGGTGCGGGTCGGTTCCGCCCACCTGTCCATCATGATTCGTGGCAAGAGCCAGGTCTTCGCCGGCGGGCCGCCGGTAGTGAAGCAGGCGCTGGGCCTCGACATCGACAAGGAGGGGCTGGGCGGCTACGACGCGATGCACCGATTCAGCGGCGCGGTGAGCCTGGCCGTCGAAACCGAAGAGCAGGCCCTGGAGGCCACGCGGCGTTTCCTTTCGTACCTTCCCGGCAATGTGTGGGAACAGCCGCCGCGCGTGGCCTGCGAGGATCCGGTCGATCGCTGCGACGAGTGGCTCAACCGCGCGATCCCCGCCGACAAGCGCAAGGTGTTCCAGGCGCGCAAGATCCTGAAGGCGATCTTCGATGAAGGCTCGCTGTTCGAGATGTCGCCGGACTTCGGCGGCTCGACCATCACCTGCCTGGCGCGCCTGAACGGCCATGCGGTAGGCGTGATGACCAACAACCCGATGGTGATGGGCGGCGCCCTGACGCGCGCCGCCGCGCTGAAGATGGCGCGCTTCGTCGACCTGTGCGACACCTTCCACCTGCCCATCGTCAACCTGGCCGATCAACCGGGCGTGATGACCGGCCCCGACGCCGAGCGCGAAGGCACGCTGTCCGCCGCGCTGCAGGCCATGCATGCGATCGAGCAGTCTGGCGTGCCTTGGCTGGCGATCGTGCTGCGGCGTTGCGTGGGCTTGGCCGGCGCCATGCTGAGCCCGTGGCACGGGCCGTCGGGCACCGCGCTGCCGAACCGCTATGCGTGGCCGTCGGCACGCTGGGGCTCGATCCCGGTCGAAGGCGGCGTTGCCGCGGCCTACAAGCAGGACATCGCCGCGGCCGCGGACCCGGTCGCACACCGCCTGGACCTGGAGGCGCACTACCACGCGATCTCCTCGCCGATGCGCACCGCCGAACGCTTCGGTGTGCTCGACATCATCGAACCGGCGAGCACGCGACCGCTGCTTTGCGCCTGGGTCGAAGACGCATACCGGGCCACCGCCCGCCGCCTCGGCCCGGTCGGCCGCACGATGCGCTAAGGGAGGACCACCGGCATGGACACCACGCTCGAACTTCCCGACCCGGTGACGGATACCGCAGCGGGCCCTGGCAGCTACGAGGCACAACGCGCCCGGCTCGACGCCCGTATCCGTGAGGCCCTGGCGATGGGAGGCGAAGCCAAGCTCGCCCGGCGCCGGGCCAGCGGCCATCTGAACGCGCGCGAGCGCATCGCGCAACTGTTGGACGACGGCTCGTTCAGCGAGACTGGCATGCTGGCGGTCTCGGTGCTTCCCGCCGACCGCGGCACATCGCCGGCCGACGCCAAGATCACCGGCACGGGGCGCGTCGACGGACGGCGAGTGGCGGTGGTGTCGAACGACATGACCGTCATGGGCGCGTCGTCCTCGGCGGTCAACATGCGCAAGATCGCCCGCCTGAAGGAGACGGCCACGCGCAGCGGCATGCCGCTGATCTTCCTGGGCGAGTCGAGCGGCTCGCGTGTGCCTGACAGCCTGGGCGCGGAAGCGATGGCCGGTGCCGGCCAGGACCCGCAGCAGTACTGCCGCCGGCGTGAAATTCCTTGGGTGAGCGCGGTGCTCGGGCCTTGCCTGGGCTCGTCGACCTGGTACACCTGCCTTTCCGATTTCGTGGTCATGCGCAAGGGCGCGTTCCTCGCGGTGTCGAGCGCGCGGGTCACGTCGCTGGCCATCGGCGAAGCGGTCGATCCCGGGGAACTCGGCGGCTGGAAGCTGCATGCCGAGCAGACCGGGCTGGTGGACGTGATCGTCGACAGCGACGAGGAAGCGCTGGCGGCAATCCGCCGCTTCCTCGGCTACCTGCCGTCGCACGCCGGCGTCCGCCCGCCGAGCCTCCCGGCTGCCAAGGCGACCGCGCCCGACGCGGACAGGCTCCTCGAACTCGTGCCGTCGGCGCGCAGCAAGACCTACGATATGCGCAAGGTCATCGCCGGCATCGTCGACGAAGGCAGCTTCTTCAACCTGAAGGATCGCTTCGGTCGTGCCGCGGTGACCGGCCTGGCGCGGCTGAATGGYGAGAGCGTGGGCATCGTCGCCTCGAATCCGATGTTCAAGGGCGGCGCGATGGACCMCGAGGCTTGCCGCAAGGTCACGTCGTTCCTGGTGATGTGCGATTCGTTCAACATACCGATCCTCTTCCTGGTCGACACGCCGGGCTTCCTGGTCGGCATCGAGGGCGAGCGCAAGGCTGCACCCGCGCATATCATGAACATGATTCACGCCGTGCAACTGTGCAGCGTGCCTAAGCTGTCAGTCATCCTGCGCAAGAGCTACGGCCAGGCCTACATCAACATGGGCGGCGGCCGCAACAGCGACGAGGTGGCGGCCTGGACCAGCGCCGACACCAGCTTCATGGACCCGCAGATCGGCGTCAGCGTGCTCCACGGCATCAAGCGCGAGGACGACCCGGCGCGCTTTGACCGACTGAAGGCCGAACTGGCGCGCGATACCTCGGCCTACGCACTGGCCGGCGCCTTCGGCGTACAGGCCGTGATTCCCCCGCAGCAGACCCGCGCCTGGCTGATCGAAGCATTGGCCACCCATCGCCGCGAAGGTAACGGCGGCATCGGCCAGCACGAGATGCGCGCGTGGCCGACGTACATCTGAATGCACTTCGACCAGTAGGCTTAACCCAAGGGATGCCAGACGTGAAAACCACTACCCTGTCGGCCGTAACGGCCAACACCCCCCTGAACGCGCCCGCCGGGCTGTCGCGTGCCCATGCGTGGGTCGTGTTCGCGCTCACCTTTGGCCTGATGCTGTCCGACTATCTGTCGCGCCAGCTCATCGGCGCGGTATTTCCCGCCTTGAAAGCCGAATGGGCGCTCTCCGACTCGCAACTCGGGATGCTGGTGAGCGTGGTCTCGCTTGCCGTCGGCGTGCTGTGCGTGCCGATTTCACTGGTCTCGGACCGCTGGGGACGAGTCAAGAGCATCACGCTGATGGCCTTCGTGTGGTGCCTGGCGACTATCGCCTGCGGCCTGGCGCAGAGCTATGGCCAGTTGCTGCTGGCGCGGATGTTCGTCGGCCTCGGCGAGGCGGCTTACGGTGCAGCGGGGGCCGCGTTGCTGGCCCATGTGTTTCCCGCCAGGCAGCGCGCCGCGGTGCTGGGCGCATTCCTGTCGGCCGGCTTGTTCGGGTCCGTACTCGGCGTGGTCGTCGGGGGCGCCGTGGCGGCCCAGGCGGGGTGGCGCATGGCCTTCTTTGCCGTGGGGGCGCCGGGCCTGCTGCTGGCCCTGATCTATCCCTTCGTCGTGCGCGACTACAAGACCGCCGCGTTGAGCGCCGAGGGGCAGGGGGATGCCGCGCCGGCCCGGCTGCGCCTCGGCCAGATCGCGCGCGAAGTGTTTGCCGCGCGCTCGGGCAATCTCACCTACGTCGCGAGCGGATTGCAGATGGCAATACCGGCGATCCTCATTGCATGGCTGCCGACATACCTCGGCCGCTACCAGGGCATGGACGTGAAGCAGGCAGGGCTGATGGCCGGCGTGGCCGTGCTGGCTTCCGGCATCGGCATGATCTTTGGCGGCGGTCTGGCGGACCGGCTTAGCGCCAGGCATCCGCGACGCCGGGCGCTGGTGCCCGCCGCCTATGCGGTGCTGTCGGCTCTGGTACTGATTACCGCATTCGCGCTGCCGCCCGGTCCGCTGGCCCTGGGCCTGATCTTCCTTGGCGCATTGTTCGCCGCCGCGCACGGAGGCTGTTCCGGGGCCATCGTTTGCGATGTCACCCATCCCGGCGTGCGCGCGACGGTGACGGCGATCATCTCCCTGGCCAACAACCTGATTGGCCTCGCGCCGGGCCCCCTGCTCGTCGGCGCGTTCTCGGACGTTCTCGGCCTGAAGCCGGCACTGACGCTGGCGCCCGTGTTTGCGCTGGCGGCGGCGGTCTTCTTCGTCCTGGCCTCGCGCACCTACGAGGCAGATGCCGCGCGCCATCGCACAAGCGGGACGCAAGAGCCAGCCTGACCGTATTTCGTGATCGTTCGRCCCACACAGTTAGAACAGAAGACAGGGGCGGGAGGTGTGCCGCTCTTTGGCTCGCTTGTCGCCTTTCTGTCTGACCGCCGTCCCGTGCCGGGCGTTCTGGAAACGCCTGCATTGGGGGAGCGTCGGGTGTGGGCAAATCATCTGCCCTTACGCGTTGGTTTGAGACCGTCTCGATGCGACCCGCCGTGATCAACGGTCTCAAGGCCTCTGCCCAGGGCGCCACGGCCCCTGGCTTCAGGTCTACTAATCCGCACTCGCTTCGCGCAAGCTTCTCTTCTTGACTTCCATTTAGATGGTACCTACAATCTATTTAAGATTGTTAGCGACCACACACAACAGGAGCGGCGAGATGAGGAAGACGAAGGTCGAGACGGCGGAAACCCGTCGACGCATTGTCGAGGTTGCCGCGCGGGAATTCCGGCTGAACGGCATCCAGGCGACGGGGCTGAGCGACGTGATGTCTCCGTTGAACCTTACGCAGGGCGGCTTCTATCGGCATTTCGACTCGAAGGACCAGTTGGTTGCAGAAGCGTGTTCTCAGGCCATGACTGAAGTGATCGAGGGGCTGACAACGGTCGCTCGCGACAGTCAGGCTGCCAGCGGTTTCGCCGCCATGGTGGAAGCCTACGTGTCTCAGGCCCACCGCGACACACCGACCGGCGGATGCCCTCTGGCGGCAATGGGAAGCGAACTCGCCAGGGCCGATAAACAAACGCGCGCGGCCGCCGCGCAAGGTTTTGATGATCTGGTCGACGTACTGGCGAAGCAACTGGCGGACAAGCCGCCGCAGGAAGCCAGGTCGTCTGCCGTGTTCGCGCTGGCAGCCATGATCGGGGCCGTCACGATGTCAAGAGTCGTTGAAGATGCCGACGCTTCAACGGCGATTCTGGAGGATGTGAAGCAACACCTCGGGGCGATGTAAACCTGTCGGACACATTCACAGATTGGAGTAATTAATGGAACAGCGCAAATTCCTCATCACGGGCGCCACGGGCAAGACCGGCGTCTACACCGTCCGGTTCCTGCTGAAGGCGGGGCACGCGGTTCGCGCCTTCGTACACCAGGAGGATGAGCGGAGCGCAGCCCTGCGCGAAGAAGGGGCAGAGATTTTCGTCGGCGACCTCCTCGAGCACGACGACGTGATTCGCGCCATGGACGGAGTGGACGGCGCGTACCTGTGCTATCCGGTTCGTCCCGGCTACATCCAGGCCACCTCGTACTTCGCTGATGCCGCACGGCGTGCCGGCGTCGAGGTCGTGGTCGAGATGTCGCAAATCTCGGCGCGGGAAGATTCCAGGAGCCATGCCGCGCGCGATCACTGGATTGCCGAGCGCGTTCTCGACTGGTCCGACGTTCCGGCAGTCCATATTCGCCCGACGTACTTCTCCGAATGGCTGACATTTCCGTGGGTGCTCGATCCTTTGGTGCAGGAAGGCAAGATCACGCTGCCCTACGGGGAAGGGCGTCATGCGCCGATCGCAGCCGAGGACCAGGCGCGTCTGATCGCCAACATTCTCGCGGAACCCGCAGGCCATATTGGCAAGACTTACTCTCTATTCGGCCCCGTCGAGCTGAATCAGCAGGAGATCGCCAGCGAGATCAGCAAGGTGCTGGGACGCGAGATCACCTATGTGCCATCGACCCTCGAGCAATATCGCGAACATCTGGAGAAGTACAAGCTGCCTGAGTTCGTGATCCAGCATTTCCTTGAAACCGCCATCGACTATCAGAACGGAATCTTCTCCGGTACGGATGGCGTTATCGAAGAAATCACGGGCAAGGCGCCGCAGACCGTGGCTGCGTTTGTACAGGCCAATCGCCAGGTGTTCCAGGCGTAATTTCGCCAGGAACCTGCCGCCCACACAGTCCAATGATCGTGTGGGCGGACGGGCGGGGGCGCAGGTTCATGAAAGGCGGTGGTAGCACGAAATCCAATTCGAACGGTACATCCGGCATTGGCCTTGAACCGATCAGGAGAAAGAAGTGAGCATCCCTGTCACTATCGGTGGCTTGATTGCGCCCGATTCGGAACTGATACGCCCACGCTAGCCGCGACAAGGGACATACGCGCCGAAGCGCAGTTTCAGCAGTGCTTCGCTTACCACCTCCCGCCTCCCGCCTTGCTCCTCCAATAGCGTGGCTTTTCTCACAAACTCCACGGTGCCTGCTTCACTGGCCAGGAGGGCTTCCCCGACCTGGACAGACCAACACGCCTCCGATCCGTGCGCGGCCCGCCATTCGTGCAACCGCCGCGTCAGCAATTGCAGGTCATACTCCTGCGTCACCCCGATCGCCCCATGCAGACCATGCGCGCTCGCGGCTACCAGTTGCGCCGCCTCGCTGCTGCGTGCCTTCGCAATCGCCGCCGTCAGTCGCTGCGGCTGCGTGCCGTTGGTGCCGAAGGCGAGCTCGGCGGCCACCGTGGCGGCGGCGATGTGCTCGGTCATGACCGCCAGTTGATGCTGGATCGCCTGGTACTTGCCAATCGACTTGCCGAACTGCGAGCGGTCCTGGCAGTACTGGAGCGTCATCGCGCCGACGCGCGCGGCGGCCCCCGCGATCAGCGCGGCGTGGAGTGCGGCGCCCCATGCCTGGACGTCGGCGGAGGTCGCACCGGGCAGAGGCGTGGCGACATCGCCGGGCAGCCAGCGCAATGTCGCGCGCTGGCTGCCGCGCACGCCTGTGCCGATGCGCTCGGCCCCGCGGCAGTCGAGCAGATGCAAACCGTCAGCCGTGCCGGCCAGGGTGAAGTCGGCGACCGCACCGAACGGCGTGTATGCGCACACGAGCGCGCCGTTGGCCTCGCGGCGGCACGACTGGGCCAGCGTGATCATGCCGCCCGGCGCGGCGGTATCGGTGCGTGCGAGCAGCGCGCGGGCGGCGATGCTTTGCGCGAGCGGCACCGGCACGGCGTGGCTGCCGATGGTGGTGAAAATCGAAAAGAGGTCGGACAGCGACAGTCCCGCACCGCCGGCGTCTTCGGCGGCTAGCAGTTCGAGAAATCCGGCGTCGGCGAGCGCGTTCCACGCAGGCGCGGGATCGGCCCCGGCTTCGATCGCGCGAATGGCAGCCGGCGTGAATTGGTCCTGCAGGATGGCTTCAATGGCTTCTGTGAACATGGGTGGTCTCCCGTATATGGCCTGCGGGGGCGTCTCAGCGCAGGCCTAGCGCGCGCGCGATCATGCCGCGCAGGATTTCGCGCGTGCCGCCGCGCAGCGAGAAGGTCGGCGAAATCTGGCTCAGGTATGCGACCGTGCGGTACAACTCGGGGTCGGGCGGCGAGTCCGGGTCGGCGGCCATCGCGGATTCGATATAGGCCGGAATGGCCTGTTCGATCTCCGTGCCGAGGTCTTTCACGAGCGCGGCTTCGACCACCGGGCTTTCGTGGCGTGCGAGCTTGGCCGTCACGGCGACCGACATATTGCGCAGCGTGGCGATATGCGTGACGAATCGACCGAGCGCGGCAGCCTCTTCGCGCGTGGCGCCATGGCGGCGCAGGTGGTTCGCCCACAGGTCGAGCAGCACGATGCTCGAGTAGATGCGCTCCGGCCCGCTGCGCTCGAAAGCAAGTTCGGCATTGACCTGCTCCCAGCCGCTGCCTTCTTCGCCGATCAGCGTGTCGGCGGCAAGCTCGACGTTGTCGAAGACGACTTCGCAGAAATGCGCGTCGCCTGTGAGGTCGTGGATCGGGCGGATCGTGACGCCCGGCAGCGACAGATCGACGATGAGTTGGGACAGCCCTTTCTGTTTGTCCTCCGGCGCGCCCGACGTGCGCACCAGTGCGATCATGTACTGGCAGTGATGGGCATTGGTCGTCCAGATCTTCTGCCCGTTCAGCCGCCAACCCGTCCCGGTCGGCGTGGCGCGGCTGCGTACGCTGGCGAGGTCGGAGCCGGAATTGGGCTCGCTCATGCCGATGCAGAAGAATGCCTCGCCACGGCACAGGCGCGGCAGGTAGAACTGCCGCTGCGCTTCGCTGCCATAGCGCAGGATCTGCGGACCGCTCTGGCGGTCGGCGATCCAGTGCGCGGCGACGGGTGCGCCCGCGCTCAGCAGTTCCTCAACGAGCACGAAGCGGCGGAACGCATCGATCCCCGCGCCGCCATAGGCGGGCGGCAGCGTCAGCCCGACCCAGCCGCGCGCGGCGAGGCGACGGCTGAAATCGGCGTCGAAGCCCATCCACGAGCGCGCGCGGCGCTCGGCGGACGCCGCCGGCTGGTGATCTGCGAGGAATTGCCTGACTTCGGCGCGGAAGGCCTCGGCCTCGGGCGGAAGCTCGGCGAGGCGGAAGGTTTGCAGCAACTGGTTCAGCATCACTATTTCCCCGTGAATACGGCGGCACGGCGCGCGGCCGTGGCGGCCACGCCTTCGGCGAAATCGGCAGTCTGCACCTGCCATTCCTGTTCCGACGCCTCGCGGTCCACGGCGGCAGACACGGCGTCGGCCAGGCCCTGGCGCAGCGTGGCGCGGGTCGACACCACGGCCAGCGGCGCCGATGCCGCGATTTCCTGCGCGAGCATCACGGCGTGCTCGAGCACGGCGTCGTCCGGCGCCAGCACGTCGGCCAGACCGATCTCGACCGCCTCGCGGCCGGTGATCCGGCGTCCGGTGAACAACAGCTTCGTAGCCTGCTGCATGCCGATCAGGCGAGGCAGCGTGACCGACAGCCCGAAGCCCGGATGAATGCCGAGCCGGTTGAAGTTGACCGCGAAGCGCGCGGCGTCGCTGGTCACACGGAAATCGGCCACCAGTGCGAGTCCGACGCCGCCGCCGATGGCCGGGCCATGTACCGCGGCGATGATCGGCTTGCGCGTGCGAAACAGGCGCACGGCGTGCTTGTAGATCCGGCGCGGCATCTGCGGATCGGTGGGGCCGCCCGAGAAATCGGCGCCGGCGCAGAAGGCCTTGCCTTGCGCGGCGAGCACGATGGCGCGGCACGACGCATCGTCGTCGAGGCGTTCGAAGATCGCAACGAGGTCATGGATCAACGCCTCGTCGAAATAGTTGTGTGGGGGACGTACCAGCTCGACGATCGCCACGTGGCCGTCATGGCGCACGGCGATGTCCCGGGAGTCTTGATGAGATTGCATGGAGGTCTCCTGTATCGCTTCTTTTGTACAAAGTGCCATCACGACATGGTGGCACCGAGGCGCGCGGTGGCTTGCCGCGCGTCGGCCATCAGCCGTGCGACGATGGCACCGGCCGGCTCGATGCGATCGGCGAATCCGCCGGCCGGTCCGAGTGACACGATGCCCGCTTCGACATCGCCGCCTTCGTACACGCGCTCGCGCGTGCGGGCCGAGAGAATCAGGTCGCCGAACTCGGCATGCGAGCGCGCACCCTGCGCTTCGAGTTGCTGCACCGCGCGGGCGGTGTCGTTCGCCAGTACGCGCCAGGTGTCGCCGAGCGTATCGAGGATGGCGACCGAGCAATGTTCGTCGGACGCCGCGATGCGTTCCTTTAGCGCCCGATGCGCGATGATCTCGTCGGCCACCATGAAGCGGCTGCCGAGCACCACGGCGTCGGCGCCCATCGCAAGCGCAGCGGCAATCTGGCGGCCGCTGCCAATGCCGCCGCCGATCGCCAGCGGCACGCGCACGCGTTCCAGCGCAAAGGCGCCGTTGACGAACGCCGATAGCTTGTTGGCGCCGGGATGGCCGCCTTCTTCCAGTCCGACCAGCGCCACCGCATCCACGCCCAGCCGCTCTGCCGACAGCGCATGGCGCACGCTCGGGCATTTGTGGATCAGCACGCCGCCGCCGCGCTGGATCGGGCCGACCAGCTCCGCCGGCGAATTGCCGGCGCTTTCGAAATGCCGCACGCCTTCTTCGAGCGCGATGCGGACCCAGTCCTGCACGGCAGCGTTGTGGCCGGCGCGGCGCGCCAGCGTCAGGTTGACGCCAAACGGCTTGCCGCCGGTCAGTTCACGGCAACGGCGCAGGTCCTGGCGCAGCGCGTCAGGCGTGGCGAACGAGCGCGCCGTGATGAAGCCCATCGCCCCGGCGTTGACGACAGCCGCCACCACGCCGGATTCGCCGAGATGGTGCATGCCGCCGAGCAGGAGCGGGTGACGGATGCCGAACAGGTCGGTCAGGCGCGTGCGGAACCGCGCGGCCGTCATGACGGCTTCCAGTAGCGTTCGCGCAGCGAGGTCTTGTAGAGCTTGCCGGTCGGCAGACGTGGCATCGCGTCGATAAAGTCGAGCGAGCGCGGGACCATGTACTTCGCCACCTTCGTGCGCAGGTAGGCGAGCAGTTCCTCCGCCAGTTCCGGGGTCGGGCTGACGCCTGCCGCCGGCTCCACGATGGCCTTGACCTCCTCGCCCATCTCCGGATTCGGCACCCCGATGACGGCGGCGTCGCCCACACTGGGATGGATCACCAGCGCATCCTCGATCGCCTGCGGATAGATGTTGACCCCGCCCGAAATGATCATGAACGCCTTGCGGTCGGTCAGGTACAGATAGCCGTCGGCATCGACATGCCCCACGTCGCCCACCGCGGTCCAGCTCGGATGGCGTGGGTGCTGCGCGGCGCGTGTCTTTTCCGGATCGTTGTGGTAGTGGAACGGCAGCGTGTCGCGCTCGAAGTACACCGTCCCGGTCTTGCCGGCAGGCAACTCGTTGCCGTCATCGTCGCAGATGCGGATGCGGCCGAGCAGGGCCGTGCCGACTGATCCGGGGTGGGCCAGCCATTCCTGCGTGTCGAGGCTGGTCGACCCGTTGCCTTCGGTGGCGGCGTAGTACTCGTACAGGATCGGTCCCCACCAGGCGATCATGTCGCGCTTGGTTTCCTGCGGGCATGGAGCGGCCGCATGAATGGCCACGCGATGGCTTGACAGGTCGTACGCGCCGCGCGCCGCGCCATCGAGCTTGAGCATGCGGATGAACATGGTCGGCACCCACTGGCTATGGGTGACTCGATGGCGTTCGATCATGCGCAGCGCGTCTTCGGCGTCGAACTTCTCCATGAAAATGACGGTACCGCCGCCGAACTGCGTTTCCAGCCCGTAGCCCAGTGGTGCCGTGTGGTACAGCGGCGCCGGGGACAAGTACACGGTATTGGCGTCGAAGCCGTAGCGGTCGAATTGCGGGCGGCGCGCGGAGCCGGAGCCCTCGGTGACCTTGCCTTCGGCCTGGGCGCGGAGGATACCCTTCGGGCGTCCCGTTGTGCCGGAGCTGTAGACCATCGTGGCGCCGAGCCATTCGTCGGCCAGGCGCTCGGCGGGGCAGGCAGCAACTTCTGCTTCGTAGCTGTCCCAGCCAGGAATCGTGCCATCGATCATCAGCCGCTTGCGGCAGGTCGGCATGATGTCGCGCAGGGCCGTGGCCAGGTCGCGCATGGCCCAAGAGGTCACGACGACCTGGGCATTGCTGTCTTCGATGATATAGGCGGCCTCCGGGGCGGTCAGGTAGCGGTTGACCGGCGTGATCAGCAGCCCGGAGCGCAACGCGGCCCAGCACACCTCGAAGCAGCGGATATTGTTCTCCAGCACCATGGCAAGGTGGTCGCCACGGCGCAGGCCAAGCGCGTAGAGGTACTGGGCGAAGCGGTTGGAGCGTTCGTCAAGTTCTTGGTATGTGAGCAAATCTCCCGTGGTGCCGTTGATGACGGCGGGCTTGTCGGGCGTCTGCGCGGCGTGGTCGCCGAGGTATTTCGGGGTTTTCGTCATGGCTTGGGCTCGCGATCAGCGTTGCGGAATCTCGCCGGAAACATCGGCGTTGGCGGCGGCCTGGCGCACCAGTGCCGGAATCTCGGCGACCACTTCCTGCGCAGGCGCACTGGCGGCGCCAGTGACGACGACGCGGTTTTTGCAGATCTGTTGTTGCATGGTTGCTTCTCTGAGTATTCCGATGGATGCTCGATGGTCCTTCGCGGGGCGCCGCGAAGGACCGCGCCGGTGACTAGCGCGCGCTGACGTCGTAGGTCTTGACGATCGATGCGTAGCGCCCGCGCTCCGCATCGATCATCCGGCTCATTTCCTTCCCGGGCATGCCGAGTACGCCGGCGTACAGCGTCTGTGCGGCGAAGCTCTTGAACTCGGCGGAGCCGATGGCCTTGAGCAATGCGTCCTCCAGCCTGGCGACGACCGGCTCCGGCGTTTTCGCGCTGACCGCGAAGCCCACCCAGACCGTCAGCTCGTAGCCGGGCAGACCACTTTCGGCGACCGTCGGGACATCGGGCAGTTCGGGATGGCGTGCGCGGGTCGTGACAGCCAGTGGGCGCAGCTTGCCGGCACGGATGAGCGGCAGCGCGCCGCCGAGATCGAGCAGCGCCGCGTCCACGGCGCCCCCCATCACGTCGGTCTGGGCCTGAGATGCGCCCTTGTAGAGGACGTGGTTGAACTCGACCCCGGACATCTGCTGCATCTGCAGCGCGCCGAGCCGGTAGTGGTAGCTGTAGTTCGCCAGGCTGACCGAGTTCGGCGCCTTCTTCGCGGCGGCCAGAAAGTCGCCGAACGTCTTGTACGGCGACGACGGGCCCGTCACCAGTACCGACGTGGCGCGGATCGCGGCGGCGAGCGGACGCAGGTCGCGCCTGGGATCGTAGGGCAGGTGATCGTGCACCAGCGGGTTGATGACCATCGCGCTGGGCGAGATCATCAGCACGCTGTAGCCGTCGGGCGGTGCCGTGAGGACGCTCTGCGTGGCGATGATGGTGTCGGCGCCAGGCCGGTTTTCCACCACGGCCGGCTGCCCCAGCAACTTGCCGGCGCGCTCCGCCACGAAGCGGGTTACGGTGTCGGAACCGCTGCCTTGCGTGAGCGGAACGACAAAGCGCAGCGGCCGCGAAGGGTAGCTGTCGGCGGCGCCGGCCAGTGCCGGCAGCAGTATGGCGAACGTTAGCCCAAGGCCCGCCAGCCAGGTGAGTCGTGCACGCTTCATGTTTGTCTCCTCCTGCGTTCTTGTGTCGTTCAGTTCTTGCCGTACAACGTGACCACGCAGGCGCCACCCAGTCCAAGGTTGTGCTGCAGGGCCAGCCGCGCGCCTTCCACCTGGCGCTGCTCCGCCGTGCCGCGCAACTGGTGCGTCAGCTCGAAGCACTGCGCCAGCCCGGTTGCGCCGAGCGGGTGTCCCTTCGACAGCAGCCCGCCGGACGGACCCACCACCACCTTGCCACCGTAGGTGTTGTCGCCGTCGCGCACGAATTTTTCCGCGCCGCCTTCCGGGCAGAAGCCGAGCGCTTCATAGCTGATGACTTCGTTCTGGGCGAAGCAGTCATGCAGCTCGCAGACATCGATATCCTCGGGGCCGACACCGGCCTTCTCATAGACCCGGTTGACTGCGGAGCGGGTCATATGCGTGCCGACGTAGTTCAGCATCGACGGCGGGTCGAACGAGGCGAGCGGATCCGTGGTGAGCGCCTGCGCCAGGATCTGCACGTCGGTGCGCAGGCCGTGCTTGCGGGCGAAGCGCTCCGAAACGAGGATGGCCGCCGCGCCGCCGCAGGTGGGCGGGCATGCCATCAGGCGGGTGAGCACGCCGGGCAACAGCGGGGTGTCGTTCAGCACGTCCTCGGTGGTCACCACCTTGCGGAACAGCGCCAGCGGATTGTTGGCAGCGTGGCGGCTGGCCTTGGCGCGCACCGCGGCAAAGGTCGCGAGGCTCGTGCCGTAGCGTTGCATGTGCTCGCGGCCGGCGCCGGCGAAGGTGCGCACCGCTTGCGGCAGATGGGCCATGTCGGCGGTCAGGCCATGCATGATGGGCTGGAAGCGGGCGCGCGTGACAGGACGGTCGTCCCAGTGCGATTTCAGCGCCCCGGCCTGCATCTGCTCGAAGCCGAGGGCCAGCACGCAGTCGGCGTCGCCGGTGGCGATTGCCTGGCGTGCCAGGTACAGCGCGGTCGAGCCGGTCGAGCAGTTGTTGTTGACGTTGACGATGGGGATGCCGGTCATGCCGACCTCGTACAGGGCGGTCTGGCCACACGTGGAATCGCCGTAGACGTAGCCGGCAAACGCCTGCTGCACGTCGCTGTAGGCAATGCCGGCGTCGGCCAGCGCGCGGCGTGCGGCCTCCGCGCCCATTTCGGTGTAGCTTGCGCACGCGCCCGGCTTGGCAAAGGGAATCATGCCGACGCCGGCAACCAGTACTTTTTCGCTCATGGTGATTGTTCCTCGGGAAAAATGATGAAATCAGAGCTTGCGCGAGATGAGATCGCGCAGGACCTCGCTGGTGCCGCCGAAGATGCGCGTCACGCGCATGTCGACGAACGAGCGTGCGATGGGGTATTCCAGCATGTAGCCGTATCCGCCGTGCAACTGCACCATCTCGTCGAGGCACTTCCACAGCGTCTCGGTGGCGAAGAGCTTGGCAATGGCTGCCTCCTGCAGCGTGAGCTTGCGCGCCATGTGCTGGCCGATGTAGTAGTCGATCATCGTGCGCACGGCGATGGCCTGTGCCTTGACGTCGGCCAGCTTGAACTTGGTGTTCTGGAAATCCCAGACGGTCTGGTTGAAGGCCTTGCGCGACTTGACATACTCCAGCGTCAACTCGAGCTGACGCTCCAGGCGGGCGGCACTGTAGACGCCGATGATCAGGCGCTCCTGGGGCAGCTCTTCCATCAGGTGGATGAAGCCGCTGTTCTCCACGCCGAGGAGGTTGCTCGCCGGCACCCGCACGTCATCGAAAAACAGCTCGGCGGTATCGGCCGCGTGCTGCCCGACCTTTTCCAGCTTGCGTCCACGGCGGAAGCCCGGGCGGTCGGCCTCGACCATGATCAGGCTCACTCCCTTGGCGCCGGCGCCCGGATCGGTCTTGCAGACCACGACGACCCAGTCGGCGGTCAGGCCGTTGGAGATGAAGGTCTTGCTGCCGTTGATGACCCATTCGTCGCCTTCGCGCACGGCCGTGGTGCGGATCGACTTGAGGTCGGAACCGGTGCCCGGCTCGGTCATGGCGATGGCGAGGATCTTCTCGCCCCGGCAGACGGGGGGCAGCCAGCGTTGCTTTTGCTCTTCCGTGCCAAGCCGGGCGATGTAGGGCGCGGTAATGTCGGAGTGAACCGAGAAACTCGGGCCCGACACGCTGGAGCGGTGGTACTCCTCGGCGAGCACCGCCGCGTGGCCGAAGTCACCGCCGCCGCCGCCATATTCCGTCGGGACAGTGACGCCCAGCAGCCCTTCGCGGCCAGCCTTCAGCCAGATGTCCCGGCCGGCCTGGCCGGCCTGGTCCCATTCCGCCTGGCGCGGGGCACACTCGCGTTCGAAGAAGCGGCGCGCAGTGGCGCGGAACATTTCATGGTCTTCGCGATAGACGCTGCGCTGGATCTCCACTGCAGACTCTCCCAATCCGGTTGGCGGCACCAGAGCGGCACCGCGATGAAGAGAGTGTGGACGGAGCGACGAAAAGAATCCCTACACCCGTGGTGTAGGAAGGCGTCCCGGCTTACCCCAGACGAGGCGCCTGCATCTCACGCAGCCGCGCCACGGCTTCATCGCGGCCGGTCACGCCGAGTTTGGCGTAGACATTGCGCAGGTGGTACTTCACCGTGTCGAGGGAAACATTGAGCACGCGGGCAATCTTCTTGTTCGGCATGGCCTGCGTGAGCAGCCCCAATACTTCGTTCTCACGGTCAGTGAGTGCGGCCAGTGTGCCGGGAAACGCGGGCCGTGGCGCCGTGGCGGGCTGGACGTCTCGCTCCGCCTCGTCGAGCAGTCGTTGCGCATAGAAGGCCAGGATGGGGTCGAGCGCAGGATCGTGGGCGACGTCTGCAATCGCTTCGGGAGCGCGCGGGGAGACGTCAAGCATGCTGCGAACGAGCCCAAGGCGATGACCGAGACGAAGCGCGGCCACCACATGGGTGCGTGCGGTCGCCGTGTTGAGCCGTCCGGCCTCGGCGATGGCCATCAGCATGTGCAGGCTTGCCACGCGACACCAGCGGCCGCCGGCTTCCGAAAGGCGGTGAAGCGGCGTGAGACGTGCCAGCGCCGCGTCGAAGTCATTCTGATGCAGGTGCATGGCGGTGGCAGCCAGATCGGCGCAGACACGCACTTCCCACGCCGTGCTGCGCGTGGCCTCCCGGTATCGGGTTGCCAGTGCCTCCAGGGCGCGCAATGCCGTGGCGCCATCGTGCATGTTCCCGGCTTCCAGATGGAACCTTACGCGCAGCCACCAGGCAGTGGCCAGCAAGCGGTCCGTCTGGCGACGTTGCGCGTAGCGTTCGAGCCGATCGAGGCAGGCGAGCGCTTCCTGGCGGCGTCCGGCCAGCCACCCGGCGCACGACAGTGTCTGCAGCGCGCGCAATACGGTGTCCGGAATGGAGATGCGCTCCAGCACATCGATGCGCCCGGCGAGCATCTGTGCCGCGGCGTCGAAGTCGTTCAGCTCGTACTGCGCCTCGCCCAGCAACGCTGCGGCCATGCATGCGACACCCGCGTAGGTGCGGCCCTGCTGCTCCGATTCGGCCAGCACGTCGCGCAGGATGCGCTCGGCCAGCAGGACTTCGCCTTCGGCAGCGTGCGTCATGCCCGCCATGCAGCGGCCCAGCAGGAGGCCGCGCGGCGCGCCGCCGCAGGGAGCGCCATCCTCGATCACCCGGCGTGCCTCGCCGTATTCGCCGCGATAGATGTGCATCCACGACAGGATGTTGCCGCGCCCGGTGAGCGTGAGATCGTCGGCGTCCCGGGGCACGCGGTGCAGCGTGGGCAAGAGGGCGGCGACGGCGTCGGGGTCATCGCGCACAAGCGCGATGCCGCCACGAAGGATGGCGAGCATGTAGGCCCGGCGCGCCCTGGACATCTCGGGCTGATCGGGCCACGCTTCCAGCCGCCGCAGGCTGCCTTCCAGGGCATCCGCTTCACCGGCGTACATGTGCAGGTAGGCCATCGCCAGTTCCAGGCGGAAGCGGGCGGCGATGGTGGCGGGCGGCAAGCGGCGCAGCAGCGTGGCAAGCTGGCTCAGTTCGCCAATCCTGAGCCGTTCGATGGCGCGCCGTTCCACCATGTCGGCCGCGGCTTCCAGGGCGCCCGCCCCAACGGCATGGGCTACCGCTTCTTCCACCAGTCCCTTTGCCGCAAACCAGTGCCAGGCGGCGGTGTGGATGGCCTCGCGCGCCTCCGCAGGCAGGTCCGCGGCGTGCGCATGCAGGACTTCGCGCAGCAGGGGATGCAGGCGATACCACGCGTCGTCGCCGGTGCCGTCACCGATACGGACCAGGAACAGCCCGTCCAGCGCGAGACCGGCAAGACGCCGGGCGATGTCCGGCCCGGTGTCGGGCGTGTCGAGCAGCGTCGCGCCAAGGGCGCCGCAGAAGCGGTCGCAGGCGGCCAGGCAGGTGAGCAGGTGGCGGTCGGCCGGGGCCAGTCGCACCAGCACCTCGCGCTCGAAATAGCTGGCAAAGCCTTCGGCGTCGCGCACATGGACCGGTACGTAGGCGCCGCCCTGCCGCGTCCGCATGTCCACCGCGAACAGTTGCAGGCCGGCGGGCCAGCCGTCTGTCAGCTCGTGGAGCCTGCTGGCATCCTGCGGGGTGACGGCGCCAAGCTGGTCAAGCAGGAATCGCGCTGACTCGGCTCCGGAAAAGCGCAGGTCACGCAGGTCGAAGCGCGCCGCCATCCCGCGCGCCTCCAGTCGGGCCAGCGACTGCGACACGGGTTCCGGCAGCGGCAGCCGTGAAGCCAGCGCGATATGCAATTGAGGCGGGGCATAGTCGAGCAGCCAGCGCAGTACGGCCAGCGCGCCCGGATCGCGCAGAACGTGGGCGTCGTCCAGCATCAGCACCAGTTCGCGGCGGTACATGGCAATGGCGCGTACTAGCGTGATCACGCAATGCTCGGCGGCGCCTGGCGTGCCGTCGCGGCCCGCGAGTAGCTGGGCATCGCTGACGAGGACTGGGTCCACCGCGGCCAGACTGGCGAGCAACGCATCGAAGAAGCTGACCGCATCGTCGTCATCGTGGGTCAGCGACAGCCATGCGACATCGTAGTCCAGTGACAGAAGCGACTGGCGCCAGGCGACCAGGCTGCTGGTCTTGGCGCTGCCCGCCGGCCCCTGGATTGTCACGCAACGCAGGCCGCGCGCCTCGGTCAGCCGCGCGGTGAGACGCGCACGCGGCATCAGGGGGCGGGCACTGCGCGGTGGCGTGAGCTTGCTTGGCGCAATGGGAGGCGGGACGGGAGCCGTCTGGGGCGGCGTGTCCGTCACGCATGCGGCTGGGGCCATGACAGAAAATCCTCGGGGAAAGCCGGACGGCGGTACGTGTTGCCCTGCGCGGGGCTGGGTGATTATAGGAACGGTCGGCCCCGGCCGGGGAAGCTCCTGCAGCATGCAACCCGATATGGGTGGGGAGATCAGGGAACATTGCCGGCAATACATCACAGGCTACAGGTGTCCGAAGACGGTTGCGTTCCGCGAGGCGCTGCCGCTATCCGGCGCGGGCAGATCTTGAAGCGTGAGCTGCGCGCCATTCTGATCCCATGATGCGGCGCACACACAGCGTTGGGGTTGAGGCGTCTAGCGCACCTGTCAGGCCGCGAATTCATCGGCCGATATCGCTTTCGTCCCGGTGCGACAAGCTTCGGCGGCGAGCGTAGTTCGCACTAGACTGAAGAACGCAGAACTGCCATCTGGGAAAAAATTCTTTGGGAGCGACCCTGCTGAGACGCACGACACGACGGCTGGCGCCTACCCGGAATGGCGCGCCGCCTCCGCCTCCGGAGTCCATCGACATCGCCCACGCGGAAGTCCGGTGCGTGCCTGCGCGATTACGCACGTTTGCCGGGTGCGTGCGCACCGCCATCGGCAGCCCGGCGTACCGTGACGCGTGGGCCGGCCTCCACGACGCCGCCGAAGTCGCCTGGAT
Organism: Cupriavidus sp. 05N38; assembly: GCF_056397345.1. NCBI lineage: Bacteria > Pseudomonadati > Pseudomonadota > Betaproteobacteria > Burkholderiales > Burkholderiaceae > Cupriavidus > Cupriavidus sp. 05N38. The sequence continues at coordinate 116,197 of NZ_JBFTNF010000029.1, forward strand.
CACCGGTGACCAGCATGGCGCCTGAAACTCGCTACTCTGTCCGCCTGTTCGGCGAGTTCCATCTCGACGGCGCCGACGCGCCGATGCCTGACGCGAATTCTCCCCGCTTGCAGGCGCTGCTTGCCTATCTGATCTTGCATCGGGACGTGCCGCAGTCGCGCCAGCAGCTCGCCTTCCTGTTCTGGCCCGATTCCACGCAGGCGCAGGCACGCAACGCATTGCGTCAGCTCCTGTTTCATCTACGCAAGTCTTGGCCGCACGCAGCCAGTTTCGTCCACGCCGACGCGCAAATGGTGCGATGGTTGCCCGATTCCGCGTTCGATCTCGATGTTGCGCAGTTTCAGTCGGCCCTGGCCACCGCGGCGCGGGCCGCAAGCAACAACGACGCGGCCACCGAGGAGGAGTTCCTGGTGCGTGCCGCGGAACTGTATCGGGGCGACCTGCTAGCCAGTTGTTACGATGAATGGATCGCGCCGCAGCGCGAGCAGTTACGCGAAGCGTGCATCGCGGCGCTCGCGCGGCTCAGCCAGTTGAGCGAGGACAGGCGCGACTACGCCAAGGCGTTGAAGCACTCGCAGCAGTTGCAGCGGCTCGACCCGTTGCGCGAGCCCACCTATATGGCGTTGATGCGCCTGCATGCCCTGAATCACGATCATGCATCCGCGCTGCGCGCCTATCGCAACTGCGTTGAAACGTTCGCGCGCGAGCTGGGCATCGTGCCTGGTGAAGCCTTGCGCGCGGCCTATGCGCGTCTTGCTGCCCAGGCTGCGCCAACCCAGCGTCGACGCCCACGGGCCCCCATGCTATCGATGATCGGACGCCACGACGAATGGCGGCGGCTTCTCGAAGTGTGGCAGCGCGGCCAGCTTGGCGACAAGCAGTTCGCGCTGATCTCGGGCGAGGCCGGCATCGGCAAGTCGCGCCTGGCGGAGGAATTGCTCGTGCACCTTTCGGGCCAGGGCTTTACCACGGCGCACTCGCGCGCGTACGCGGCCGAGGGGCAGGTCGCGTTCGCGCCGGTCACCGGCTGGCTGCGCAGCCCCGCCTTGCACGAGGCGATGAGCGGACTCGACAGGCTATGGCTGACCGAAGTCGCGCGCCTGTTGCCGGAACTGCTGACGCAGCAACCCGGCCTGCCTCCGCCTTCCCCGCTCACCGAATACTGGCAGCGCCAGCGCTTCTTCGAAGTGATGCGCTTCGACGTGAGCGCGAAGCTCCTCGTTGTCGCTACGGCGCGGCATGAGGACATCACGCCATTGCACGCCGTGAGCCGGCTGCTTGACGCCTTGCGGCGCGACGACCAGCTCACGGAGATGCTGCTGGGCGCACTGGATGCCGCCGAAACGGCGAAGATCGCGGCGCAGATCATCAATCGGCCGCTGGCCGATGCGGAGGCAACCCGCCTGTTCGAGGAAAGCGAAGGCAACCCCTTGTTCACGGTCGAGATGATGCGCGCCCGGTTCGATACCGCGACGGCTGGCGGGACGCCGCACGGCCCGGTCGCGAAGTTGCCGCCCAAGGTGTACACGGTGATCTCGAACCGGCTGGCGCAACTGTCGCCCGCCGCGCGCGATATCGTCGGCGTCGCGGCGATCATCGGGCGCGCGTTCACCGCCGATGTGCTGGCCCAGGCGAGCGACGTGCGCGAGCATGCCCTCACGGGAGCGCTGGACGAACTCTGGCAGCGAGGCATCGTGCGCCAGCCGGACAGCGGGGGCCTTGCCTTTGATTTCAGCCACGACAAGATCCGTGACGTGGCGTACGCCGAGGTCAGTCCGCTACAACGCCGCGGCCTGCATCAGCGCGTGGCACGCGCGCTCGAACAGGCGCCGGGCGATGAACTCGACGCCGCAAGCGCGCAGATTGCCGCGCATTACGAGCAGGCCGGCCTGCCAACCGACTCGGCCGCTTTCTATCGGCGCGCGGCCGGCGTTGCGCAGAGCGTGTACGCCTATGACGATGCGATTGCGCTGTTGCAGCGCGGGCTGGCGCAAGCCGATCAGATCGTCGATCCGCAGGAGCGCGCCCGGCAGTCGCTGGCATTGCAACTCGACCTTGCGCCGCCGATCCGGATTTCCCGTGGCTGGGCGGCACCGGAGCTCGACACGCCGCTGCGGCGTGCTGTGGAGCTCAGCAAACAGGCGGGCGACCTCGGCCAGCAGGCGCGCGCCCAGGTCAGCCTTGCCTTCTTTCTCGTCGTCAGTGCGGAGCTTGCCCAGGCGCGGAGCCTGAGCGAGGAACTCATCGCGGGATTGGGCACGCCGGGGTGGGGTACCTACGCGTCGATGGCATGGACCAACGTCATGGGGAGCCTGATCCAGCAGGGTGACTGGGTCGCGGCGGAGCCAGCGTATCAAAGCGCGCTCGGCGCCTATGACGAAACCCAGCACGCCGAGCATGTGTCGATGATGGGCGGCAACTTCGGCGTGCTGGCGTCGGCGTGGTCGGCCCATGGATTCTGGTTCGGCGGGCTCGCCGATCAAGCCCTGCGGCGTGGGCGCGAAGCGCTGGAGGTGGCAGACCGGCTGGCACATCCGTTCTCCCAGGCGCTGGCGCTGTCTTATCTTGCAACGCAGCATGCCCTGCGCCGGGAGCACGGGCTCACGCTTCACTACGCCCGCCAGGCTCGTTCGATCGCCGCTCAGTACCACGTCGGCTACTACCTCGCCTGGGCTGACGTGCTGCTCGCCTGGGCCAATGCAAAGCAGGCGCCCGGCGCCGACGCCGTGGCGGCCATGCAGGTGGCGATCGAGGGCTTTCATGCCACCGGCGCGCGCCTGCGGCTGCCGCTGTATCTCGGCATGCTGGCGGAATGCCTGGGTGACGTGGGCGAGACTGAGGCCGCGCTTGCGGCGTTGGATCAGGCACTCGACCATGCGCAGCACACTGGCGAGCACTGGCTGGACGCGGAGCTCTATCGCCTGCGTGGCGAATTGCTGTTGCACCGCAGCGCCAACCTGGGCGAAGCCGAATCGTCGCTGATCAAGGCGGTCGAGATCGCTGCCGCCCAGCGGGCGCGCCCGCTCGAGCTGCGCGCCGCGCTGTCGCTGGCGGCGTTGCGCGAGCCACGGGAGGGTATCGGCGCGCGCCGGGTGGTCGAGTCGCCGCTCGCCCGGTTCACCGAAGGCTTCGACCAGCCTGACATCGTGCGGGCGCGCGCGTTACTGGCGCGTTAGTCATGGTCTGGCCGGTCCGGGCCAGCCGCGCCGGAGACTGGCGCATATAACGGCGCGCCTAACGCCCTCCAAACGCCGAGGTTGATACAACTCCTGCATACCAACCGGACAGGAGGCAACCATGGAAGGGGCTCTGAGTGAAACCGTCGCCACCGCGCTGAAGCCGCATTTCCGCGGGCAACTGATTCAGCCTGGCGATGCGGCCTATGAGCAGGCACGCGCGGTGTACAACGGCATGATCGACAAGCGTCCGGCACTGATCGCGCGCTGCACCGATGTCGCGGACGTCATTGCGGCGGTGAACGCCGCGCGCGACGGCGCAATGCTGCTGGCTGTGCGTGGCGGTGCGCACAATGGCGCGGGGCTCGGGACATGCGATGGCGGACTGGTGGTCGACCTCTCGCCGATGAAAGGCGTGTTTGTCGATCCGAAGCGCAACACCATCCGGGTTGGTGGCGGCTGCACCTGGGGTGACGTGGACCACGCCGCCAGCGCCTATGGACTGGCGACGCCGAGCGGCTTCATCTCGACCACGGGCGTAGGCGGGCTGACGCTCGGCGGGGGCATCGGCTACCTTAGCCGCGCCTACGGCCTGACGATCGATAACCTGCTCAGCGCCGAGGTCGTCCTGGCCGACGGGCGACTGGTCAACGCCAGCAGCGACGAGAACGCGGACCTGTTCTGGGCGCTGCGCGGCGGTGGCGGCAACTTCGGCGTGGTCACCTCGTTCGAGTTCAAGGCCCATCCCGTCGGCACGGTCTACGGCGGCCCGATGCTGTGGCCGATGGACCAGGCGCGAGCGTTGATGAAGTGGTGGCGCGATTTCATCCTGACGGCGCCGCAGGACATCAATGGCTGGTTCGGCTTTGTGACGGTGCCGCCCGGGCCGCCGTTCCCCGAGTCCGTGCACCTGCAGAAGATGTGCGCCGTGGTGTGGTGCTACACGGGCCCGCTCGATCAGGCCGAAGCGCGCTTCAAGCCGATTCGCGACGCCATGCCGCCGGCGGTGGATTTTGCCGGGCCCATTCCATGGCCGGTCTTGCAGAGCCTGTTCGACGCCCTGTATCCGCCTGGCCTGCAGTGGTACTGGAAAGCCGACTTCGTGAGCGACCTCAGCGACAAGGCCATCGACCTGCACATCAAGTACGGGCACCAGTTGCCGTCCATGCACTCGACCATGCACCTGTATCCCATCAACGGCGCGGCGCATCGCGCGGGCCCCGGTGACACCGCGTTCAGCTACCGCGATGCGAGCTTCGCCAGCGTGATCGTCGGCGTCGATCCCGACCCGGCCAACAACGACCGCATCGTGCAGTGGGCCAGGGACTACTGGCTGGCGTTGCATCCGCACTCGGCTGGCGGCGGCTACATCAACATGATGATGGACGAAGGCAACGACAACGTGAAGGCGGCCTATCGCGACAACTATGTGCGACTGGCGGAGATCAAGCGCAAGTACGACCCGGCAAACCTGTTCCGCGTGAACCAGAACATCAGGCCCGCCTGAGGGTGGGCCGAAGGTTGCGACTGCTGAAAGCATTGTGGGACTCGCCGCCCTGATTCCCGGCGACTCCCGCTCCCTTGCCTGCCGGAATCGCGAGGAGATGTTCATGAGCAAGCTGTTTTGCGCGGGGCTCGCAGCCCTGGCGCTTCTCGCTGCCTGCACTGACGCCGGGAGGAGCGTGGACTGTGCCGGCAGCATATCGATGGGTGGCGCGAGTGCGATGATGGATGATGTTGCCGCGGCTTTCCCGATGAACGGCGGGCAGTTTTCCCTCTATCTGATGCGATAGGCCAGGCCCCGCGGGAGGCCAATAAAGAAGGCGTGCCGACCACCGCGTGCCGACCACCGCGTGCCGACCACCGGTTATGCCTCGATGAATACCGATTCTCCCGCCATCCTGTCCGGCGTCTTCGACCGCCGGAATTTCGGCGACCTCCTGCTGGCGCAAGTGACGGGGYGCCTGCTGGCCGAGGCTTCTCATCATTCGCTGCGCTCGCCGCATTTATCCGGCTTTGCCGGTTGTCAACGCACCCAGGGCTTCGCACCCGATGCCACCGGGGCTCGATAGCATCGCGATCAGGAAATCCCGGAACACGCGCACCACTTCCGCGTGGGTCCTGCCCTGCAAGGTCTGGACTTCGATGCTGCGCTCGCTCATCGCCCGGTCCCGGATGGGAATGGCGCACAAGCCGCGTTCCTCCAGCAGCAGGCGCACCGAGACTTCGCTCGCCAGCGTGACGGCATCGTTGAGCCGCGCGAAGTTCAGCAGGGTCTCGACGTAGTTGCTGGTGAGTATCGGGTCGACCGTCACGCGCTGCCGGATGCAGGCGATGTCGAACACCTGGCGCACGGTGGTATCCGTGTCGGGCAGGGCCATCGGATAACCCTGCAGCTGGGACAAKGTGACCTGCCTGGACTTCGCCAGGGGATGGTCGGCGCGCATGATGGCAAGGCCGGGGGCCGGCTGGCGATGCTCCACCTTGACATCCTTCTGCCCGATACGGCTGTAGTTGAAGACCATGCCAATATCGCATTCGCCCTGGCGCACGCGGCGGGTGACTTCGGCCGGCGCATCCACCGAGAGCTGGAAGCGGATGCCGCGATACTTTGCGCGGAACGCCTCGATGACGCTCGGCAGGAACTGGATGGCGAAGCCTTCCGAGCTGGCGATGCGGACATGGCCGGAGCCCAGTCCTTGCAACGCCAGCACGTCGGCCACGACCCGTTCTGCCTCGAAGCTGGCCTTGCGGGCATGCGCGGCCAGCAGCTCGCCCGCGGCGCTGAGGACCATGCCCCGCGGCCGGCGCTCGAACAGGACCACCTCCAGGGCTTCCTCCAGGCCGGCAATCTGGCGGCTGACGGCGGAGCCCGCGACATTCAGGTGCGACGCCGCCTCGCTGATCGAGCCGCAACGGACCACTTCCAGGAAATAGCGCAGCGCAGTGCTCTGCAAGCGATGGGACTGGGGCACGGGTTCTCCGGCTGGATGGATGGGATTGCGCGGCTTGCACGGTTTGCGCGGTTTGCATGGTTTGCGAAAAAGGCAAACCAGGCATCTGAATTCTATGCTTTTCGCAATGTTTGCAAGGCACTAGGATTCAACGTCGCCGCCCGGGAAGGCACCCGGTGCGAGCGATTCGCGCAACGTTGGAAGGAATGCACAGACATGAGCCGAACACAAGCCGTCGAACTCGCGGCCCGCTACTTTGACGACGGCAGCTTCGAGCAGGTGCTCCGCCAACGCGTGGCGATGCGCACGGAAAGCCAGAATCCCGCCAGTGCCGCCATCCTTGCGGTCTACCTGACCGATGCGATCGGGCCGCAGCTCGATCGCCTTGGCTTCACGTGGAAGCTCGTCGACAACCCCGTCCCCGGCGGGGGGCCGTTCATGCTGGCGCACCGGCTGGAACCCGAGGCCGCCTTCACCATGCTGACCTACGGCCACGGCGATGTGGTGCGCGGGCAGGATGCGCAATGGCGGCCCGGGCTTGCCCCCTGGGAGGTGACGCTTGACGGTGACCGCTGGTATGGCCGCGGCACGGCCGACAACAAAGGCCAGCACACCATCAACCTGGCCGCGCTGGCCCAGGTGCTGGCGCTGCGCGAGGGCAGGCTCGGCTACAACGTCAAGATGATCCTCGAGATGGGGGAGGAAACCGGCTCGCCTGGCTTGCGGGAAGTGTGCGCAACGTACGCGGACGAACTGGCGGCGGACGTGTTCATCGCCTCGGACGGGCCGCGCGTGGCCGCCGGGCGGCCAACGATCTTCCTGGGGTCGCGCGGGTTCTGCAACTTCCGGCTTGCCGTCAACCTGCGCGAAGGCGCGCATCACTCCGGCAACTGGGGCGGCCTGCTGAGCAACGCCGGCACGCGGCTTGCGCATGCGATCGCCAGCGTGGTGGATGCCAAGGGCAGGGTGCTGGTGCGCGGGCTGTTGCCCGACGGGCTGCCGGACAACGTCCGGGCGGCACTGTGCACCATCGAGGTTGGTGGTGGCCCGGCCGATCCCGGGATCGATCCCGGCTGGGGCGAGCCCGGCTTGTCGCCTGCCGAACGCGTGTATGGATGGAACACGTTCGAAGTGCTGGCCTTCAAGACCGGGAATCCCGATGCCCCGGTGGGGGCGATTCCCGGCCATGCGTTCGCCCTGTGCCAGATCCGTTTTGTGGTGGGCAGCGACAGTGCCGGCTTCATGCACCACCTGCGCGAGCACCTGGACGCCCATGGCTTCCAGGATGTGGAGGTCCGGCCGGATGGCGAACCGATGCAGGCAACCCGCCTGGATCCGGACGATGCCTGGGTGCGGTGGGCCCTGGCGTCCGTGCAGCGCACCACGGGCGAGCCGCCGGCGTTGCTGCCGAACTTCGGCGGGTCGCTGCCCAACGATGTGTTTGCGCACGTGCTGGGCTTGCCCACGCTCTGGTTCCCGCATTCGTATCCCGCCTGCAGCCAGCATGCGCCCAACGAGCACCTGCTGGGTAGCGTGGCCAGGCAGGCGCTGCAGGTCATGGCGGGGGTGTTCTGGGATCTTGCCGAAGGCGGCGGCGCCATTGCCGGCAGCCGGCCGCGCGGCGCGTGAGGGGACGGCGGCGGCCGGTGCGCGCCTTGCCGCGCCCGTGGCGCTTCAGATCGGAAACTGCGTTGTCGACAGCACCTGCTTGAGCACCATGAACGAGCGGATCTGGCGGACCCCCGGCAGGTAAAGCAGCTGCTCCGCATGGAGGCGATTGAAGCTCTCGCTGTCCTTGGTGCGCAGCATCATGAAGTAGTCAAACTCACCCGTGACGACATGACACTCCATGCATCCCGACACCTTCTGGGCAGCCTTCTCGAACTCCGAGAAGGATTCCGGCGTGGAGCGGTCCAGCACCACGCCGATCATCACCAGCATGCCGGCGTCCAGCGCGGCCGGGTTCAGCAGCGCCACGATGCCGCGAATCAGGCCGAGTTCCTTGAGCCGCTCCACGCGACGCAGGCAGGCCGGCGGGCTCAGGCTGACCTTGGCCGCGAGTGCCACGTTCGAGATGGACGCGTCGCGCTGAAGTGCCCGCAGGATGGCTTTATCGGTGCGATCCAATGCCTCGGAAAGTGGCACGAGATGCTCGGATTTGGTGCGCAGTTTTGTTTCGTCCATGATGGTTTACAAAAAATAAAGCGACAAAAATCGGCTGTTGATATTTTTTATCGTGCACAAATATGGCTATTTTTGCAACCACGTTTCGTGCATTTTTTTCTAGGATTGAGTCCGTCGCAGCATCAACGAAAGGTGGTTCCACATGCCCGTGTTCTTCGCCAGCCTTGATGCATGGATTCCCGCCCCTGTCCCAGGAAAACCAGAAACCCAAGGAGTTGCCAGCATGAATCTCAAGCGCTTTCCCCGCCACCAACTGACGTTCGGCCCCACGCCCATCCAACCGCTCAAGCGCCTGAGCGCGCATCTCGGCGGCAAGGTCGACCTCTATGCCAAGCGCGAAGACTGCAACAGCGGCCTGGCGTTCGGCGGCAACAAGACGCGCAAGCTCGAGTACATCATTCCGGACGCGCTTGCCCAGGGCTGCGACACGCTCGTCTCCATCGGCGGCATCCAGTCGAACCAGACGCGCCAGGTGGCGGCCGTGGCGGCGCATCTCGGCCTGAAGTGCGTGCTGGTGCAGGAAGACTGGGTGAATTACTCCGATGCCGTCTATGACCGCGTTGGCAATATCCAGATGTCTCGCATCATGGGCGCGGACGTGCGCCTGGTCAGCGATGGCTTTGATATCGGGATCCGCAAGAGCTGGGAAGAGGCCATGGAAAGCGTGCGCCAGGCGGGCGGCAAGCCCTACCCGATTCCGGCGGGGTGTTCCGAGCACCCGCTGGGCGGCCTGGGTTTCGTGGGCTTCGCGGAAGAAGTGCGCGCGCAGGAAGCGGAACTCGGCTTCAAGTTCGACTACGTCGTGGTCTGCTCGGTGACCGGCAGCACGCAGGCCGGCATGGTGGTCGGCTTCGCCGCCGATGGCCGGGCCAACCGCGTGATCGGCATCGACGCATCGGCCAAGCCGGAGCAGACCCGGGCGCAGATCCTGCGCATTGCCAGGAACACCGCGCACCTGGTGGACCTGGGCCGCGATATCACCGACGACGACGTGGTGCTCGACACGCGCTACGGCGGGCCGGAGTATGGCTTGCCCTCCGAAGAGACGCTCGAAGCCATCCGGATGAGCGCCAAGTTCGAAGGCATGATGACCGACCCGGTCTACGAAGGGAAATCGATGCAGGGCATGATCGACCTGGTCCGCCGCGGCGAATTCCCGGAAGGCTCCAAGGTGCTCTACGCCCACCTGGGTGGCGCTCCGGCGCTGAGCGCCTACAGCTTCCTGTTCCGGAACGGCTGATCCGGCACGATGGCTGCACCCTGATGCCGGTGGTGCAACGCCGGCATCAGGGGGCGCTTGTCCGGCAAAGCCCCCGGTCTCGTCTTGCTCCCTGTCAGCTTCCTGTTTGCCCCCCGTTTGCCCCCCGTCGCTCAATCACAGGAGTAGCGCATGAACGTCGTTTCACGAAGCGTTTCGATGGCGGTGAAGGCGCTGTCGCTGTTGGGCATCGCCATGTGCGCCGCGCATGCGCAGCCCCAGGGATATCCCGCCAGGCCTGTCGTGCTGGTCGTGCCGTTTCCGCCGGGCGGGGCGGTAGACATCATGGGACGACTGGTTGGCAAGAAGCTGGGCGACCGCCTCGGCCAGCCCGTGGTCATCGAGAACCGCGCGGGCGCCGGCACCATCGTTGGCGCCGGCTATGTGGCAAAGGCCGCGCCCGACGGCTACACGCTGTTCATCAGTTCAGGCTCGACCTTCACGGTCAATCCCGCCATCAATGCGAATCTGCCATACGATCCGGTGAAAAGCTTCGAGCCGATCGGCCTGGTCGCGCGGGTGCCCTTGATCCTGCTGGCCAATCGCGATGTCCCGGTGGACAACCTCAAGCAGATGATGGCGACGGTGAAGGCCGCGCCGGGGAAATACGCCTACGGCTCGTTCGGCAATGGCACCACCGGCCATTTCGCGGGCGAGATGATCCTGGGCGCCACAGGCATGCAGCTCCAGCACATCCCCTACAAGGGTAGCGCCCCGGCCATTGCCGACCTGATCGGAGGCCAGATCCCCTTCTCGGTCGACACCATCGCGGCATCGCTTCCACATATCCGCAGCGGCAAGATCAAGGCGATCGCGGTCGCGGGCGCCAGGCGCGCGACGCTGCTGCCGGAGGTGCCCACCGTCGCGGAAACCGGCTTCCCGGGCTTCGATGCGGATTCATGGGTGGCGATCGCGGCCCCGCGCGGCTTGCCGCCCGATGTCAGGTCACGGCTGGAGAAGGCCCTGGCGCAGACCATGAAAGACCACGAGATCCAGGAAAAACTGGTGGCCAACGGCCTGGAGCCCTCCTATGCAACGCCGGAGCAGGTCAGCGCCATGATCGACAAGGACCTGCCGCGCATGCGGGCCATTGCCCAGAAGGCTGGCATCCAGGCAAATTGAGCCGGGCGGTTGCCGGCGGGAGGGTTTGAAGATGGCATCTCGTAACCGATTCGGCGCCATCCTGGCGAGCGCTCCGATTGTGCAGGCGGATCCGCAGGAGCTGCAGGAGTGGTGCGACGCGCTCGATGGCGTGTTGTCGGCCTGGGGCCCGGAGCAGGGCAGGGAGCGCGCCTGCGCCATCCTGGATGCGTTGCTGGCGCATGCCGGCAAGCATCGGTTGCAGTGGCGGCCGGAACAGGCCACGCCGTACCTGAACACGATCCCGGTCGAAGCGCAACCGGCCTATCCCGGCGACCTGGCGATGGAGCGGCGCCTGTCGGCGATCCTGCGCTGGAACGCGCTTGCCATGGTGGTGCGCGCCAACCAGGCGCATGGCGAGCTCGGCGGCCACATCGCGAGCTATGCCTCGGCGGCAGACCTGTTCGAGGTGGGTTATCAGCATTTCTTCCGCGGCCCCGGTGCCGCGCAAGGCGGGGACCTCGTCTTTTTCCAGCCGCATTCGGCGCCCGGCGTCTATGCGCGTGCTTTCCTGGAAGGCCGGCTGGACGAAGCGTCGCTGTGCCACTACCGGCAAGAGATCGTTGCAGAAGGCAAAGGGATTCGCGGCCTGAGTTCTTACCCGCATCCATACCTGATGCCGGACTTCTGGCAGTTTCCGACCGGGTCGATGGGCATCGGCCCGCTCAACGCCATCTACCAGGCGCGTTTCATGCGCTACCTGGAAAACCGGGGCTTGAAAGCGACCAGCGAGCGCCGGGTCTGGGGCTTCTTCGGCGATGGCGAAATGGACGAGCCGGAGTCGATCGCAGCACTGACGCTAGCCGCCCGGGAAAAGCTGGATAACTGCACGTTCGTCATCAACTGCAATCTCCAGCGCCTGGACGGGCCGGTGCGCGGCAACGGGCGCATTGTCGATGAGCTCGAGGCCTTGTTCGCGGGGGCAGGATGGCATGTCGTCAAGTGCTTGTGGGGGTCGGAGTGGGACGCGCTGCTGGCGCGTGACCACGATCACGCCATCAGCCGCGCGTTCGCGCAGACCGTGGATGGAGAATTCCAGACGCTCTCGGCCAACGATGGCGCGTTCAATCGCGAGAACTTCTTCAGCAAGACGCCGGCGCTGCGCGCGCTGGTGGCGCATCTGTCCAACGACGAGATCGACCGCCTGCGCCGGGGCGGGCACGATCCGGTGAAGATCTACGCGGCATTTGCCGACGCCGCCAGGCGCAACGGGCGTCCCTGCGTGGTACTGGCCAAGACCATGAAAGGCTACGGCATGGGCGCCATCGCGCAAGGCCGGATGACCACGCACCAGCAAAAGAAGCTCGGCCCCGAGGATCTGCTCGCGTTCAGGGACCGCTTCCAGTTGCCGCTGACCGACGAACAGGTGGCCCAGGCCGCGTTCTACCGCCCGGCGCAGGACAGCCCCGAGATTCGCTACCTGCAAGCCAGGCGCGCCGCCCTCGGCGGCTATCTTCCCGCGCGCCATCCCGGCGCCGGCCCGTTGCCGGTGCCCGGGCTGGACAAGACCGCCGCGTTCGCCCTGCATGCCAATGGCAAGGCCATGAGCTCCACCATGGCGCTGGTGCGGTACCTCGGCGCCTTGCTCAAGGATCCTGTGCTGGGCCCGCGGATCGTCCCGATCGTCGCCGACGAAGCGCGGACGTTCGGCATGGCGAACCTGTTCCGCCAGGTCGGCATCTACGCGCCGTTCGGCCAGCTTTACCAGCCGGAGGATTCGGCATCGATGCTGTCGTACCGGGAGGTCAAGGATGGGCAGATACTGGAGGAGGGCATCACGGAGGCCGGCGCGCTGTCGTCGTGGACGGCGGCGGCCACCAGCTATTCCACGCATGGCGTCACGATGCTGCCGTTCTATATCTACTACAGCATGTTCGGCTTCCAGCGCGTGGGTGACCTGATCTGGGCCGCCGCCGACCAGCGCGCACGCGGGTTCCTGATCGGCGCCACCTCGGGGCGCACCACCCTGGGCGGCGAGGGCCTGCAGCACCAGGACGGCACGAGCCACCTGGCGGCATCGACCATTCCCAACTGCCGCGCCTACGATCCGGCCTTTGCGGGGGAACTGGCGGTCATCGTCGACCATGGCATGCGGCGCATGGCCAGCGAACAGGCCGACGAGTTCTATTACGTCACCGTCACCAATGAAAGCGTCGAGAACCCGAGCCTGCCAGCCGACGCGCATGAAGGCGTGGTGCGGGGCATGTACCTGCTGCGGCGTGGCGCAGCGTTCGACCACCGCGTGCAGTTGTTCGGCAGCGGGGCAATCATGGGCGAAGTCCTGAAGGCGGCGCGCCTGCTCGAGCAGGTGCATGGCATTGCCGCCGATGTCTGGAGCGTGACCAGCTATATCGAGCTGGCGCGCGAAGGGGTGGAACGCGAACGCCTGTGGCGCCATGGCACCATTGCCGCAGTCGATAGCTGGTTCGGGCGGCAGCTCGGGGCGGGCAGCGGTCCGATCGTCGCCGCGACCGACTATGTCCGCGCGCTGCCGGAGCTGGTGCGTGCCTTCGTGCCGCCGGGGCGCCGCTATGTGACGCTGGGCACCGATGGCTTCGGGCGAAGCGATTCGCGGGCGGCGCTGCGCCGCTATTTCGAGGTCGATGCCGCGGCCATCGTCCAGGCCAGCCTGGCGGCGATGGCGGAGATCGTCGCGGGGGAGCTGGCTCGCGAGAAGCAGCACCTGGCTGACGTGATTTCCCTGGCGTCGATCTAGCTATCGACCACGCCGGCCTTGCGCTCGGCCTCGCCCCTGGGCGGGCGACGGTCAGGCCGTCATCACCGTGACTTCGCCATGCGCCGTGAAGGCGCTCAACTGGTCCGGGGTCACGGCATCGTCGGTGATCAGCGTCCATGCGCGCTCCAGCGGCGTCCAGTGCTGCTGGCTGGCCCGCCCGACCTTGTCGGCGGTGACCAGCACGAACACCTGCGCCGACTGCCTGACCACGCATTCCTTCAGGTAGGCCTGGTCCGCCGAGGCTTCGCACAGGCCGTTGCTCGCCACCACGCCGTCCGCGCCGAGAAAGGCCTTGTCCACGCTGATCCGGCTCAGCGACAGCTGGGCCAGCGGCCCCAGGGTGCTCATGCTGGAGGGCCGCACGTCGCCGCCGACCAGCGTCACCGGCAGGCCGCTCGCGGCCAGCGCCGCGACCACCAGCAGGTTGTTGGTCACCACCTGCACGGCCTTGCCGGGGAGATGGCGCGCCAGCGCCGCGGTGGTGGTGCCGCCATCGAGGAACACGGTGTCGCCATCGGCGATCAGGGTGCAGGCCACGCGGGCAATGGCGTCCTTCTGTTCGCGGCCGCTCACGCGCCGCTCCTCCAGCGGGGCCTCGGGCTCGTGGGAGCCCACTGCCGCCGCGCCGCCATAGGTGCGGAGGATGCGGCGGTCGGACGCGAGCGCGCGCAGGTCGCGCCGCACGGTGGCCTCGGACATGCCGAAGTGCTCGCACAGCGTGGCGACATCGGTCATGCCGCTCAGCACGGCCTGGTGCATTGCCTCGCGGCGCTTGGTCACTTTCATGTCTGCTGGTCCTGGGACGGTGTCAGGGCGCATGCCAGGGTGCGGCATGCAACGAGCGCTAAATGTAGCAAAGAATGCCACGCATCTGGCGCTTGCCCGCCCGGCCCGTCAGCCGCGCACCCAGGACTCGTCCACCGTCACGTACTTGATGCGCTGGCGGAAGTACGTGAAGGCGATATGCAGCGCGCCGTCCGCACCCTGCACGATGGACGGGTAGGAGTACTCCCGGTTGCGCTGGTCGGCGGAGTTGTTGGTCATGCAGAAGCCGTCGCCGATCTCCAGGTTGCGGCGGCGGCGCCAGGTCTTGCCGCCGTCCTCGGAGATGGCCAGCGACATCGGCGCGCGCGGCGCGCCCCAGAACGCAGCGCCGCGCGCCGACGCCGGCTGGTCGCGCAGCTCGCCGCTGTCTTCGGAGTCTTCGATGTCGTCGTACAGCGACGTGCGCCGCCCGGTGCTGTGGGAGGCGTCGCTTTCGTTGTAGACCAGCGCCAGGTGCCCGTTGCGCAGCGCCACGAACTGGATCGACGAGTTGTTGTTCGGCAGCGCCGTGGGTTGCGGCGCGCTCCAGTCGCGGCCGTCGCGCGAGCGGCTGGCGTAGACCGTGTCCGCCCAGCGGCTGCGATACAGCGCCAGCAGGCTGCCGTCGGCCAGCGTCTGCACGTTCATGTGCACGCAGCCGACGCTGTCGGGCACCGTGTGCTCCTGCCAGGTCAGGCCCTGGTCGCTGGAGACCATGACCGCGCTGATGTCGTCGTTGCCGACCCAGCGCTCTCCTGGCCTGGTGCGGCACAGGAACACCGGGCACGCCCAGGCGCCGTCGGGCAACACCACGAGCGGCTGGCGCACGAAGGTCCCGGCATGGTCGAACAGGGTGTCGATCGGCCCCCAGGTGAGGCCGCCATCGCTGGAGATGCGGCGGCGCACGATGGCCGTGTTCTGGTGGCCGGACAACTGCGCCGTGTAGATCAGCCACAACTGGCCCTGTGGCGTGCTGAACAGCACGGGGTTCTGCTCGGAGCGGGTGGGGTCATCGGACAGCTTGACGGCCGGCAGCCACGCGTCGCCGCCGGCGGGCAGCCGCGACATGTAGATGGACACGTCGGGGATACCTTCCTGCGTGCCGCCGAACCACACGCACAGCAGGTCGCCGTTGGGCAGGACATGCAGGTTGGCGGCATGGTTCTGCACGCAGGGCGTGGGCAGGTAGGCTTCGCGGCGGCTGGCGTCGGTGTGCGCGGGATACACGTGCGGGTCGAAGGCGATTTGCACTGCGTCGCTGGCGGGGGCCGGTTGGGTGCTGGTCATGTCTTGTCTCTTGAAATCGGGTTGATTCAGTGCGCGGCGTGCTTGGCCGGTGCGCCGCCGGCCGGCGTGCCGCTGGCGGGCGTGCTGGACCGGAAGCACAGCTTGTCGACCACCAGCACCAGCGCCGGCGTCACCAGCGCGATGTACATGTTGTCGATGCCGAACGGATTGCCCAGCAGGTACCACGCCGTGGTGGCCACCGCCGCCGCAATCAGGCCGCTGACCGCGCCGCGGTTGCTGCCGAAGAACGGCAGGTAGATACCGATCAGCGCCACGATGGACACCGACAGGCGCAGCGCGCGGGTGAAGAACGACAGCGCCAGGATCTGCGGCACGAACAGCACGAACACCAGTGGCAGGACGCCCACAGCCAGCGAGATCCAGCGCGTGGCGCGCAATTCCTGCTCGGGAGTCGGCTGGTAGCGCGGCACGTAGAAGTCCTTGACGACCAGCGACGCGATGGCCAGCGCCACCGTGCAGACGCTCACGAAGATCGATGCCACCAGCGAGGTGGTCACCACGCCCGCCAGCAGCGGGTGCATGTGCTCGAGGAAGACCGGCAGCGCATACAGGCTCTTGATGTTCGGGTACAGGAACTTCGCCGCCACGCCGATGAAGCCGAGCGCGATCGAGATCGGCACGCAGAGCGCCGCCGCGATCAGCGAGGCCTGGCGCGCGGCAGCCGGGCTCTTGGTCGAGGAGATGGCCTGGATGATGAACTGGGTGGAGAAGATCGCGCCGGCCGAGCCGATGATCCAGGCGCCGATGGTGCCGCCGCCGAGCGCGCCCTTCCAGGTGAAATAGTGCTCGGGCATGGTCTGCACCATCGGCGCGATGCCGCCGGACAGCTTCCACGCCACCGCCACCAGGATGCCGATGCCGAGCAGCTTGACCGCGCTGTGCACGATGGTCAGGCAGGCCACGCTCTTGAGACCGCCCCAGGCGAAGTAGATCGTGCTGATGATGGCCGTGATGACCGCCGCGGTGGTCAGGTTGATGTGCATCACCGTGGAGATCGCCGCGGCGCCGCTGACGTAGTTGCCCACGTTCACGAGGAGCAGCGCATAGATCATGATGGCCGAGACCACCAGCTTGGTGGTGGGGCCGTACTTCCTGGCGATGAAGCCGGAGATGGTGAACTCCCCCGAGGCATACAGGCGCTTGGCCATGAACAGCCCGAAGAGCAGGAAGCCGATCGCGGCCGAGATCACCGACCACGAGGCAGCGATGCCCACATTGAAGGCCTCCTGCGACGTACCGACCGTCGATTTGGCGCCGATGTACTCGGACATCAGCAGGACCGCCACCACCACCGCCGGCATCGAGCGGCCGGCGACCATGAATTGTTCGGTATTGCGGCTGCGCAGCCGGATGCTGGCGATGCTGGTCACGATGATGTAGACCACCACCATGGCGATGATCGTGACGGTGTCCCAGTACGAGAACGAAGTCATCTTTGTCTCCTGATGCTTGAGCGTGATTGCCCGCGGCCAGCCCGGCGTGTATCCGCCCGGTCCGGCCCGCGCCTGTGGCGCTTTGCCTTGTGGGTGTCAGGCGGCGCGTGCCGCGGCCGGTTCGTCGCGGTGGGCGGCGAGGTCGCGCGCCTGCCGGAAGGCCTCGAGCAGGCTGCGTTCGTCGGCGATGCCCTTGCCCGCGATATCGAAGGCGGTGCCGTGGTCGACCGAGGTGCGGATCACCGGCAGGCCCACCGTGACGTTGACGCCGGCTTCCAGCCCCATCACCTTGACCGGACCGTGGCCCTGGTCGTGGTACATGGCCACCACCACGTCGAAGTCGCCGCGCCCGGCGCGGAAGAACAGCGTGTCGGCGGGCAGGGGTCCCTCCACCTGCCAGCCGCGCGCCTGCAGCAGCTCGACCGCGGGCACGATCTTTTCCTCTTCCTCGCCGTAGCCGAACAGTCCGTTCTCGCCGGCATGCGGGTTGATGCCGCAGACGCCGATGCGCGGATTGGCGATGCCCGCGCGCACCAGCGTGGCGTGCGCGCGCTCGATGGTGCGCTGGACCAGGCCAGGCTCGATGCGACGGATGGCGTCGAGCAGGCCGATGTGCGTGGTCACGTGGATCACGCGCAGGTTGGGTGCGACCAGCATCATCGAGACTTCTTCGATGCCGGTCAGGTGCGCCAGCATCTCGGTGTGGCCGGGGAAGATGTGGCCGCCGGCGTGCAGCGCTTCCTTGTTCAGCGGCGCGGTGCAGATCGCGTCCAGCTCGCCGGCCGACGCGAGCTCGACGGTGCGCGCAATGAACTGGTAGGCCGCGTCGCCCGCGATCGGGGACAGCTTGCCGTAGGGCAGGTCGGCGGGAATGAGGCCGAGGTCGATGCAGTCCACCACGCCGAAGCGGAACTCGGCCTCGGCGGGCCGGGCGATGGAGCGCACCTCCAGCTTGACGCCGGCGCGGCTGCCGGCATCGCGCAGGCGCGCGGTGTCGCCGATCACCAGCGGGCGGCATTGTTCGTAGACGTCGCGGTGCGTCAGCGCCTTCATGATGATCTCGGGACCGACACCGGCGGCATCGCCCATGGTGATGCCGATGACAGGACGATAGGACATTGCAGGGATTCCTCTAGATAGATGGCGCGGTGCGGCGCCGGCAAGTCGTTGCCAGGCGGCATGGAGGGAGCCGGGCGTGCCGAAGCCGCCGGCCTTGGTAACGACCGGCAGCATGCCGCCGGGAAGCGAGGCATGGAGCAGCGGCATGCCGGTCTCGATCTCGTCGACCAGTTGCAGCGCGCCGGCGCTGGCGGCTGCCAGCAGCGCGCGCGCCGTTTCGCCGCCGGTGGCGATCAGGCCGCCGGCGTGGGGAAGGACAGGGGCCAGCAGCGCGGCCAGGCGCTGGCAGAACAGCAGCCCGTCGGCGCTGTCGCCGCGCGTGGCCTGGCTCAGCGTGACCAGCACGTGGCGGCCGTCGCGCAGGGCGTCGGCGACGGTGCGCGTGAGCACTGGCTGCGCGGTGCCCAGCGTGGCAGTGTCCAGGTCCAGGACAAGCAGGGCGGGACCCGCCGCGGCCTTCAGGTGCTCGGCCTGGCGGTGCGACACGCTGGACATGCTGCCGACCACGGTCAGCACGGGGCCGCCCGTGCTGGCTTGCGCAATGGCCGGCAACGGCGTGGCGGTCGTTGTTGCATTGGCGTCGCACAGGCCGAGCGCGTGCAGCAGCGCGGGCGCCAGGCCGGCCGAGCCGACCCAGAACGCGTGCGCCAGCCGCGCCGAGGCGTCGGCGACACGTTCGAGGTCGGCGTCGGTCTCGCAGTCGCATACCACGGCCTGGGTGCCGCCTGCCTGCAGCGCGGCAAGCCGGGCCGCCAGCGCGGTGGCGCCGGCGCGCACGTCGGCCAGCGCCAGCAGGGCGGTATCCAGGCCGTGGCTCGATAGCATGTGGCACAGGTCGGCGCGTCCGGCGATGGACTCGTTGCGCCAGACCTCGGTTTCCTCCACGGCCACGCCGCGCAGCCACTGGCGGCCGTCGCGTGTCGTGCGGCCGGCGGCAGGGAAGGCCGGCGCGACGATGGCCAGCCCGGCAAGCGGCACCAGGGCGGCAATTTCGGCTGCCACGTTGCCGCGCAGCGTCGAATCGATCTTCTTGTACAGGCGCGTGGCGGGCCCGGCCAGCCTGCGCCAGGCGGCAACCTGCCGCGCGGCGGCATCGGCCGGGCTGGCGCGGCGGGAATCGGTGTCCACCGCCAGCAAGCCGGCATCGGCGGCATCGGCGGCATCGGCGGTATCGGCGGTGCCGGGGGCGCCGGCGTCCGCGCTCAGCATCACGGTGCTGCGCAGGCCTGCGCGCACGCCGGCCACGGCGCAGTCGGCGGCGCCGGACAGGTCGTCGGCGAGGATCAGCAGCCTGGGGCCGCGGTGGACGACGGTGTTCACGGCAGCAGGCGCTGGTAGATCGCCTTGATATCCGCCAGGCTCAACGGCTTCGGGTTGTTGCCGAGCAGCCGCTTGACCTTGGCGGCGGCCTCGGCCAGCGCGTCCAGGTGCGTTTCCGACACGCCGAACGCGCGCAGGTCCTGCGGGATCTGCAGCACGTCGGTCCATTCGGCCAGGCGGTCGATCAGCTTCTGCGCCGCGGACTCGTCATCGTCGCCGTGGCCGCAGACGTCGAGCGCGCGCGCCACGGTGGCAAGGCGGCCGACGATGGCGTCCTTGTTGAAGGCCATCACGTGGGGCAGCAGCATGGCATTGGCCACGCCGTGCGTGATATTGAACATGCCGCCGAGCGGGTAGGCCAGCGCGTGGACGGCGGCGGTGCCGGCCGCGGTCAGCGCGAGGCCGCCGTACATCGAGCCCAGCATCATGGCCTCGCGCGCCTTGACCGAGCTGCCGTTTCGGTACGCCTCGACCAGGTTGGCGCCGATCAGCCGCATCGATTCCATCGCGAACATGTCGCTGACCGGATTGGCCTTGGTCGAGATATACGATTCGAGCGAGTGGACGAACGCGTCGACGCCGGTGGCGGCGGTGATCGGCTGGGGCAGGCCGAAGGTCAGCTCGGCATCCAGGATCACCAGCTGCGGCAGCAGGTGACGGCTGACAATGCCAACCTTCAGTTCCTCGTCAGGCAGCGTGACGATGGCGTTCGGCGTCACCTCGGAGCCGGTGCCCGCCGTGGTGGGCACCAGGATCATCGGCACGCCGGGCTGCTTGATCAGGTCGATGCCCAGCCATTCGCGCAGGGGCTGGTCGTTGGTCAGCCGCACCGCGAACAGCTTGGCGGCGTCGAGCACGCTGCCGCCGCCGATCGACAGGATCGCCTGCGGGGCAAACGGCGCGATCTGCTCGCGGAACACGGTCTCCACGTTCTCGATGGTCGGCTCGGGCTCCACGCCGCGCACGATGCGCGCTTCCACGTCGCGCTCGGCCAGCGCGGCCACCACGCGGCCGATCACGCCGTTCTCTTCCATCACGGGCTGGGTGATCAGCGCGATGCGCGACACGGGACGGTCGAGCAGCGCCAGCTTCTCGGGCAGCAGGGCCAGGCTGCCGGCGCCGTGGACGATATGCTTGACGGTCTGGAAGTGGTAGGTGTTGGTCATGGGCAGCTTGCTTGGGGTGTCGATGAGGGGCGGCCGGTCACTGTTGCCCGGCGGCGCGGTAGATGGACAGCGCCTCGGCCAGCCGCTCGCGGGTCTTGGGGTCCAGCGGTTTGGCGGGCGCGCGGGCCGGGCCGGCGGGCATGCCCAGCATTTCGGCGGCGGTCTTCAGCACCACGGGCATGGTGCCGAGCGCGAAGGCGTCGCGCAGTGCGCGCAGCGATTCCTGCGCGGCGCGCGCGGCGGGCACGTTGCCGGCCTGGAACTCGTTCCAGATCGACATCACCACATGCGGCACGGCATTGGTGGTGGCGGCCACCGCGCCGTCGCCACCGGCGATCAGCGTCCACAGGATCATCGAGTCGGTGCCGGTGAACACCGCGAAGTCGTCGCGGCGCAGGTTGATCAGTTGCAGCAGGCGGTCGAAATCGCCGCCGCTGTCCTTGATGCCGCGGATATTGGGGATCTCGKCCAGGCGGCGCACGGTGTCGATGGTCAGCGTGATGCCGGCCTTCGCGGGGATCGTGTAGAGCATGACCGGCAGCGTCGTGGACTCGGCGATCTGCTTGTAGTGGGTGAACAGCTCGGCCTGGGTGGCGCCGTTGAAGTAGGGCGTGATGACCGAGACGGCATCCACGCCCAGGTCCAGCATCTTGCTGTTCAGCGCAATGACGTCGCGGGTGGCATAGGCGCCGGTACCGGCGATCACCGGTACCCGGCCGCGCGCGTGTTCCACCGTGATGCGGGCAATGCGCAGCTTCTCTTCCTCGTTCAGCGCGATGAACTCGCCGTTGGTGCCGAGCACGAACAGCGCATGGACGCCGGCGTCGATCAAGCGGTCGACCAGCGTGCGCAGGCCGTCTTCGTCTACGCCTTCGTCGGCGGTCATCGGGGTAATGAGGGCGGGGATGATGCCCTTGAACTGCACTGCCATGCTTTGCTCCTTCTTGCTGGTCGCTCGTCCCGGCGGCGCCCCCATATGGAGGCCGACGATCTGGATGACGGGGATTTTGTCTGACTGAATCAGTCAAAATAGACGGATTCATCTGATCGATTGGGTCATTATAGGGTTTGGATTGACTGATGCAGTCGATGTTTACCCTAGTTTTGATTGAATCGATCACAATAGAGTGCCGCTTGAGGCGCTCCCGGGGCGGTGCATGGGCAAGGCGACCTACCGCCTTGCTGCCGGCGTTGGCAAGAAGCCTCTTTGCAGGAATGCGGGCGCGAGGGCGGGCACGAATCCCTCAGGAGCGCAGGTGGGCGTCGCGCGCCATGCCGTTGCCGTCGGCATCCATGGCGATGAAGCCGACGACGCGGCGACCGACGACCTTCTTGCCCGCGTCATACGCTCGGATATCGCCTTGTCCTGGCCGCCATGCTTGCCTGCCGCTCTCGATGTGCACGGTGCGTTCGTACATGGATCCGGCTTCGCGTCTTTGGTCATTGCGATGTGCGGAAAATCACCGTTGAGCGCAGGCGGAGAGCCTTTCGTTAAATTGCGATTCGTTCCCGACGCGCAAGACTGTTGTGTCCGATGCGGGTGTTCGAAATTAGAGCAAAGCGCCTATATTTGCGTCTATTGGAGCCGTCGGGCCGATCGGCGTTGAAGCCGAAAAACCAATGTTCGAAGACATGAGGAGGCATGGCGCGGGCGGCACCTGCATCCCCCCATAGGAGAAGGTATGAGCGAAGCAAATCAAGGCGCTGTGCGCGAGCTGAGTCATTTCATCGACGGTGAACGCGCCGCTGGTGCGAGCGGGCGGTTCGGCAATGTATTCGATCCGGCGCTAGGCCGCGTGACGTCCCGCGTGCCGGTCGCAAGCACAGCTGAAGTCGATGCCGCCGTCGCCGCTGCGAAAGCCGCGTTCCCGGCCTGGAGCGAAACCGCGCCGCTGAAGCGCGCTCGTCTGATGTTCAAGTTCAAGGAACTGCTCGAGGCGCATCAGGACGAACTCGCCGAGCTCATTACGCGCGACCACGGCAAGCTGTTTTCGGACGCGAAGGGCGAGGTGGTGCGCGGTATCGAGATCGTCGAATTCGCGTGTGGCATTCCGAACCTGCTCAAGACCGATTTCACCGATCAGATCAGCGGCGGCATCGACAACTGGAATCTGCGTCAGCCGCTCGGTGTGGCTGCGGGCGTCACCCCGTTCAATTTCCCGATGGTGGTGCCGTGCTGGATGTTTGTGATGGCGGCCGCGTGCGGCAACACCTTCGTGCTCAAGCCCTCGGAGCGCACACCGTCGGCATCGATCCGGCTTGCCGAGCTGTTCCTCGAGGCGGGCTTTCCCAAAGGCGTCTTCAATGTCGTGCATGGCGACAAGGCCGTCGTCGATGCGCTGATCGAGCACCCCGATGTGGCCGCGATATCCGTCGTCGGCTCGACGCCGGTCGCTGAATACATCTACACCGAAAGCGCGAAGCGCGGCAAGCGCGTGCAGGCCCTGGGCAGTGCGAAGAACCATCTGGTCGTCATGCCCGATGCCAATCTCGATCAAGCGGTCGATGCGCTGATTGCCTCGTCGTATGGCTCGGCCGGCGAGCGCTGCATGGCGACCTCGGTCGCGGTGGCGGTGGGGCATATTGGCGACGAGCTGATCGAGCGTCTTGCGCCGCGCGTGCGCTCGCTCAAGATCGGCGGCGGCATGGAGCCCGACCTGGACATGGGGCCGCTCATCAGCGCCGCGCATCGCGCCAAGGTGCTGGGCTATATCGAGGCGGGCGTCGCGGCAGGTGCCAAGCTCGTGGTCGATGGTCGCGGCCATACCGTGGCCGGCCACGAAGAGGGCTTCTTTCTCGGCGGCTCGCTCTTCGATGACGTGAAGCCTGATATGAGCATCTATCGGGAAGAGATTTTCGGGCCGGTCCTGTCGGTTGTCCGCGTGCCTGATCTCGCGAGTGCGATCGCACTCGTCAACGCGCACGAACTGGGGAACTGCGTATCGCTTTTCACATCCGACGGCAGCGCGGCGCGCGCATTTTCCCGGCAGATTCAGATCGGCATGGTGGGCATCAACGTGCCGAGTCCGGTGCCGCCGGCATGGCATTCGTTCGGGGGCTGGAAGCGATCGCTGTTCGGCGATCATCACGCCTACGGCGAGGAGGCCGTCCGCTTCTACACGCACTACAAGAGCGTCATGCAGCGCTGGCCAGACAGCATCGCCAAAGGTGCGGAATTCGCGATGCCCGTGGCCAAGTAAGCCGCCCCAGGCGATTGCGCTGGTCCACGGCCCGGACGAGGCTGAGATGCGCGATTATTCGGCTGGCCACAGTGGACAGCCGAATGGGAACGGTATTGCTCAGCCGCGCACGGCCGCTTCGATGGCGGCGACGTCGATCTTTTTCATCGGCATCATCGCCTCGAACGCACGCTTGGCCGCGTCGCCACCCTTGGCGAGTGCATCGGTCAGCACGCGCGGGGTGATTTGCCAGCTAATGCCCCATTTGTCCTTGCACCAGCCGCAATGGCTTTCCTGCCCGCCATTGCCGACGATCGCGTTCCAGTACCGGTCGGTCTCTTCCTGATCGTCAGTCGCGATCTGGAAGGAAAAGGCCTCGCTGTGCTTGAACCGCGGGCCGCCATTGAGACCGATACAGGGTACGCCCACGACGGTGAATTCGACAGTCAGGGCGTCGCCCGTCTTGCCGTCGGGATAGTCGGCCGGCGCACGGTGGACAGCGCCGAGGCTGCTTTGCGGAAAGGTCTTGGCGTAGAAGCGCGCGGCCTCTTCGGCATCGTGTTCGTACCACAGGCAGATCGTGTTCTTGGCCATCTTGGCTAACTCCTTTTGCCAATCAGTGAGAAAGCGGCGCACCACTCTGGCGCGGCACGCCGACGTCGGCTGCCCATTTTGGCGAGTACGGCGAGTACGGTGCCATATCGACGGTGGTCATCGAACTTCATTTATAGGACGTAGGTTGATGGTTCGCACCGCCAACCTTGTCGGACTCGCGATGGCGAGGCAGGCGGGTGGAGCGTATGGCGTTCGCCGTGGGTGGCGGAGTTAGCGTCAGGAAACGCCATGAGGGATAGCTACCCGCATCATTGCCAATGCGTGGCGCAAGCTCTTGATTTTCGGCGTTTGCGTTTCCGCTTCATTGCGCCAGAGTCCTGCTTGGCCACTTTTCTGCGTCACCCCAATGGCATGCGTTTTCCCTTGTGCAGCAAGGCTTTCCGGGCGATTTCGGAAGCCGTTGTCTTGTATTTCTCCCGCTCGCGGACTCCTTGAGATGGCCGCTTCTCCGGTGGTGCTAAGATCCATTTGCAGTTGCCTATGACAACGTCCAAGGAGACCAGGATGGCCGAAAACGAAGAGGCGGGTTGCGATGCGGCATCGTGCGTCGCTGGCGTGGCCACTGTATTGGCTGTCGGGGTATTCCTGGCCTTGGGGTACTTCTGCCTTCGCAAGGTGCGATCAGATGAGACGCGGCCCACGACCGAGAGCACGTTTGGCGGTGACTGGGCCGAGAGGGGCAACGGCTGACGGTTGGGCGGCGGATGAGTCCGGTGGTGTCCATGCCGCCAGCGTGCCGCGTGCGCGTGGAACGGTCATGCACCTGGTGTTGTCACTGCTGAGCGCACGACACACCACTGGCCTGATACGCTCTTCGCTTTTTCCCGCCCATGTGAGCGCGATGAAATCCTGGAAAGCTGCGGTGAGCATGTATGAACGCTCTCAGCCAACAGCCAGAACGGCCACTCAGAATGCAGACGAATAGACCACAAGCCGCGGGTGAGGGTGCGTCCGCTGCGGTTGTGGCTGTGCGGGCATGCTCCCTGCGGGCTGCGCCTTGGAGGCCTTGACGGCGGTCACCGGCACGCTTGATCGCCGCATGATCTTTGCGGGCATGCCGCCTCCGAAGCAGGCCTTGAACTGCGACCAGATCGTAACGCCGAGCACAATGCCGTCACAACGGTTGGCATCTGCGGCAATGGCAATCGTGCTCGCCGTGCGGCCCAACCCGATCAAGGCCACGTATCGCACATCGGAATCATCGAGAATCTCCATCGCCCTTGAGAGTGCGGACTCTCCCAGCCTGGATTCAAGCTCCCGCAATTCGGCAAGTGAATGGAATGCGCCGGCCCGGCTGCGTTCAAGGGCGGGCTGTACGTTCAGCAGTACGACCTCCGACGCGCTTCCCTCCCGGAAAAGAAAGGCTGCATGCCGGACAGCCGCCAGAGCACACTCCGAATCATCTACCGGCACAAGTATCCTGATCATCTTGATGGCTTCCCTGGATGGTGGCTGAGGCGGCGATGCGCGCGGAGACGCGCGGCTCAGGTTCCCACGCTTCAAGACTATGCGGTGCCACATACAGCGGGCATCAAAAAGCCGCCGGCGCCGTATAAAAAAGGCATAAAAATTCTCGTGGCGATGATTCCCCCTCTCGCCTGCGCCTACATTAGTCACATGGTCGGATGTGCCGCTTCCGGGGGGGCACTATCGACGAACCTGGTGCAGGCCACCCTACACGGGGGTGGCCTGCAGGGGGATGACTATGGCGGGGCGATCAAGGTGGTTGGGATACCTGGCCGGGAAGCCACTCGATCCGCTCGCGCCGGCGACGCGCCATGCGATCGCGGTCGCCCCTGTGCTGGCTTGGGTCGGACTTGGCGCCGACGGGCTGTCGTCGTCCTGTTACGGCCCGGAGGAAGCCTTCCTGGCGCTTGGAAGCCATACGCCGCTGGCGCTGTTCCTGGCCATGGCGACTGCCAGCACGGTGTTCATCATTGCTGTCGGCTACAACCAGGTCATCGAGCTGTTTCCCACCGGCGGTGGCGGCTATCGTGTCGCCACCGCGCTGCTGGGGCCGCGCCCGGGCCTGGTATCCGGCGCGGCCTTGCTGGTGGACTACGTGTTGACCGTGGCCACTTCGCTGGCGAGCGGCGTCGACGCCTTTTTCAGTCTGCTCCCGCTGGCGGCGCAGCACTACAAGCTGGCAACCGAAGTTGCCATCGTCGTCATGATGACGACACTCAATTTCCGCGGCATGAAGGAATCCATCCTGGTGATGCTGCCAATCTTCATGGGCTTTGTAGTCCTGCATCTGGGGCTCATCACCTATGGCATCGTTGCGCATGCCGACAATCTCGCCAGCGTGGTTCCGGCCGCAACGGGCGAGGCATCGACGATGTCGCACGCGATGGGACCGGTCGTCGTCATGGCGCTGCTGATGCGTGCGTTCTCCCTTGGCGGCGGTACGTACACGGGATTGGAGGCCGTCTCCAACAACGTCAACATGCTCGCCGAGCCGCGCGTGCTGAATGGCAAGTGGACCATGTTCTATATGGCAACTTCCCTGGCCTTTACGGCAGGCGGGATCATTCTCCTCTACATGCTTTGGCACGCCGCGCCCGTGGAAGGCCAGACCTTGAATGCGGTGGTTTTCAACCACATCATCGACAGCCTCCGGCTAGGCTCGCCACTTGCCAGTGGTGCCCTGCTGGTGGCAGTGCTGGCGTTCGAGGCAGGCCTGCTCCTGGTCGGCGCGCAGACGGGCTTTCTTGATGGACCGGCTGTGTTGTCGAACATGGCGGCGGATCACTGGGTGCCACGACATTTCAGGGACCTCTCCGCCCGCCTGGTACGACAGAACGGGATTATCGTGATGGGTGTGGCGAGCGCACTGATCCTGCTTTGGACGCAAGGCAAGGTGGCGCTGCTGGTGGTGCTCTATAGCATCAACGTATTCCTGACGTTCAGCCTTTCCTTGCTCGGCCTTTGCATCTACTGGTGGCGGCACYGGGTCGAAGCGCGCTGGATCGTCCGCTTTGGGTTGTCGTTCCTGGGCCTGTCCGTGACGTCAACGATACTCGTGATCACCGTGGTCGAGAAGTTCACCTCAGGTGGCTGGCTCACCATCCTGGTTACCGGTATTGTCATCACGCTCTGCGCGCTGGTGAAGCGCCATTACTCGGCTACCCGGACCGAGCTGGCACGCGTCGACGAGACGTTCGCGGGCGCCCCTCCGCATGTCGATCCCGCGCGTATCCGTCCGGTCGACCCGGCCCAGCCGACAGCCGTCGTTCTGGTCGGGAAACATCGCGGCGTCAGCATGCACGCACTGCTCTGGGTGGAACGACTGTTTCCCGGGCACTTCAAGAACTTCATTTTCGTCGCCGTGGGCGAAGTCGATGCCCAGAGCTACGAGGGGCAGGAAACGCTGCGCCACCTTCAGACGACCGTCGGGGAGGCATTGCGCTACTACGTGGCTACGTGCCAGCGGCACGGGGCCGCGGCCGACTCCCGGGCCGCATTCGGCACCAATCCCGTCGCCGAGTTCATGCGGCTGGTCGACAGTGTGATGACCGAGTATCCCAATAGCGTCTGTTTTGCCAGCAAGCTGATTTTCCGTCACGTCAACTTCCTGACAGCGTGGCTCCACAACCAGACCCCGGCCGAAATACAAGAGCGCTTGCACCTGCAGGGCAAGCAGATGGTGTTGCTGCCAATGAACGTGCAG
The DNA here is from genome assembly GCF_056397345.1 of Cupriavidus sp. 05N38. Lineage (NCBI taxonomy): Bacteria > Pseudomonadati > Pseudomonadota > Betaproteobacteria > Burkholderiales > Burkholderiaceae > Cupriavidus > Cupriavidus sp. 05N38. The sequence goes on from NZ_JBFTNF010000029.1 coordinate 144,260, forward strand.
TGACGTAGCCGATTTCTGACCTGAGAGACTCGGCATATCCCTTGCTTCATAACGGCGTACCGAGACCTACAATCCAGACAGGGGATCGGTTCTTCGCTGCATTCGCAAAGGGGGCGCCATCATGAAGCCGTTGATCCACGATTTCCACTCCGTCCATTCGCGCCACGGCAAGGGCTACTACCTGCGTCTGGCGGCTTGCTTGCTGCTCCCCGCCGCGGCCTATCTTTGTGTCCAGTTGCTGGGCAGGCACTGAACCCAGGCGTGGCGGTTGTCGGTAGAAGACCGGATGCACGGAAGGTGTGCGATCTGTCACATTTGCTGTGAGGCCAGCGGTTCTGGCCATGGTTGTAGCTGCACTGGAAGGGAGGCTACCCATGCTGCAGATTTTGGTGCTGATTCTGGTCGTCTCTGCCCTCCGGGCGTTCTACTTGCACCACCAGGTGGCAGGCCTGGCGCTGGTGCGGCGCGAGTCCTCGGGATGGCTCACCTATGAGGTGCGCAGGCGCGTTTCGCTGGTGCCCTTGCCCACGCATGTCGCTCAATACCCGGTTCCCAGGGAAGAGCGCATGCGTGTAGTCCGGCTCACCGGCTTCGTGGTCTGGCACAAGGAACTCAGCATCGCTCTGCCAGCCGATGCCTGCTCGCACCTGGGCGATATTTCGGCGCTGGAGTTCGACGGCCGCTTTCCTGCCTGGCTGCGGCTCGATGCCGCATAGCCGGGCGACGCGTACGGCGATAAAAAACCCGCCGGATGGGCGGGTGGCGCCGTCTAGCGCTTGTGGTGAATCAATCGATTCCACCAGTAGTGGAGAGGGTGCGCGTGCTCGGGATAGAGAGGGGATTTGTGGAAGAATTCGGCCCTCACCGCGAGTACATACAAGAGCACAATTGCAACGGTGAATACGATAGCTACTGTCATGGCGCCTCCTTTTGGGATGACCACACACTCAGTGTAGGACTCGGAGGACGAACAGCAAAAAGCCCGCCGGTGCTCCGATTCGAGCGGCGTCCAGCCCCGGGCGCGGTGGGTCTTCATTTGCCCATGCAGCCGCCCGCGATAATCCCGGTTCGAACACGCGTCAGCCATCCATGAAGGCCCGGTCAGCGGCGGATCAAGCCGGTACTCTGTCCGAAACCGTGCGGGAATAAGTGGGGTATCGCACGCCTCGCGCCTGCAAGGTCATCGCAAAATACAAATCGCATCCGCGCCGGGACCACAGCGCCGGATTCTCTACCTCCTTGGGGAAGACTCGATGAAAAGGCTCGTGAGCGATCTGGCCGCCGTCATTGCATTGGGTCTTTTTTCCGCCGCCGGGGTGCAGGCGTCGGAAATCGCCTGCAAGACCATGCTGCGCTCGGACTTCATCCGCTGCGAGGAGGATCCGCTGGCAGCCGGCCAACGGTGCGTGAGCCAGGAAGATCTGCGCCCGCGAGGCGAGAGTCTGATCTGTGACTACGCGATTCTCAATATCGAGTATGAGCGCATCTACGCAGACCAGGATCGGATGCTGCTGGCGGGCGCCATCCAGCATGAAGGTGTTCTTGCGTGGCGCAGGAACCGGGATGCTTGTACGTCGGTGGAGTGCCTTGACGATGCCTTCGCCAATTGGCAGCAGGACGTGGCCAGGACGCAGCCGGAGCAAGCCGTCGCCCAGCCGGGCAAACCGCTGGCCGCATCGTTGCGTCGCACGCCGGCAGTCAAGTCCGCTCGCAGCAGGCCGAGACTTGGCAATGTGAGTTGGGTCGTGACGCCGACGCAGGATCGAACTGCGCCGCCACAGGTGATTGCCACGACGGTCTCGCAGCCGGCAGTGCTTGCGCCCATCGCTGTCGCTCCGCCAGTGGCGCAGCCTCATCGAGTCAGCGTCGCTCCCAGGCAAGAGCGGACTGCCGGCGGCTGGGGATCGCTTGGCGTGCTGGCATGGTTGGGGATCTTTTGCGGCGGCCTGGCTTACCTGTGGGACCGCAGGTTGCGCCATCGGTTTCCGGGGGCGCCAGGCATCTACGGGCGCGGACGCAGAAGCATCTACCGGCCGAGACGCAGGATACCGGTGCCGCTCCTTATCCTGAGTGGCTTGCTGGTTGCGAACGGACTCGTTCTGATCTTTATCCTCGCCAGGTGACCGGTGCGCCAGTGCTGCGCTTACCTGGGTTGACCCGGCCTGGCCCTGAACGGAAACGCCGCCATGCCAAGAAAGCAGGGTGGCGCCCCCGGGAGCATCAACCGGCGACAGTCACTCCGCATTTCCCGGCAATCGCGATCAGCGCGGGAATGTCCGGGGCTCCCGCGGGGATATCCTTGTCGATCGCCGCAAAGAGTTGAGCGGCATTGCCGGTATGGCTGGTTTCTCCCACCACATCGAGCGGGCGCGCGTACGTGTCCGGGGTCACCGCAAATGGTCGTGGCGTCATGGATTCTGGCTCCCTGGAATCGGCTTCAGTCGTGAACTCAGCGTAGTGGGTGGAATCAGGAGAGTCTAGCGGCAGAGGTCGGCAGAGGTCGGCAGAGGTCGGCAGAGGTGGCCATCGCCGGCGGCGGCCTGCCGCGGAACTCCGCAGTCATCGGGGATCCTCGTCAGCATGGTCGCGATCACGCTCGTGGCCGTTCAGGACTGCATTTTGTCCGAGCGCGCACCGGGATATGTGTGGTATCGCACTCCGCATTCGCGAGGCGCGGTAGCAGAATACAGGGCTGATCCGCATAGGATCCCGGCGCCGAATTCTCTAATTCCATGAGAAGACGATGAAAAGGCTCATGAGCCATCTGGCCGCCCTCATTGCCTTGGGGCTTTTCTTCGCCTTCAGTGCGCAGGCGTCGGATATCGCCTGCAAGACGTCGCTGCGCGCGGCTTCCGTCCATTGCGAGGATGCGATGGCGGGCGGCCAGAACTGCCTGAAGCGGGCGAACAAGCGTCCGCATGCCGAGAACCTGATCTGCGACTACGCGTTGCTCAATATCGGGTATGAGCGCATTTACGCCAGCCAGCTTCGGATGTTGCGTGCGGGTCTTATCCGCAAGGCAGACATCACTGCCTGGCGCAAGACCCGGGATGCATGTGGTTCGGTGAAATGCCTTGACGAGCTTTTCGCCGGCTGGCAACAGCATGCTGCCCAGAAGAAGGCAGCACGAGATACCGTCCAGCCGAAAAAGCCGCTTGCCGCGTCTGCGGGTGACACGCCGGAGGATAAGGCGGCGCGAGGCAGGCCGAGACGCGGTGAGGCGAAGTGGTCGATGACATCGACGCGGGAACCGAGCGCGCCTCCACAACGGATCTACACGCAGACCAGTGCGCAACCGCCCGTGCTGGCCCCCATGTCCGGTGCACCTTCAGAGGCTGAGCCAAGGTGGATCAAGGCGCCTCTCGCGCAAGAGCGGACTGCCTACCGCGTGGGATCGCTTGGCGGGTTGGCATGGCTAGGGATCCTCGGCGTGGGTTCGGCCTGCTTGTTCACGCGCAGGCTGGGCCAGCGGTTCCCGGGCGTGCCGGACATTTACCGACGGATCCGCAGCATGCCTGTGACCACGCTCATCCTGAGCGGCCTGCTGGTGGTGAACGCATTGTTCATGGTCCTCATGCTATTCGAGGAATAGGCCTGCGAGCTGGGGAGGCTTGCTCGCGACGGGCCGTCTCTGGCCTCTTCCTGCCTGACGAACTGGCGGTCGGTCAATCAATGAATCCAACCCCGCGCCATCATCGGTTCATACCGTCGGCATTCGTTCGCCTGACGAAATCAAGACCGACAAGCGCCATCCCCGTCATGACGCATCCGCTCAGCAGGGAAAATGCCGCTATCGCCAGCGTCCCGTGCCCGGCGCGACGCTCGGGCACGGTTGGCCCCGAGGCGAAGTGCGTATTGACGAGGTGCTTCGTTCGGAGTTCCTCTGCGATCAGGCCGATGTCGTTGAAGACTTCCCGGATGTCGTCGTCTTTCAGATCGGCGCCGTCGAACATGTTTTTCTGCAGCGCAAGGTAGACGGCGAGCATGGCCTTGCCCGAGTTGGCAGGGTCCCTCGATGCCTCCGCGCGAGCGAAGAATGCTTCGCGCAGCGTATTCTGGGCGGCTTCCCGCTCAAGCGAATCGATCGCCGTGCGAAGATCGACGATAAGGGATTCGGTTCCGACAAGCTGCGCCACCGGCGACAGATATTTCGAGCTTCCGGCATCGGATGACAGCAGTTGCCTGGATTCGAGCTTCGATGCGCCGGGGTACCTGCCGGCTATGATCTTCAGGGACTTCATCCGCGCGGTTTCCTGGCGGAGTTCGAGCCGTTTCGAAATGAGCTGGTTGTCGATTCTCTGCTTCTTGGCCTTGAACTCGGCGGCCTTCGTGTGCACGATCTCCGTCAGTTCCTGGCGCAGCATGGTGTCCTTGAGGAAGTCTCCCAGGATTCTTACCCTTGCTGTCGCTTGCGCAGGCGATGGCGCGGCAAAGGAGATGGCGAAGCCAAGGATATCCATGTCGATGGGCGTCTTGCTGTTGTTGAGATATCCCAGTTCCGCTTTTGAATAAGGCAGCACGGGTGTCACGTGCTTGCGGAGAAAACTCTCCTGCAAGGCATTTGCCAGATATTGCCCGTTGGCGTCACCTCCCAGTTGTTCGTGGCCGAGAAAGCGGCGTAGCGCGCCTTTGTCCGCGAATGCGGAGCGCTGGGTGTTGTACTCCGTCAGTTTTCGACTTGCCCTGAGGAAGCCTTCGCTCCTGTAATTTTCGCTGGCGGCGAACAGGATGGAGAACGAGATGCCTGAGACGACGGGCACAAAGATAAGCAGCCACATCCAGTGTTTGCGCAGCCAGTGCCCCGTGGCGATGAAGGAAAAGGGTGTCGCTGATGAAGTTTCCGACGATTTTATTTCCAGCATGGAGTCTCTGCGAAACAGCCGATTGGTATGTGCCAGCCATGGAGGCCGGCAAGTCAGAATCCATCGCGGCAGTGATTCGATGGTGCGGAAACATCCCAAGATGAAATGGAAACTTCTCCATTTTCCGAGTACTTGCCGAGTACTTGCCGAGTACTTGCCGGTCGGACAGTCGGAGGAAATCGCTCATCGGCGACCCGGGCCGGCAGGCCGTCCCGGCTGTCCAGCCAATCCGCCCGGGATCCCCGCATCGCCTGGCGGCAGGAACGGCAGTTGTCCGGCACACCAGCGCGCCTGAAGCGCGGCCATGTGGCCCGGGGCGCGGGCACCCCGGGCAGGCATCGGCGCGAACTCGCACGCAATGGGCGCATACTTGGCATCGCGCGAGTCGTGGGGGATGTCATGGGAAAGCTCTTCGAAGCATTGCCGGCGGACGAGCGCGCAGACTTCGAGGCCGCTTGCAGGAAGCATGGCCGGACCCGCGAAGAATTCACGGTCGTCCTTGATGAGGAGGCCCCTCCCCGGGATGCGGTGGGTCCCATTCCCCGCAAGGTGGCGGTCCAGGCCAACCTGACCGGCGCTCGCCAGTCCTATCCCGCGGCAAGCGGCACGTCCTGGACTGCCGAGTTCGAGCGGGACCTCGCCCGGGGCTTTTTCTGGGAAACCTACGACTAGGTACGGGTACGCACCGCCGCCATCGTCCCCAGCCTATTCGCCATCCCCGAACGGCAACTCGCCCTGCACCGGGAGCACGGCAAGATCTTCCCCGCCGGCCATCGTCAAGGTGCTGACGCGCACGCCCAGCAGCCGGATCCTCCGGTCCAGCGCGACACGCTTCACGCATTCCGTCGCCGCCCGCCGCAGCAATACGGCGTCGGCCGTCGGCGCGGGCATGCTCAGGTCGCGGGTCACGGTCTGGAAGTCGTCGTAGCGCAGCTTTACCCCGATCGTGCGGCCGACGTACCCCTTGCGGCGGAGGTCCTCGGCCAGGCGCTGGCACAGGGCGGTAAAGATTTCGGAGAGGGCCTGGCGGTCCTGGCGGGGGTGGAGGTCGCGTTCGAAGGTGGTTTCGCGGCTCATGGACTTCGGTTCGGAGCTGACCACGACGGGACGGTCGTCCTGGCCCTGGGCGATTTCCGCCAGCCAGGCTGAGTAGCTGCGGCCGAAGTGGCTTTGCAGCAGCCCAAGGTCGGCGCTGGCGAGGTCGCCGACGGTGGCGATGCCGAGCGCGGCGAGCTTTTCGGTCGCCTTGGGGCCAATGCCGTTGACCTTGCGCACGGGCAGCGGCCAGATGCGACGGGGGATGTCGTCGGCGCCGAGCAGGGTGAGGCCGTCAGGCTTGTCCAGTTCGGAGCCGATCTTGGCCAGGAGCTTGTTGGGGGCGATGCAGATCGAGCAGCTTAACTGGGTGGCTTCACGTACGGCTTGCTTGATGCGCGCGCCGAGATCGGCCGGTTCACCGGCGACTTCGCTGAGATCAATGTAGATTTCGTCGATGCCGCGGTCTTCGATCTGGTCGGTGAAGGTGTGGACGGCGGCCTTGAAGAGGCGGGAGTAGTGCCGGTAGGAGTCGAAGTCGGTGGGCAGCAGGATGGCGTCGGGCGCGAGTTGGGCGGCTTTCATCATGCCCATGGCCGAGAAGACGCCGAGCGCGCGTGCTTCATAGGTGGAGGTGGTGACGACGCCGCGGCCGGCGTAGTCGCGCAGGCGGGCGAAGCGCCGGCTGCCGTCCGGCAGGATTTCGGGCACGGCGTTGCGTCCGCCGCCGATCACCACGGGCATGCCGCGCAGCTCCGGGTACCGCAGGAGTTCGACGGAAGCGTAGAACGCGTCCATGTCCAGGTGGGCGATGCGGCGAGTTGCGGAAGGCATTGTCGGCTGGCAGGGATTGGCGACGCCTCCATCCGGCCATGCCGGGGCGGGGTGTCGCGATAACTGTATGCATATACAGTATATCGAACTCTGCGCCGGGCATCGATGCCGCCGGCGAACGCGCTTTCATTTTGCCTGCAAGCGCAATGCGACGATTCTCAAGACGGTGCGCGCCACCCGCGCGGACATCGGCCGGGCCGGCGGTCGGTTGTCACAAGCGGCCAGCGGCAGCCGGCGCGCGGCTCGCCACCGCCCGCTGACAGCGGTCCGAGGCTGCGCCGGAGCGGCGCTTACCGCAGCAGGAATCCGATATCGTCGACGCTGATCTGCGCTGCCGGCACGCCCCGGCGTTGCTGGAACAGCATGTGCTGCAGCACCTGGCGGCGCTGCGCGGCGAAGACCGCCAGGTCGATGGGCGACCCGGCGCGCGCGTAGTGTTCGATCAGGAGCTTGTAGGCGCGGTGTCGCATGCGCAGGGCCTCGCCGTCGGCGCGGAGCTTGCTGGTGTCTTCCGGCGCGGGGCGCTCGACATTGCGCAGCGCTTCGAGCGCATGGGCGTGCAGGTCGCGATAGCGATCGAGTTCGGCCTGGGTGGTGCGCAGGCGTTCGCGCAGGTCCCGTACCTTGCGCTGCAATTTCAGTGTCATGCCGACACCGTGCTCGATCAGCGCGACGGTTTCCAGTGCATGGCTGGCGGCGGCGATGGTGTTCTTCCAGATACCCCGGTCGGACGTGTCGGCGTCCGTTGCCCAGCCATCGCGGGCTCCGCTCAATGTCTTCATATGACCCCTTTGACCCTTGTATCGATTTCCGGCGGCCGGTCCTGTGGTTTCCGGTCCTGTCCGTGCGCATGGTGGCCGCGCTGACCTGGCGGCCTGCCATGCCGATGCAACCTCGTGCGCTTGGGTGCATCTGAGCCGGCAGCCTTGCGTCGAGGTTTTGGGGAAAGATCGTACGGTTTTACCCCGTCCGGGCCAAGTAGAAGATGCTTAGATCTGGTCTTCCCGGCGCCTATGTCGCGTAATGTCTACGGGCCTTGGCGCGGCTGCCCTTGTCATGGTGCTGACACCGGCACAGTGCGGGCGGGGAGGGGGTCAGGCTCCGCCGCCATGCCGTTGGGGTCACACGGGCGCAGGAGGCAATGGCGGGACGGTGGCTCAGCTTTCCTGGGCTTCGAGCGTGAAGCGGGCGCCGGCGTCCTGGCCCAGCAGCGTGACCAGGGTGGGCATGGCTGCTTCCAGGTTTTCCTTGAGGCGCCACGGCGGGTTGACGATAAACATGCCGCTGCCGTGCAGGCCCAGGCCGCCCGCGACCGGCTGCTTCACGGTGAGGGAGACATGCAGCCAGCTCTTGAGCGGCAGTTTTTTCAGCTGCACCGGCAACTGCACCGATTCGCGGCGTTGCACTTCGGGGTACCAGACCGCATAGATGCCGGTGGCAAAGCGCTGCAGGCCATCCTGTACGGTCCGCACCACGCGGGCGTAGTCCTGCTTGTCTTCGTAGGAGGGGTCGATCAGCACCACGGCGCGGCGCGGCGCAGGGGGCAGGATGGCATTGATGCCGGTGAAGCCGTCGCCGTCGTACAGCATGACGCGGCGGCCGGCGCCCCGGAAGTTGTCGCGCAGCACCTGGATCTCCGTGCTGTGCATCTCGAACAGGCGCAGGCGGTCGGCCTCGCGCAGCATCTGCCAGGCAAGCCAGGGCGAGCCGGGGTAGTGCCGCAGGTTGCCGTCGGGATTGAGGGTGCGCACCTGTTCCAGGTAGTCCTCGAGTAGCGTGGGCATGGGCCGCTTGGCGGCGGCGGCCTGCCACAGGCGGGCGATGCCCGTTTCAAACTCGCCCTTTTTCTGCGCGTAGGCATGGTCCAGCGCATACAGGCCGGCGCCGGCATGCGTGTCGATGTACCAGAACGGCTTGTCCTTCTGGGTCATCTGCTCCAGCAACTGGACCACGATGGCATGTTTGAGGACATCGGCGTGGTTGCCGGCGTGGAAGGCGTGACGGTAGCTGAACATGAGAAGGGGGGAAGGCGGGAATGTGGCGTGCGGCTGCCGGCCGGCGGCGCAGGGCGCTATGCTACCATCGCCCGCGTCCGGTGCCGCCTGCCTGCCCTGGCGGTACTCCCGGGATCCTCGCTTCTCCTTCCCATTGCCGACGTCCCTTCGTTTCATGTCCCGCGCCTTAGATCCCGCCGAGCCCGTCTTTTCCGATACCGGCCCGCCTTATTCGGCGCGCTATGGCGATGTCTATCACAGCGACGAGGGCGGGCTCGCACAGGCCCGCCACGTATTCCTCGCCGGAAACCATCTGCCGCAGGCCTGGGATGGCCGCGATCAGTTCGTGATCCTGGAGACGGGCTTCGGCCTGGGCCTGAATTTCCTGGCCACGTGGCAGGCCTGGCGTGCCGATCCACAGCGCTGCGGGCGGCTGCATTTCGTTTCGATCGAGAAGCATCCGTTTACGCGCGAAGGCCTGGCTGCCGTGCACGAGAAGATGCCCGGCGCCGACGAACTGGGTCCGCTGGCTGCGCAGTTGCGCCAGGCCTGGCCGCTCGCGCTTCCGGGCCTGCACCGGATGGAGTTCGAGCAGGGCGCGGTGGTGCTGACCCTTGCCTTCGGCGATGTCGACAGCATGCTGCCGCGGCTGGTGGCGGGCGTCGATGCGTTCTACCTGGACGGCTTCGCGCCCGACCGCAATCCGGAGATGTGGCAGCCGCAGCTGATGAAGCGGCTGGCGCGCCTTGCACGGCCGGAGGCCACGCTGGCGACCTACGCCGCGGCCGGCTTTTTCCGGCGCGGACTGCAGGCGGCCGGCTTCGTGGCCAAGCGTGCCACGGGCTACGGCAGCAAATGGCATATGACGGTGGCGCGCTTCCCCGCCGAACGCGGCCAGCGCCGGCATCCGCCGCCCGCGCCGGCTGCCTGGCCCGAACGCCATGCGATCGTGATCGGTGCCGGGCTGGCTGGCTGCGCGGTGACCGAGCGCCTGGCCGCGCGCGGCTGGCAGGTGACCCTGTTCGACACGCATGACGGCCCGGCGCGGCAGACCTCGGCTCACCGCGCGGCAGCCATGCATCCGCATCTTTCCTCGGACGACAGCATCCTGTCGCGGCTGTCGCGGGCCGGCAATCTGGAGTCGCTGCGCAACTGGGCGGCGCTGGCCGCGRCAGGGCACGCACCGCGCTGGCACGGCTGCGGTGTGCTGCAGACCGGCGCGGACGCGGAGGATGCGCGTATCCAGCAGGCGGCCCTCGCCGCGCTCGGGTTTCCCGAGGCGTTCGCGCGCTGGATGCCCGCCGGGGAGGCCGCGCGCCGGCATGGCGCGGGGGTGCCCCTGGGCGGGCTATGGTTCGAGCAGGGCGGCTGGGCGGCGCCGCCCGATATCTGCGGCGCGCAGCTGGCGCGAGCCGGCGCGGCGGTGGCGCCGCGCTTCGGCTGCCGCGTGGCGCGGCTGGCGCGCGAGGGCGATGGCTGGCAGGCCCTCGACGAGGCCGGCGCGGTATTGGCGCGGGCGCCGGTGGTGGTGCTCGCCAACGCCCACGAGGCGCTGCGCCTGCTGCCGCTGCGCCATATGACGATCGACCGGGTGCGCGGCCAGCTGACCACGCTCGCGCCGGCGCAGGTGGCGCAGCTCGGCACCTGGCCCGACTGCGTGGTGACCGGGACCGGCTACCTGCTGCCACGCGCCGGGGACGGGAGCGCGCGCTTCGGATCGAGTTATGAACCTGCCGGCGAGGATGCCGGCGATCTGCGCGAGCGCACCGAAGTGCATGCCGAGAACCTGGCCAAGCTCGGTGTCCTGCTGCCCGGGCTGGCCGGGGCCGCGGCCGCGCTCGATCCGGCTGCGCTTGCGGGCTATGTCGGCGTGCGCAGCGTTTCGCACAATCGCCTGCCGCTGATCGGGCGCATTGCCGACGAGGCCCGGGCTGCGCGCGACGCATCCGCCTTGCGCGGCGCGCGCCTGCGCGACGTGCCGCGCCTGCCCGGTCTCTATGCGGCCCTTGCATATGGCTCGCGTGGCCTCACATGGGCCGCACTGGGGGCGGAATTGCTGGCCAGCCAGATCGAGGGGGAGCCATTGCCGCTCGAACTCGAGCTGRCCGAGGCCGTCGATCCGGCGCGGCTGCTGGTTCGCGCCTTGCGGCAAGGGCTGGCGGCGGACGCCGGCGCGGGCTGCACGCGCGGTTCCGAGCCCGTTACCGGGTAAAAACTGCCGGAACCGAACGAAAACCGTGCGATAATCCCCGTTTTCCGTTTGCGCGGGGCCTATGCCCGGAAGCTCCCGGGGCGCGGTTCTCAGCGCGTGCCGGCGGTTTTCATGCAGAGCTTCGCACTGGCACCGGCGCTCGCCGCTGCGCATTGCCCAAGTGATGCCGGGCACGCGAGCGGAGTGCGCTTACGAACACAACAACATCTCTGGATTGGATCAACGACCATGTCGAATGTCATTGAAAACCTTGGCAAACTGGACCGCAAGGTGACCCTGGCCATTCCCAAGGCCGAAGTCGAAAAGGAAAAGCTGGAACGTCTGGTTCGCCTGTCGAAGACGGTGAAGATGTCCGGTTTCCGTCCCGGCAAGGTGCCGATGAAGATGGTCGAAAAGCAATACGGCCAGCAAGTCGAGTTCGAAGTGCGCTACGACAAGGCTGCCCGCAAGTTCTTCGACCTCACCAAGGAACAGGACGTCAAGGTCGCTGGCCAGCCCAAGTTCGAAGTCAAGACCGACGGCATCGCCGAAGACCAGGTGGCCTTCGACGCCACCTTCGAGGTGTACCCGGAAGTCAAGMTCGGTGACCTGKCGRMYGCCGAAGTGACCCGCACCAAGACCGACATCRCCGATGCCGAAGTCGACAAGACCATCGACATCCTGCGCAAGCAGCGCGTGCACTACCACACCCGCGGCGAAGCCGGCGAGCACGGCGACGGCGGCGGCGAAGTGGCGGCCCAGAACGGCGACCGCGTCACGCTGGACTTCATCGGCAAGATCGACGGCGTCGAATTCCCCGGCGGCAAGGCGGACGACTTCGCCTTCGTGCTGGGCGAAGGCCGCATGCTGCCCGAGTTCGAGGCTGCTGCGCTGGGCCTGAAGGTCGGCGAAAGCAAGACCTTCCCGCTGGCTTTCCCCGAGGACTACCACGGCAAGGAAGTGGCCGGCAAGACCGCCGAGTTCACCGTCACGCTGAAGAAGATCGAGTGGGCGCACCTGCCGGAAGTCAATGACGAGTTCGCCAAGACGCTCGGCATCGCCGACGGCAGCGTCGAGAAGATGCGTGCCGACATCCGCGAAAACCTGGAGCGTGAAGTCAAGCGCCGCACCCACGCCATGCTCAAGGACCAGGTGATGGACGCGCTGCTCAAGGCCAGCGAGCTGGACGTGCCCAAGGCACTGGTCGAGCAAGACCAGGAGCGCCTGGTCGAAATGGCCCGCCGCGACCTGGAACAACGCGGCATGCCGAACGCCAAGGACATGCCGATTCCGGCCGAGATGTTCACCCAGCAGGCCGAGCGCCGCGTCAAGCTGGGCCTGATCCTGGCCGAGATCGTCAAGGCCCACGGCCTGGACGCCAAGGCTGACCAGATCAAGGCCGAGATCGAGGACTTCGCGAAGAGCTACGAAGACCCGAAGGAAGTCATGCGCTGGTACTACGGCGACCAGCAGCGCCTGGCCGAGATGGAGGCCTACGTGCTGGAAAACAACGTGGTAAATTTCGTGTGCGACAAGGCCAAGGTCACCGACAAGACGGTGTCCTTCGAGGAACTGACTGCCGAAGGCAACCAGCCCCAGCAGGCCTGAGCCTGGCCCATGGCCGGCGCGCCGCTTCCAGCGTGCGCACCGGCCGCGGCCTTGTCTCTCACCGAACTCCAGGAGAACTTGCATGACCCGCAATGATTTGCTTGACCGTCTGGCCACCACGCAGGCCTCCGCCCTGGAAACGCAGGGACTCGGGCTGGTGCCGATGGTGGTCGAGCAGTCCGGTCGGGGCGAGCGCGCCTATGACATTTACTCGCGCCTGCTGAAGGAGCGCGTGATTTTCATGGTGGGCGAAGTCAACGACCAGACCGCTAACCTGGTAGTGGCACAGCTGCTGTTCCTGGAGAGCGAAAACCCCGACAAGGACGTCTCGCTCTACATCAACTCGCCGGGTGGCTCGGTGTCGGCTGGCCTGGCCATCTACGACACGATGCAGTTCGTGAAGCCCGACGTGTCGACGCTGTGCATGGGCATGGCCGCCAGCATGGGCGCCTTCCTGCTCGCAGCGGGCGCCAAGGGCAAGCGTTCGGCGCTGCCCAACTCGCGCATCATGATCCACCAGCCGCTGGGCGGCGCGCGCGGCCAGGCCTCGGATATCGAGATCCAGGCGCGCGAGATCCTGTACCTGCGCGAGCGGCTCAACGGCATCCTGTCGGAAGTCACTGGCCAGTCTGTCGAGAAGATTGCCCGCGATACCGATCGCGACAACTTCATGAGCGGCGACCAGGCGGTGGACTATGGCCTGATCGACAAGGTCATCGCCCGCCGTAGCTGATAAGCCGTCCCGGGCGCGCTGGCGGCCGGGCGGTGCCGGACCGGGACCTTCGGGAACCCGGGGCCGGCGGAATGACGAAGGCTATGCAGAAACGAGGCCTGGCGCCTCGTTTTTGCTTTTGCCCCACAGCGTAGGGGTTCCACCGCCGCGCCAATTGTTTTGGCGTATGATGCGTTTGAAGCGTATCCCCGCAGCGCTCTTGGCCCTGCGGCACGCACACTGCTAATGTGACTGATTCCTATGGCGGATAAAAAAGGTTCATCGAGCGAGAAGCTCCTTTACTGCTCGTTCTGCGGCAAGAGCCAGCACGAGGTAAAGAAGCTCATCGCTGGCCCGTCGGTGTTCATTTGCGACGAATGCATCGACCTGTGCAACGAGATCATCCGCGACGAGGCAGCCRCATCCGACAAGGATGCAGGTGGCGCGGCCAAGTCTGATCTCCCCACGCCGCACGAGATCCGCGAAAGCCTGGATCAATACGTGATCGGGCAGGAGCAAGCCAAGAAAATCCTGGCGGTAGCGGTCTACAACCACTACAAGCGCCTGAAGCATCTCGGCAAGAAAGACGACGTCGAACTGTCCAAGAGCAATATCCTGCTGATCGGGCCGACCGGCTCCGGCAAGACGCTGCTGGCGCAGACGCTGGCGCGCCTGCTCAACGTGCCGTTCGTGATCGCCGACGCCACCACGCTGACCGAGGCCGGCTATGTCGGCGAGGACGTGGAAAACATCATCCAGAAGTTGCTGCAGAACTGCAACTACGAGGTGGAGAAGGCGCAGCGCGGCATCGTCTACATCGATGAGATCGACAAGATCTCGCGCAAGTCGGACAACCCGTCCATCACGCGCGATGTGTCGGGCGAGGGCGTGCAGCAGGCGCTGCTCAAGCTGATCGAGGGCACCATGGCCTCGGTGCCGCCGCAGGGTGGCCGCAAGCATCCGAACCAGGACTTCCTGCAGGTGGATACCACCAATATCCTGTTCATCTGCGGCGGTGCATTCGATGGCCTGGAAAAGGTCATCATGCAGCGCTCGGACAAGACYGGCATCGGTTTTGCCGCGCAGGTGCAGAGCAAGGAAGAACGCGACGCCAGCGAAGTGCTGCCGCAGACCGAGCCGGAAGACCTGATCAAGTTCGGCCTGATCCCGGAACTGATCGGCCGCCTGCCGGTGGTCGCCACGCTGGCCAAGCTGGACGAGGCCGCGCTGATGCAGATCCTGGTCGAGCCCAAGAATGCGCTGATCAAGCAATACCAGAAGCTGCTGGCGATGGAAGGCGTCGAGCTGGAAATCCGCCCGGCGGCGCTGTCGGCGATCGCCCGCAAGGCCATCCGCCGCAAGACCGGTGCGCGCGGCCTGCGTTCGATTCTCGAGCAGTCGCTGATGGATGTGATGTATGACCTGCCCAACTACAAGGGCGTGCAGAAGGTGGTGATCGACGAGAACACCATCACCGGGGATGCTCCGCCGCTGCTGATGTACGAGGATCAGCCGAAGGTGGCTGGTTCGAACTGACGCGGACGCCGGCTTGATGTTGAATCACAGGCCGGCAGCGAGTCCGAAAGGCCGCTCGCGAAAAGCGAGCGGCTTTTTTTCTTCATTTTCGTAAAACGAAGGGGAGGAAACGGGGGTATGCTGTTTGGACGGGTCCTGCAAGTGAGGCAAGCAGCATTTGCACGGGGTCATGAATCGTTGGCGACGCCTGTCTTGCAATCGATTCATGCGACCCAATTTACGCCTAAATGACTGACTGGGGAAAATGATGTCCGGAACACAACTCCTCCCGGCTGAGCCGATTCGCCTCCCACTGTTGCCGTTGCGCGACGTGGTGGTGTTTCCGCACATGGTGATCCCACTGTTCGTGGGACGTCCGAAGTCCATCAAGGCGCTTGAAACTGCGATGGAGTCGGGCAAGAGCATCATGCTTGTAGCCCAGAAAACGGCGGCCAAGGATGAGCCGACCGCCGACGACCTCTACGAGGTAGGCTGCATCGCCAATATCCTGCAAATGCTCAAGCTGCCCGACGGCACCGTCAAGGTGCTGGTGGAAGGCACGCAGCGCGCGAATATCCGCGAAGTGAGCGAAGACGACTCGCACTTCATGTGCGAAGCCGTGCCCGTGCCGCCGGGCCCGGTCGAGACCGCCGAGACGGAGGCGCTGCGTCGCGCCATCGTGTCGCAGTTCGACCAGTACGTGAAGCTGAACAAGAAGATCCCGCCCGAGATCCTGACTTCGCTGTCGGGCATCGACGAGCCTGGCCGCCTGGCCGACACCATCGCCGCGCACCTGCCGATCAAGCTCGAGCAGAAGCAGAAGATCCTGGAGATGGTGAACGTCACCGAACGCCTGGAAAGCCTGCTGTCGCAACTCGAAGGCGAGATCGACATCCTCCAGGTCGAGAAGCGCATCCGTGGCCGCGTCAAGCGCCAGATGGAGAAGAGCCAGCGCGAGTACTACCTGAACGAGCAGGTCAAGGCCATCCAGAAGGAACTGGGCGAGGGCGAAGAAGGCGCCGACCTGGAAGAACTCGACAAGCGCATCAAGGCTGCGCGCATGCCGAAGGAAGCCAAGAAGAAGGCCGACGCCGAATTCAAGAAGCTCAAGCTGATGTCGCCGATGTCGGCCGAAGCCACCGTCGTGCGCAACTACATCGACACGCTGGTCAACCTGCCGTGGCGCAAGAAGAGCAAGGTCAACAACGACCTCGCCAACGCCGAGCGCGTGCTGGACGAAGACCACTATGGCCTGGAGAAGGTCAAGGAACGCATTCTCGAGTACCTCGCAGTGCAACAGCGCGTGGACAAGGTGAAGGCGCCGATCCTGTGCCTGGTCGGGCCTCCCGGCGTGGGCAAGACCTCGCTCGGTCAGTCGGTGGCGCGCGCCACGAACCGCAAGTTCGTGCGCATGGCGCTCGGCGGCGTGCGCGACGAGGCCGAGATCCGCGGCCATCGCCGTACCTACATCGGCTCGATGCCGGGCAAGATCCTGCAGAGCCTGTCCAAGGTCGGCGTGCGCAACCCGCTCTTCCTGCTCGACGAAATCGACAAGATGGGCATGGACTTCCGCGGCGACCCGTCGTCGGCGCTGCTCGAGGTGCTGGACCCGGAACAGAACCACACGTTCCAGGACCACTACATCGAAGTGGACTTCGACTTGTCGGACGTGATGTTCGTGGCGACCTCCAACTCGCTGAACATCCCGCCGCCGCTGCTGGACCGCATGGAAGTGATCCGCCTCTCGGGCTACACCGAAGAGGAAAAGGTCAACATCGCCCAGCGCTACCTGCTGCCCAAGCAGATCAAGAACAATGGTCTGAAGGCAGGCGAGATCGAAGTCAGCGAAGAAGCCCTGCGCGACATCATCCGCTACTACACGCGGGAAGCGGGCGTGCGTTCGCTCGAGCGTGAAGTGTCGAAGATCGCCCGCAAGGTGGTGAAGCTGCTGCTGCTCAAGAAGGAATCGGGCACGGTCAAGGTAGCCTCGGAGAACCTGGACAAATTCCTCGGCGTGCGCAAGTACGACTTCGGCCTGGCCGGCAAGGAAAACCAGGTGGGCCAGGTGACCGGGCTGGCGTGGACGGAAGTGGGCGGCGATCTGCTGACCATCGAAGCCGCGATCATGCCGGGCAAGGGCAACATCACCCGCACCGGCTCGCTGGGCGACGTGATGAAGGAATCGGTCGAGGCAGCACGCTCGGTGGTGCGCTCGCGGGCACGTCGTCTGGGCATTACGGACGAGATGTTCGAGAAGCGCGACATCCACATCCACGTGCCCGAAGGCGCCACTCCCAAGGATGGTCCTTCGGCCGGCGGTGCGATGACCACGGCGCTGGTATCGGTACTGACGGGCATTCCCGTGCGTGCCGACGTGGCCATGACCGGCGAGATCACGCTGCGCGGCGAAGTGCTGCCGATCGGCGGCCTCAAGGAGAAGCTGCTGGCGGCCCATCGCGGCGGCATCAAGCTGGTGCTGATCCCCGAGGAGAATGTGAAGGATCTCGCGGAGATTCCGGACAACGTCAAGAACGCCATCGAGATCGTCCCGGTGCGCTGGATCGACAAGGTCCTGGAACTCGCGCTCGAGCGCAAGCCCGAGCCGCTGACCGAAGATGTGGCCAAGCCCGCCGACGTGGCGGACAAGGCTGCTGCCAAAGTCGAGATGATCCACCACTGAGATCTCACCGGGATCGCCGGGGCTCGCCGTTCGGGGCCTCGCAGGATGGCAGCAATGGAAGACGCCGCGGGTCACGCCCGCGGCGTTTTTTCATTGCGCGCCGACCCCTGTTTTCAGGGGTATTCATGCGGCCTTCGCGCTGTTCGACGCTAGCGCGAAGAATGCTTGGCAAAAGGCCAAAGCCTGTATTACACTTGCGGCCTCGCAACGCAAACAGCAGTAAATGCTCTGATATGTGCGCGGCGATGCTTGCAGCATGCAGTGTGGCTGCGGTACGAGCGGGTGCTTAGCTCAGTTGGTAGAGCGGCGCCCTTACAAGGCGTAGGTCGGGGGTTCGAGCCCCTCAGCACCCACCATCGCTCCTGCCGCAAGACAAGCCACACCACCGGCGCATGCAGCCGCACCGAATCCAGGAGTGGTAGTTCAGTTGGTTAGAATACCGGCCTGTCACGCCGGGGGTCGCGGGTTCGAGCCCCGTCCACTCCGCCAGATATACGCAGTCAGCAAAACGGGCCCTTCGCGGCCCGTTTTGCTTTTCTGCGCCTGCCGCCTTCGCGCAAACCTCCATTCGCCGCGCGCTGCCGTGATGCGCCAGGCGAG
Organism: Cupriavidus sp. 05N38; assembly: GCF_056397345.1. Classification (NCBI taxonomy): domain Bacteria; kingdom Pseudomonadati; phylum Pseudomonadota; class Betaproteobacteria; order Burkholderiales; family Burkholderiaceae; genus Cupriavidus; species Cupriavidus sp. 05N38. The sequence continues at coordinate 162,291 of NZ_JBFTNF010000029.1, forward strand.
CGCGGCACCCGCAAATCACGTGAAGCCTGCCGCTCCTGATAGAATCCCGGAGTTTGCCGTTCGTACCAACCCTTTTCCTGAGTCAGCATGCTTGATTTCGTTCGCAACAACCGGCGCTTGATGCTTTTGCTGCTGCTGGTGCTTGTCTTCCCGTCGTTTGTGTTCTTCGGCGTGGAGAGCTACTCGCGTTTCATGGACAGCTCGCACGACGCAGCCAAGGTCGACGGCCGCGCGATCACCACGCAGGAAGTCGACAACGTGGTGCGCGACCAGAGCGAGCGCATGCGCCAGGTGCTCGGCACCAACTATGACCCGCGCCAGTTCGAAGGCACGCAGGCCCGCCAGCAGGTGCTCGACCAGCTGATCCTGCAACGCGTGGTGGCCAACGAGGTCGCCAGCAAGCACCTGACCGTCTCCAACGAACGCCTGTTCGAGAGCATCAGCAGCATCCCGGCCATCGCGCAGTTGCCGAAGAAGAAGGACGGCACCATCGACGACAAGGCTTACGTCGCGCTGCTGGCCCAGCAGGGCATGACGCCCGAGCAGTTCGACGCGCGCATGCGTTTCGATCTCGCCACGCAGCAGCTGGGCGGCTCGATCGGCGGTACCGCCTTCGTTCCCAAGTCACTGCTCGACCGCCTGATCGCCATCCGCGACCAGCAGCGTGATGTGCAGGTGCTGCAGTTCAAGCCCGCCGACTTCGCCGCCAAGGTCAACCCGGACGATGCCGCGCTGAAGGCGTTCTACGAAAGCCACAAGGCCCAGTTCGCCGTGCCCGAGCAGGCCAAGGTCGACTACCTCGTGCTGTCGGCCGATGCGCTGGCCGCGTCGCTGGCGGTCACGCCCGATGAGCTCAAGTCCTACTACGACAGCAATATCGCGCGCTTTCGCACCGACGAGCAGCGCCGCGCCAGCCATATCCTGATCGCCGCCGCCAAGGATGCCCCGGCGGCGGACCGCAAGGCCGCCAAGGACAAGGCCACCAAGCTGCTGGACGACCTGCGCAAGCACCCCGAATCCTTCGCCGACGTGGCCCGCAAGGAATCGAAGGACCCGGGCTCGGCGGAGAAGGGCGGCGACCTCGGCTTCATGGGCCGCGGCGCGCTGGTCAAGCCGTTCGAGGACGCCATGTTCGCGCTCAAGGACGGCCAGATCAGCGACGTGGTGGAGACCGACTACGGCTACCACATCATCAAGCTCACCGGCATCAAGGCGGCCGAGACCAAGCCGCTCGACCAGGTCCGCACCGAACTGGAAGCCGAACTGCGCAAGCAACTGGCCGCCAAGAAGTTCACCGAGCTGGCCGATTCGTTCGGCAACACGGTTTATGAACAGTCGGACAGCTTCAAGCCGGCGGCCGAGAAGTTCAAGCTGGCCATCCAGAGCGCCGACAACGTGACGCGCGAGCCCAACCCGGCGCTGGGTGCGCAGAGCCCGCTCAACAACGAGAAGCTGCTCAAGGCCCTGTTCAGCGACGACTCGATCAAGAGCAAGCGCAATACGGAAGCCGTGCAGGTGGCGCCCAACACCCTGGTGGCGGCGCGCATCGTCGACTACCGTCCGGCCACCACGCGCAAGTTCGAGGAGGTGCAGGCCAAGGTGCGCGAAGGCTATATCGCGCAGCAGGCAGCCGAGCTGGCCGACAAGGAAGGCGCGGCCCGCCTCGAGGCGCTGAAGAAGAGCGCAAGCGCCGAGGGCTTCGGCGCCGCGGTCACGGTCTCGCGTGCCAAGGCCGGCGGCCTGCAGCCGAAGGCGCTGGAGGCCGTGATGCGCGCCGATGTCGCCAAGCTGCCCGCGCTGGTCGGGGTGGACCTGGGCGCGGATGGCTATGCGATCTACCGCATCACCAAGATCAGCCAGCCCGCGCAGGCCGACGCCGCGCAGCGCCAGGGCGAAGCCCAGCAACTGGCCCAGATGGCCGGCCAGACCGAACTGGAAGCCTTCTACGACAGCCTGAAGGCCCGTGCGAAGGTGAAGGTCCTCAAGCCCGCGGCGGCCGCGGACGCAGGTTCAGCCAGCGGTGCCGCCGCGCAGTAACACCGGCATCGCAGCAAACGAGAAGAGGCGCCCATGTGGCGCCTCTTCTCGTTTCAGGCGGCCCGGCGCTGCGCGCAGGCCCGATGCCACGGCAATCCCTAGCGTCCGGCGGTGCGCGCCGCGGGCCCTTTGAGCAGGGGCCTGAGCTGCGGCCACACCGTATCGAGCAAGGTGCCCTGGGCCTGCGCGGTGGGATGGATGCGGTCCTGCTGGAACCAGTCCGGCTTGCTCACCACGTGCTCGAGCAGGAATGGCACCAGCCGCGTCTTGTACTCGCTGGCCAGTCTGGGATAGAGCGCGAAGAAGCGCTCGGTATAGTCCGGCCCGTAGTTGGGCGGGATGCGCATGCCGACCAGCAGCACGCTGGCCTTGGCCTGCTGCGCGCCGCTGACGATGCTGCGCAGGTTGGCCTCGGTGGTCTGCAGCGGCAGGCCGCGCAGCGCATCGTTGGCGCCGAGCTCGACGATCACCACGGCCGGATGGTGCCGGGCCAGCAGGTCGGGCAGGCGGGTCTTGCCGCCCACGGTGGTCTCGCCGCTGATGCTGGCATTCACGACGCTATAATCGAGACGCTCTGTGCGCAGCCGCGTTTCCAGCAGCTTGACCCAGCCCGCATCGCGCGCGATGCCGTATTCGGCGGACAGGCTGTCGCCCAGCACCAGGATGGCCGGCGCCTGCGTTGCCGCGTGCGCCACCGATGCGGTGACGGGCAACACCGTGGCAGCACATAGCGCCAGCGCCAGCTTGCGCCAACCGCACCAGAACTTCTTGCTCATGTCTTCTTCCATTCTTGCTGTCGAGTCACTAGGAAAGACCGTTGCCGACACGACCGGTTCGCTGACGATTTTGCATGACGTCACGTTTTCCGTCACGCCCGGGGAGACGCTGGCCATCGTCGGCGCTTCCGGCTCGGGCAAGTCGACCCTGCTGGGCCTGCTGGCTGGCCTGGACCTGCCCACCACGGGCACCGTCAGGCTCAACGGGCAGGACCTGTTCGAGCTCGACGAAGACCAGCGCGCGGCGCAGCGCGGACGCCATGTGGGCTTTGTGTTCCAGTCGTTCCAGCTGGTCGGCCACCTGAACGCGCTGGAGAATGTCATGCTGCCGCTCGAACTGCGCGGGGAAACCACCAGCGTGCGCGAACGCGCCGCCGACATGCTGGAACGCGTTGGCCTGGGCGGGCGGCTTTCCCATTATCCGCGCACGCTGTCCGGCGGCGAGCAGCAGCGCGTTGCACTTGCGCGCGCCTTCGTCGCGCGGCCCGATATCCTGTTCGCCGACGAGCCCACCGGCAGCCTCGACACGGCCACCGGAGAGGCTGTGATCGCCCTGATGTTCGAGCTGAACCGCGACGCCGGCTCGACCCTGGTGCTGGTGACGCACGACCGCTCGGTGGCGGCGCGCTGCGGGCGCATCCTGACCATCGAGGCAGGGCGCGTGGCCAGGGACGAATGGATGAGCGCGCCGGTCTGACCCCGCGCCGCGCGCAGGCCGGCCGGCAGGCGCGGGCTAGGGCTGGCCCAGCGCGGCGCGCGCCCGAGCGATCAGGTTGCTGGTGGAGGCATCGTGCTGCGCCGGCGCGGCCGCGGTGCCTGTCAGCTCTGCCTCGATCGGCTTGGCCAGGATCTTGCCAAGCTCCACGCCCCACTGGTCGAACGAGTTGATGTTCCAGACCACGCCCTGCACGAAGGTGCGGTGTTCATAGAGGGCGATCAGCGCGCCCAGCGTATGTGGCGTGATGTCTTCGATCAGCAGCGTATTGCTGGGCCGGTTGCCCTCGAACACCATATGCGCGATCCGCAGCTCGTCGCGCATGCCGCCGGCGCGCAATTCCTCGGCGCTGCGCCCGCGCATCAGCGCCTCGCCTTGCGCGAAGCAGTTGGCCAGCAGCTTGGCATGGTGGCCGGGCAGCTCGCGCGGCGGCCGCAGCGGCGCCACGAAATCCACCGGCACGATCTGCGAGCCCTGGTGAATCAGCTGGAAATACGCGTGCTGGCCGTTGGTGCCGGCCGAACCCCAGACCACGGGGGCGGTATGCGCGCGCACATTGCGCCCATCCAGCTGGACCGACTTGCCGTTGCTCTCCATCTCCAGTTGCTGCAGGAAGGCGGGGAACAGTTCCAGCGAAGTGGAATAGGGCGCCATGCAACTGGTCGGCATGCCGAAGAAGTTGCGGTACCAGATGCCGAGCATGCCCAGCACCACCGGCATATTGCGTTCCAGCGGCGCGCTGGCGAAATGCGCGTCCATGGCGCGGCCGCCGGCCAGCAGGTCGGCGAAGGCGTCGAAGCCGACCGCCAGCGCGATCGACAGCCCCACCGACGACCACAGCGAAAAACGCCCGCCGATCCAGTCCCAGAATTCGAACATATGGGCCGGGTCGATGCCGAAGGCGCGCACCGCTTCCACATTGGTCGACACCGCGGCGAAATGGCTGGCCAGTTGCGCCTGGTTCACGCCGCGCGCGAGGAACCACTCGCGCGCGCTGTTGGCGTTGGCCATGGTCTCGAGCGTGGTGAACGTCTTCGAGCAGACGATCACCAGGGTCTGTTCCGGGTCCAGGCGCTCCAGCGTCTCGGCCAGTTCGGTGCCGTCCACGTTGGAGACGAAATGCATGCGCGGCCCGCCGCCGGCCAGGTGCGACAGCGCCCGGCACACCATGCGCGGGCCCAGGTCCGAGCCGCCGATACCGATGTTGATCACGTCCGTGATGCGCTTGCCGGTGGCGCCGGTCCACTCGCCGCTGCGCACGCGCCCGGAGAAGGCGCGCATGCGCTCGAGTACGTCATGGATCGCGAACATCACCGGCTTGCCGTCGACCTTGAACGCAGAGTTGCATTCGGCGCGCAGCGCGATGTGCAGCACGGCGCGGTCTTCGGTGGCGTTGATGTGGTCGCCTGCGAACATGGCGTCGCGGCGCCCGGGGACGCCAGCCTCGTCGGCCAGCTGCATCAGCAGGGCAACGGTCTGCGGCGTGATGCGGTTCTTGGAATAGTCGAGATACAGGCCGGCCGCTTCCAGTGAGAACTGGGCGACACGCTGGCCTGCATCGCCGGCCGCAAACCAGTCGCGCATCGGTGTTTCGCGGATCGCTTCATGATGCTGCAGGAGAGAGTGCCAGGCGTGGAGATCGGTGGGCATGCGTGCGTGATTCTCTGGAGATTCTTGGGTATGCAGTACGGAGACCGGCCGGCGGAAGCCGCTTTCAAGTATAGCGCTCCCGCTTGACGCGGCTTTGGCAAATAGCGGGAATAGACAGCATTGCTGCGGATTCGGAAACACTACCAAATGGGGGTATGGCGCGCTGTCGGCGCCTGGCTGACACTCACTGCGCGCGTCCAAGCCGCCGCGCCACCGCGCGCAGCGCCGATTCGCCGCCGGCCACGCAGACGCCGCCGACGCAGATCACCGCCACGCCCAGTGCCGTGATCCAGTCCGGCAGCTGGCCGAAGGCCAGGTAGCCGATGGTGGTGGCCGACAGGATCTGCAGGTACAGGAAGGGGCTGAGGAACGACGCATCCGCATACTGGAACGCGCGGATGACGAAGTAATGTCCGACCGAGCCGGTGATGCCGGTACTCAGCAGCAAGACCGCCTGCAGCGGCGTGGGCGCGGCGTCGAACCAGAAGAAGGGCACCAGCACGGTGGTCAGGGCCGCGCCGGTGAAGCCGCTCTGGATCAGCGTGGTCATGGGGGCGTCATGCGCGGCGATGCGCCGCGTGAGCATCTGCATCAGCGCAAACACCAGCGCGGACAGCAGGCCCAGCGCAATGCCGGTCGCGCTCAGCTCRCCACCGGGGCGCACCACCACCAGCATGCCGGCAAAGCCGATCGCCACGCCGGTCCAGCGGCTGGCGCGGGCATGGATGCCGGGGCGCTCGCCCAGCAGCCACGGCGACAACGCCACCACGAACAGCGGCGCGCAAAAGTTCAGCGCGGTGGCCTCGGCCAGCGGCATCAGCTTGAGCACGCTGAAGAACACCAGCGTGGAAACCAGCATCAGCCCGCCGCGCAGCCATTGCAGGCCCGGCTTTACCGGACGCCATTGCGCGCGAAAGCGTGCCGGCCCCAGCAGCAGGAAGATGGCAACCACATGCCCCACGTAGCGCACCCAGGCCACGCCGACCACCGGCACGCCCTGATGGGTCAGCGTCTTGCTGCTGGCGTCGAGCAGGCTCAGTATCCACTGGCCCAGCACCAGCAGCGCAACGCCGGTGAGCAGCTGGCGCCGGGCCGGGGAGTTCGCCGGAGCCGGCGGGGCCAGGCGTGCGCCGCGATCGGTGGCGTTGTTCATGCGCGGCGCGGCTCCCGCAGCAGGGCGTTGAACAGGCTGCGCAGCGGTATGTAAAGCTCGCTGGCGGTCAGTCCCGCGGGGCCGGTGCCCTCGGCCACCAGAAAATCGGCGGCACGCCCGTGCAGCCATACGGCTGCCTGCGCGGCTTGCAGCGGCGGCATGCCCTGCGCCAGCAGGGCGCCGATCATGCCGGCCAGCACGTCGCCAGTGCCGGCGGTGGCCAGCCCGGCGTTGCCGGTCGGATTGATCGACAGGGCCTGGGTGCTCCCTGCGTCGGGAGGTGCCGCGATCACCGTGCCAGAGCCTTTGAGCACCACCACCGCCTGCCATTGCGCCGCCAGCGAGCGCGCCGCCGCGAGGCGGTCGCGCTGGATCTCGGCCACGCTCAGGCCGGCCAGGCGTGCCGCCTCCAGCGGGTGCGGCGTCATCACGCGGGGCAGCTGGCTGGCCGCCAGCATGGCAGCCAGCGCGGGGTCGGCGGCCAGCATATTGAGCGCGTCTGCGTCCAGCACCAGCGCGGGCGCGCCGGTGGCCGCGGCGCAGCCGTGCAGCAGTTGCGCGAACTGCTTGCGGGCCGCGGCGCCGGTGCCCATGCCGGGGCCGATCACCAGCGCGGACATGTTCGCCAGCTCGATATCCGCGAGCGGGTGCAGCATCAGCTCCGGGTGCACGGGATCGAGCAGCGGGGCCGGTTGCGCCAGGAAGGCGATATGCACGCGCCCGGCACCGAGGTGCTGCGCGGCGCGCGCGCCAAGCAAGGGCGCCCCCGTCATGCCGATGCCGCCGCCGATCACGGCCAGCGAGCCGAAGCTGCCCTTGTTGGTGGCGTGCCGGCGCGCGGGCAGCGCTGCGGCGAACGATGCCGGCAGGCCGACCATGGCGCAGGGCGCTTCGGCCGGCGGGTAGGGCAGGCCCAGCGGGGCGATGTCGACCTCGCCCGCGCAGTCGCGGCCATCGAGCGTGAGCAGGCCGGGCTTGGCGCCGATGAAGGTCAGCGTGCGGCAGGCCCGCACCGCCGGCGCGCCGGCGCCGGTATCGGCGAACAGGCCGCTGGGGATGTCGAGCGCGAATACCGGCAAGCCAGCGTCGTTCGCCTGGACGATCCACTGCGCCATGTAGCCGTCGGCGGCGCGGTTCAGGCCGATGCCGAGCAAGCCGTCCACCAGCGCGCGGGTGTCGGCGGGGAACGGCGGCAAGCCGCCGCGGCAGGCGGATTCGGGCACCGCATGCAGCGGCACGCCGGCCGCGCGCGCCTCCAGCCACGCGCGTGCCGCATCGGCGGGCAGGCGGTCCGGGTCGGCTGTCAGCCATGCCTGGACCTTGCGGCCGGCCAGGTGCAGGCGGGTGGCGGCCACCAGCGCGTCGCCGCCGTTGTTGCCGGGGCCGGCCAGCATCAGCAGCGGGCCGTCCGGCGCTTGCCGCGCCAGCCAGTCCGCCGCGGCCGCGCCCGCGCGCGACATCAGCTCGAATGCGGGCAGCGTGGCCATGGCGCTGGCCTCGATGCGGCGGATGGCGGCCACGTCGTAGAGCGGGATCTCGCCGTGGCTTGCGGCGTCAAGCGCCAGCCAGGCATCGGCCGGCCGGGAGGGCAATGGCAAAGGTGTCTGCATGATCAGCGCGGGCCGAGCCCGTAGCGGGCCGGCGTCAGGCCGTCCAGGTCGATGGCGGGGCGGTTGCCGGCGATCAGGTCGGCGGCGACGCGGCCCGAGCCGCAGGCCATGGCCCAGCCGGTCGAACCGTGGCCGAGATTGAGGAAGAGCCCGGGCACGGCAGTCGCGCCGATCAGCGGCGGGCCGTCCGGCAGCATGGGCCGCGCGCCGGCCCAGAGCGTGGCGCTGCCGTAGTGGCCGGCCACGGGAAACCAGTCACGCGCGACCTTGAGCAAGGTATTGATGGCGGCGGGGCGCAGGTCGAGGCGGCGCGAACCGAGTTCGGCCGTGCCGGCGATGCGCAGGCGGTTGCCCATGCGCGTGATGGCCACCTTGTACGATTCGTCCATCAGCGCGGCCAGCGGTGCCTGCAGCTCGTCGCTGACCTGCACCGTGGCGGAGTAGCCCTTGACCGGATAGAGCGGAATGCGCAGGCCGAGCGGGCGCAGCAGCGCCGCGCTGGCGACGCCCGCGCACACCAGCACGCGGTCCGCCGCAAGCGTTTCGCGCACGCCGCCGGCCTTGATGCTGCCGGCGCCGCCGCCGGCATCGCGCAAGTCCAGCGCGAGCTGCCCGCCCGGCAGCGGCCGCAGGGCGGCGGCGTCGCTGTCCATGACGAAGCGCACGCCCGCGGCTTCGGCCAGCACGCGCAGCCGGCGCACGAACATCGGGCAGTTGCCCGACTCGTCCTCGGGCAGGTGCAGGCCGCCGGCCAGCGGGGTGTCGGTGGTCAGCCCGGGTTCGATGCCCCGGCAACCCGCGGCATCGACCAGGCGATGCGGGACCTCGTGCTCGCGCAGCAGCGCCAGGGCGGGCCCTGCCAGGTCCAGGTCGCGGCGGGTACGGAACAGTTGCAGATAACCCTGCGATTGCTCGTAGTCGATCTCGAGCCGGCCGCGCAGCTTGTGCAGGCACTCGCGGCTGTAGAAGGCCAGGCGCTGCATGCGCACCTTGTTGACGCGGTAGCGCTCCAGCGTGCATTCGCCCAGCCAGCGCAGGATCCAGCGCCACATGGCCGGATCGGCGCTGGGCCGGAACAGTACCGGCGAGGTGCTGGCGAAGAGGTTGCGCAGCACCTTGCCCGGCATTCCGGGCGCGGCCCATGGCGTGACATAGCCCGGCGCGATCACGCCGGCATTGCCGAAGCTGGACTCCTGCGCAGGTGCGGCGCGCCGCTCCACCACGGTCACTTCGAAGCCCGCTTCGCGCAGGTACCAGGCCGAGCAGACGCCGATCACGCCGGCGCCGATGACGATCACATGCATGGCACTCCGTTGGGGGCCGCGGCCCCCGCTGCATTGCAATGCTGCCGGCAGCGCGGGGCGGCCGTCACTTCAGTTCTTTCTGCATCACCACGTCGGGCAGCCATGTGACCAGGTCGGGCCACACGGTGATGATGCCGATGGCTACCACCATCATCATGAAGAACGGCAGCGATACCCGCGCTATGTAGTTGCTGTCCTTGCCCGTCATGCTCTGCAGCACGAACAGGTTGAAGCCCACGGGTGGCGTGACCTCGGCGATCTCGACCAGCAGCACGATGAATATCCCGAACCATACCAGATCGAAGCCCGCGGCCTGCACCATCGGCAGCACCGTGGCGGTGGTCAGCGCGATCATGGAAATGCCGTCCAGCGCGGTGCCCAGCAGGATATAGATCACCGTCAGCACGGCGATCAGCGACCACGGCGACAGGTGCATCGAAGCCACCCATTCGGCCAGCGCGCGCGGGATCCCCGTGAAGCTCATGGTCACCGACAGGAACGAGGTGGCGCCCAGCACGAACATGATCATGGCGGTCAGCCGCGTGGCCGACATGAGGCTTTCCCAGAACGCCTTGCGCGTCAGCGAGCCGCCCATCCACGCCAGTCCCAGCGACGCCACCACGCCGTAGGCGGCCGCCTCGGTGGCGGTGGAATAGCCGGTGATCATGATCCAGGTGATGAAGGCGATCAGGATCATGCACGGCATCAGCTGGCGCACCGAGGCCAGGCGCGAGCGCCAGTCGAAGCGCTCGGCCGGCGGTGTCTTGTCCGGGTTGGACAGCGCCCACACCACGATATAGCCGGAGAACAGCAGCATCAGCAGCAAGCCCGGCAGGAAACCCGCCAGGAACACCCGGATGATGGAGACGTCGGCCGACACCGCATAGACCACCATGGTGATCGACGGCGGGATCAGGATGCCGAGCGTGCCGGCGCACGACAGCGAGCCCAGCGTCACGCGCTCGTCATAGCCGCGCCGCGTCAGTTCCGGCAGCGCGGACTTGGCGATGGTGGCGCAGGTGGCCGCCGACGAGCCCGAGACGGAACCGAAGATGCCGCAGCCCAGGATATTGACGTGCATCAGTCGCCCGGGCAGCCAGTTCAGCCATGGCGACAGGCCGTTGAACATCTGCTCGGACAGCTTGGTGCGGAACAGGATCTCGCCCATCCATACGAACAGCGGCAGCGAGGCCAGGGTGTAGGAGGCGCTCGACGACCACCATGAGTTGGCCAGGTTGACCAGCGCATCGTGGTCGGCGAAGACCACCAGGCCCACCCAGGAGGTGACGGCGATGGCCACCGGGATCCACGCCCCGATCACCAGGAAGACGATCATCACCACCAGCAGGACCAGGGAAACAAGGATGGTGCTCATCAGACGGTCTCCCCGAAATCGCCGGCGGCCAGCTTGGCTTCCTGCGCCAGCTGGTAGCGGGGCTTCTGGCGGCGCGCCACGCGCAGCCACTCGTCGAGCACGGCCAGCGTGAAGCCGGCGCAGCCCAGCACGGCAAAGCTCTGCGGAATCCACAGGGGCACCACGATCTGGCCCTGCGAGACATCGCCGATTTCCCAGCTCTGCCAGGCGAAGCTGAACAAGGCCCAGGTGGCATAGGCCGCGAAGGCGGCGCAGATGGTCAGCGAAAGCAGTTCGAGCCACCAGCGCTGGCGCGGGCTCACGGCTTCGAGCAGCATTTCCACGCGCACGATGCCGCCGTGCTGGAAGGTCTGGCCGAGCACGAGAAAGGCGGAGGCGGCGCAAAGCCAGGCGACGATGTCGTCGCCGCCCTTGAAGATGATGGTGGTCTCGCGCGAGAAGGACATCAGGATCATGACGATGCAGACCCCGAGGATGCACAGCGCGCCGAGCACGGCGAGCAGGTCAAGCAGCCGGTCCAGCCAGCGCTTGTTGACAGCAGGAGCTTCCATGGCGGGTGAGGAGGGATGATGCGGTGAAAAGAGACGCGGGCCGCGGCGGCTGGAACGCTGCCGCGGCTACATGGGGGGCGCTTGCCGTTGCGCCGCTGCCCGCTGGTTTGTCGCCGGAAGCCGGCTTACTTCTTGTAGGCTTCGAGGATGGCCTTGCCGTCGTCGCCGGCGCTCCTGGCCCATTCGTCCACCATCGTCTGGCCAACCTTCTGCATGTCCTGCCTGAGCTGCGGCGAGGGCGGCTGCACGGCCATGCCGTTCTTGCCGAGCACGGCCAGGTATTCGCGCGTCTTTTGCTCGGAGACCTGCCAGCCGCGCTTCTCGGCCTCGGCCACGGTCTTGAGCACGGCGTCCTGTGTCGGCTTGTCCAGCGCGGCGAAGGCCTTCTTGCTGACCACCAGCATGTTCTTTGGCAGCCAGGCGTCCACCGTATAGAAGTACTTCACGCTCTCCCACACCTTGGTGTCGACGCCGGTGGCGCCGGAGGACATGAACGAGTTGACCGTGCCGGTGGCCAGCGCCTGCGCCAGGTCGGCGGCCTGGATGGTTACCGGCTGCGCGCCCACCAGTTCGGCGATCTTGGACGTGGCGGGGTTATAGGCGCGCCACTTCAGGCCCTTCATGTCGGCCGCGGCGTTGATCGGCTTGTTGGCGTAGATGCCTTGCGGCGGCCAGGCCACGGCGTAGAGCAATTTCATGCCTTGCTTGTCGAGCACCTTGTCGGTGACCGCGCGCGACGCCTGCCACAGCTTGTAGGAGTCCTGGTAGCTGGTGGCCAGGAAGGGCACCGCGTCCACGCCGAACACCGGGTTCTCGTTGGCCAGCAGCGACATCAGGATCTCGCCCATCTGCACCTGGCCGGTCTGCACGCCGCGCTTGATCTCGTTGGCCTTGAGCAGCGAGCCGTTGGGATGGATCACGATCTTGAGCTTGCCGCCGGTGGCCTTCTCCACATCGCTGGCCATCTGCTGCAGGTTCTCGGTGTGCAGGTTGTTGGTGGGGTAGCCGGTCGGCAAGTCCCACTTGGTCTGCGCCTGCGCCACGGGGGCCAGCATGGACGCGGTGGCGAGCACCCCGCCCAGCAGCATGTACTTCAGTGTTGCCTTCCCTTGCATCGATCTCTCCTGGTTTGTCGTTGCGGCTCGTTCTGTTTTTTTGCTGCTTCGGTGCTACCTGGGTTCTGCTTTGGCTCTGCTTCGGTTCTGCTTCGGCTCTGCTTCGGTTCTGCTTTCGGGTGCTGCCTTCGGGTGCTGCCTTCGGGGGCTGCCTTGTCCTGCGCGCGCCTCGCGCAAGTCCCGTGCGCGCAGGGCCTTTGTCTTTTCCTTGTCTTTGCCTTGTCTTCCCGTTGTCCTGTCTCTGTCTTGCCCGCGCGGACTGGCTCAGGGGCCACGCGGGCAAGCGCCTTGTCACGGTGCGGGCGCCTCAGGCGGCCGGCTTGACGATGTTCTCCAATGCAATTGCCGTGCCCAGCAACTGCGCGTCGCGCAGCGCGCCGTGCGAGAGCATGAGCCCGACCGGCAGTTCGTCCGGCTGGTGGCAGGGCAGGGAGATCGAGCAGCCGTCGAGGAAATTGAAGGCCGAGGTATTGCGCAACAGCAGCGCGTTGGTGCGGAAGAAAAGCGCGTCGTCTTGCGCCAGCGGCGCGATCGCGGGCGCCACCATCGGCACCGTGGGGCAGGCCACCGCGTCGAAACCGTCGATGCGCGCCAGCACGCGCGCGATCCAGCCGGCGCGCACGCGCATCAGGTCCACATAGTCGGCCGCGCCCATGGCGGCGCCGCGTTCGATGCGCATGGCCACGCGCGGATCGTATTGTTCGCGCCGGCTGGCCAGCGTGCCGCGATGGATGGCGTAGGCCTCGGCAGCCGTGAAGCCGCCGGCCGCGTTGATCGCGGGCAGCTCGGCCAGCTCCGGCAGGTCGATCTGTTCGATCCGCACGCCGGCCGCGGAAAGGCGGGCCAGGGTCCGGTCGAAGGCGCGCGCCACGGTGGTGTCCAGGTCGTCCAGCAGGTACTGGCGCGGCACGGCCAGGCGAATGCCGGCCAGGGCCTTGCTGGCCGGCACCACGGCCTGGTCCGCGATGACGCTGTCCACCAGCGCGCAGTCATGCACCGAACGGGCCATCGCGCAGGCCGTGTCGAGCGTATAGGACAGCGGGAAGGCCCCGTCGAGCGGCACCCGCCGGGCGGTCGGCTTGAAGCCGGTCAGCCCGCAGAGCGCCGCCGGAATGCGGATCGAGCCGCCCGTGTCGCTGCCCAGCCCGGCAACCGCCAGGCCCAGCGCCACCGACACCGCCGCGCCCGACGACGAGCCGCCGGGAATGCGCGCCACGCCGGCATCGGCCGGATTCACCGGCGTGCCGAAATGCKGGTTGATGCCGACGCCGGAGAAGGCGAACTCGGTCATGTTGGTGCGCCCCACCAGCGCCGCGCCGGCCTCGCGCAGGCGGCGCACCACGGTCGCATCGGCCGTGGCCGGGGCCGCGTCGGCGCGCACCGGGGAGCCGGCGCGGGTGGTCTGGCCGGTGACGTCGAACAGATCCTTGACGGACACCGGCAGGCCGGCCAGCGGGTGCAATGGCTGGCCGGCCTGCGCGGCGGCATCGGCCGCGCGCGCGGTCTCGGCCGCGGTGTCGAAGGTGGGGTGGAGCAGGACGGCTTGCGCCGCGGGTTGCCGCGCCAGATGGGCGGCTTCGGCAATCACGCCGGCACGCGATGCGGTGCCGTCGCGAAGTTTTGTCTGTAATGTATGGATATCCGTGGGCATTTGGCTCGCGATCAGTTGCGCTTGGCAGGGTTCGGATCGAGTCTAGCCAGTGCGCCGGCGCGGCGCAACCAGGCTGCGCAAGGGTTGTCCGTTGTCCCCGCGATAGTGCGTAAACGGTTTTGCCTGCCCTCTCTTCGTGCAGAATCCACTGCCACGTCCCCGATGTTTTGCTTGGATTTATTTGGCGTTTATCCTCATAATTTGTTAATAAACTGTCAAGCCAAATCTGTGCGCGAGGCCATCGGGGATATACCTAGTCGCTCCGGATTGCCCGTGTCACGCCGGCTCATGGAATCAACAACGAGAGAGGAGTGAAGACATGGCTCGTAAGCCAGCCGCCGGCCAGGTACCGGCCGAGCACGACAATGCCGGGCAGCAGGGCGCCGCCAGGGCGGAAGCGGGCGCGCCGCCGCGCGCGCTCGGGCCCAATATCGTCTCGTCTTCGCACCTGGTGTCCGAGCGCAGCCCCGAGTTGTCCGAGTTCGAGTTCGGCCTGAATACGGCCTATAACGCCTACAGCCGCTGGGTGGTGCGCTGCATGGGCGCCTCCGGCGTGCGCGACCTGACCTTTCTGGACGTGCTGGTGCTGCATCACGTCAACCACCGCGCCCGGCCCAAGCGGCTGGCCGATATCTGCTTCGTGCTGAACGTGGAAGACACGCACCTGGTGACCTATGCGCTGAAAAAGCTGCAGGGCATCGGGCTGGTCGAGGGCGAACGGGTCGGCAAAGAGGCGACCTACACCACCACGCCGGCCGGCACCCAGGCCTGTGCCCGCTATCGCGAGATCCGCGAGCAATGCCTGACCAGCAACTTCACGGCGGGCAGCGCGGAGAACATCGAGATCGGCGAGCTGGCACGGCTGCTGCGCGTGCTTACCGGCCTGTACGAGCAGGCCGCGCGCTCGGCCACATCGCTGTAGCCCCGGCCGCCAGCGAGCGCTCCTGCGCGCACGGCGGCTTGCGCTGCCGGCGTGCCGCCCGCGTACCCGACATTTCCACCACGATAAACAAGGAAGCCACCGCATGTCGCAGCCATCCTCCGCCGCCTTCGTCCCGGACCGCCGCCGCTGGCAATTCTGGATCGACCGTGGCGGCACCTTCACGGACGTGGTCGGGCTGCGCCCCGACGGCACGGTGGTCACGCACAAGCTGCTGTCCGAGAATCCGGAGCAGTACAGCGACGCCGCCGTGGCCGGCATCCGGCACCTGCTGGGCCTGGCGCCCGGCGAGCCGGTGACGCCGGCGCTGGTGGAGGTGGTGAAGATGGGCACCACGGTGGCGACCAACGCGCTGCTCGAGCGCAAGGGCGAGCCGCTGGCGCTGTTCATCACGCGGGGCTTTCGCGATGCGCTGCGCATTGCCTACCAGAACCGGCCGCGCCTGTTCGACCTGAACATCGTGCTGCCCGAACTGCTCTACCGCGAGGTGGTGGAAGTGGGCGAGCGGATCGATGCCCAGGGCAATATGGTCACGCCGCTCGATGAAGCCGCGCTGCGCGCGGACATGCAGCGCGTGTTCGCCGGCGGCACCCGCGCCATCGCCATCGTGTTCCTGCACGGCTACCGCGAGCCGGCGCACGAGCGGGCCGCGGCGCGCATCGCGCGCGAGACCGGCTTTACGCAGATCTCGGTCTCGCACCAGGTGTCGCCGCTGATGAAGCTGGTCTCGCGCGGCGACACCACGGTGGTGGACGCCTATCTCTCGCCGATCCTGCGCCGCTACGTGGAGCAGGTCGAGCAGCAGATGCCGGGCGTGCGGCTGCAGTTCATGCAAAGCAGCGGCGGCCTGACCGACGCGCACCGGTTCCAGGGCAAGGACGCCATCCTGTCCGGCCCGGCCGGCGGCATCGTCGGCATGGTGCGCTCGTCGCAGAGCGCCGGCTTCGGGCGCATCATCGGCTTCGACATGGGTGGCACCTCCACCGACGTGTCGCATTTCAATGGCAGCCATCCCAACGATTTCGAACGCGTGTTCGAGACCAGCGTGGCGGGCGTGCGCATGCGCGCGCCGATGATGAGCATCCACACGGTGGCCGCCGGCGGCGGCTCGATCCTGCATTTCGACGGCAGCCGCTTCCGCGTGGGCCCGGATTCGGCCGGCGCCAACCCGGGGCCGGCCAGCTACCGGCGCGGCGGCCCGCTGGCCGTGACCGACTGCAACGTCATGCTGGGCAAGATCCAGCCGCGCCATTTTCCGAGCGTATTCGGGCCCCGCGCCGACGCGCCGCTGGACCGCGACGCCGTGCTGGCCCGCTTCGGCGAGCTGGCGCGGGCCGTCAGTGCCGCCACCGGCGACGCGCGCAGCCCCGAACAGGTGGCCGAAGGCTTTATCGAGATCGCGGTGGGCAATATGGCCAACGCGATCAAGCAGATCTCGGTGCAGCGCGGCCACGACGTGACCGGCTACACGCTCACCACCTTCGGCGGCGCCGGCGGCCAGCATGCCTGCCTGGTGGCGGACGCGCTCGGCATGCAGACCGTCTTCGTCCACCCGCTGGCCGGTGTGCTTTCTGCCTACGGCATGGGGCTGGCCGACCGCACCGCGATGCGCGAGCGCGCGGTGGAAGCGCGGCTCGACGCCGATGCCCTGCCGGCCCTGCAGGCCACGCTCGACGCACTGGCCCAGCAAGCGCGCAACGAACTGCTGGAGCAGGAAGTGGCCGACGCGCAGATCGACGTGGTGCGCCGCGCCCACCTGCGCTACGAGGGCACGGACTCCGCGCTGGTGGTGCCGTTCGGCACCTTGCCGGCCATGCAGGCCGCGTTCGACGCCGCCTACCGCCAGCGCTACGCCTTCCTGATGCAGGGCAAGCCGCTGATCGTGGAAGCCGTGTCGGTGGAAGCCATCGGCAGCAGCGAGCCGCCCGCGGAAAAACTGCCCGAGCCGCTGCCGCGCAGCGGCGGACCGGTGCCGGCCGAGCAGGTGCGCATGTTCAGCGGCGGCTCCTGGCACGACACGGGCTTGTTCCCGCGCGACGCGCTGCGCCCCGGCGACGTGCTGCCCGGCCCGGCCATCATCGCCGAGCGCAACGCCACCACCGTGGTGGAGCCCGGCTGGCAGGCCGAGCTGACCGCGCGCGACCACCTCGTGCTGACGCGCGCGGTGCCGCGCCCGCAGCGCCGCGCCATGGGTACCGATGCCGACCCGGTCATGCTGGAGGTCTTCAACAACCTGTTCATGTCGATCGCCGAGCAGATGGGRCAGCGGCTGCAGAACACCGCCTACTCGGTCAACATCAAGGAGCGGCTCGACTTCTCCTGCGCCATCTTCGACGCCGACGGCAACCTGATCGCCAACGCGCCGCACATGCCGGTGCATCTTGGCTCGATGGGCGAGAGCATCAAGACCGTGATCGCACGCAATGCCGGCGGCATGGCCGACGGCGACGTCTACGTGCTCAACGATCCCTACAACGGCGGCACGCATTTGCCCGACGTGACGGTGATCACGCCGGTATTCGACGAGGCCGGCGCCGGGATCCTGTTCTACGTGGGCTCGCGCGGGCATCACGCCGACATCGGCGGCATCACGCCGGGCTCGATGCCGCCGGACTCCACCGTGGTGGAAGAAGAGGGCGTGCTGATCGACAACTTCCCGCTGGTCACGGCCGGCGTGCTGGACGACGCCGGCATGCGCGCGCTGCTGGCCGACGGGCGCTACCCGGCCCGCAATATCGACCAGAACATGGCGGACCTGCGCGCCCAGGTGGCGGCCAATGCCAAGGGCGTGGAAGAGCTGCGCAAGATGGTGGCGCAGTTCGGCCTGCCGGTGGTGCGCGCCTATATGGGCCACGTGCAGGACAACGCCGAGGAAGCCGTGCGCCGCGTCATCACCGCGCTCAAGGACGGCAGCTACGACTACCCGCTCGACAACGGCGCGCGCATCCAGGTCAAGGTGACGGTGGACCAGGCCCGGCGCGAAGCCGTGGTGGACTTCACCGGCGCCTCGGCGCAACTGCCCAACAACTTCAACGCGCCGCGCGCGGTGTGCATGGCGGCAGTGCTCTACGTGTTCCGCACGCTGGTCGACGAGGACATCCCGCTCAACGCCGGCTGCCTCAAGCCGATCAAGGTCATCATCCCGGAGGGGTCGATGCTCAACCCGCGCTATCCGGCCTCGGTGGTCTCGGGCAATGTGGAGACCTCGTCCTGCATCACCAACGCCCTGTATGGCGCGCTGGGCGTGGTGGCGGCCAGCCAGGGCACCATGAACAACTTCACCTTCGGCAATGCGCGCTACCAGTACTACGAGACCATCTCGGGCGGCAGCGGGGCCGGCGACGGCTTCGACGGCTGCGACGTGGTGCAGACCAATATGACCAATTCGCGGCTGACCGACCCGGAAGTGCTGGAATGGCGCTTCCCGGTACGGCTGGAAAGCTACGAGATCCGCCCGGGCTCGGGCGGGGCGGGGCGCTGGCACGGTGGCAGCGGCGGCATCCGCCGGGTGCGCTTCCTGGAGCCCATGACCGCGTCGATCCTCTCCAACAACCGCCTGCACGCGCCGTTCGGCATGGCCGGGGGCGCGCCCGGCGCCACCGGGCGCAACTACGTGGTGCGGCGCGACGGGCGGGAAGAGGCGCTCGGCCACGTCGGGCGCTGCGAGATGGAGGCGGGCGACCTGTTCGTGGTGGAAACGCCCGGGGGCGGGGGCTTCGGCGAGGCCTGAGCGTGCCGCGTTGCGGGCCGCCGAAGCGGCCCGCGCGTGGTGTCGCGGGCCGTGAGTGGTCCCGGCGCCGCTTCGCGCCCAGATCAACCGGGTAGCCGGGTAGCCGGGTAGCCGGGGCGTCGCCGGCTCTGCTGCAACGCGGGAAAGGTCCGCCGACAAGGTATAATGCCGGTTTCCCGCCAGCACGGCGCCCCAACCAGCGGCGCCGGCCGGTAGCAGCCCCTACCTCCTGCCCTCCCGACCGCTCAGACCATGGCGCATTTCTCGTGCTTCCCCGGCGCATTGGCCCTTTCTGCCTTCCGCCAGCAACGCCTGCTCACCGCCCTCAAGCAGATCGACGCCGACATCGAGTCGGTTCACGGCCAGTTCCTGCACTTCGTCGATTCCGATGTGCCGCTGTCGCAGGACGACAGTGCCCGCATCGGCGCGCTGCTGACCTACGGCGCGCCGTTCGAGCCACAGGCCGAAGGCGACCGCTTCGTGGTGATCCCGCGCTTCGGCACGATCTCGCCGTGGGCCAGCAAGGCGACCGATATCGCGCATAACTGCGGCTTCGCCAGCGTGCACCGCATCGAGCGCGGCATCGAGATCACCGTGATCTGCAAGAAGGGCCTGCTGCGCGGGCGCAAGACGCTGGACGCCGGCACGCGCGCCGCCGTGGCCGCCCATCTGTTCGACCGCATGACCGAGGCCGTGGTGGCCGCGCGCGAAGACGCGGCCGGCCTGTTCCAGGAACTGCCGGCCAAGCCGCTGCGCTTCATCGACATCTCGGGTGGCCGCGCCGCGCTGGCGCAGGCCAATACCGAGATGGGCCTGGCGCTGTCGGAAGACGAGATCGACTACCTGGTGGACGCCTACGCCCGGCTGGGCCGCAACCCGACCGACGTCGAGCTGATGATGTTCGCGCAGGCCAACAGCGAGCACTGCCGCCACAAGATCTTCAACGCCACCTGGACCATCGACGGCGTGCAGCAGGACAAGTCCCTGTTCGCCATGATCCGCAATACGCACCAGCTCAACCCGCAAGGGTCGATCGTGGCGTACTCCGACAATTCGGCGGTGATGGAAGGCGGCGTGGCGGAGCGCTGGTTCCCGCGCGGCAGCGAGCAGAAGTACGGCCGCCACGAGGCGCTCACGCACACGCTGATGAAGGTGGAGACCCACAACCACCCGACCGCCATCTCGCCGTTCCCCGGCGCCTCCACCGGTGCCGGCGGCGAGATCCGCGACGAGGGCGCCACGGGCCGTGGCGGCAAGCCCAAGGCTGGCCTGACCGGCTTCACGGTCTCCAACCTGATGCTGCCGGATGCCGTCGAAAGCTGGGAAAACGCGCGCGATGCCGCCCAGCCGGTGGCACACCGCAATCCCGACGACAAGCCCGCGGTCACCGGCAAGCCGGACCGCATCGCCTCGCCGCTGCAGATCATGACCGAAGGCCCGCTCGGCGGCGCCGCCTTCAACAACGAATTCGGCCGTGCCAACCTGGGTGGCTACTTCCGCGTCTACGAGCAGAACGTGGGCGGTACCGTGCGCGGCTATCACAAGCCGATCATGATCGCCGGCGGCATCGGCGCGATCGATGCCAGCCATACCCACAAGAACCCGCTGCCCGCCGGCACCCTGCTGATCCAGCTGGGCGGCCCGGGCATGCGCATCGGCATGGGCGGCAGCGCCGCCAGCTCGATGGCCACCGGCACCAACACCGCCGACCTGGACTTCGATTCGGTCCAGCGCGGCAACCCGGAAATGGAGCGGCGCGCGCAGGAAGTCATCAACGCCTGCTGGCAGCTCGGCGACGACAACCCCATCCTGTCGATCCACGACGTCGGCGCGGGCGGTATCTCCAATGCCTTCCCCGAACTGGTGGACGGCGCCGGCCGCGGCGCGCGCTTCGACCTGCGCCAGGTGCACCTGGAAGAGTCCGGCCTGAGCCCGGCCGAGATCTGGTGCAATGAATCGCAGGAGCGCTACGTGCTGGCCATCGCGCCGGATTCCTTCCCGCTGTTCCAGGCCATGTGCCAGCGCGAGCGCTCGCCGTTCGCGGTGGTCGGCGTGGCCACCGAAGAGAAACAGCTGCAGCTGGTGGACGCGCACGTCGACGCCTCGCTCAAGGAACACTACGCGGTCGACATGCCGATGGAAGTGCTGCTCGGCAAGCCGCCGCGCATGCACCGCGACGTCCGTCACGTGGAGCAGGCGCTGCCGCCGGTGGACGTGACCGGCATCGCGCTGGAGCAAGCCGTGCGCGACGTGCTGCGCCACCCCACCGTGGCCAGCAAGTCCTTCCTGATCTCCATCGGCGACCGCACCGTGGGCGGCATGAACGCGCGCGACCAGATGGTCGGTCCCTGGCAGGTGCCGGTGGCCGACGTGGCCGTGACCACGCTCGACTACAAGGGCCGCGCCGGCGAAGCCATGACCATGGGCGAGCGCACCCCGCTGGCCGTGATCAACGCCCCGGCCTCGGGCCGCATGGCCATCGGCGAGGCGCTGACCAACCTGGCCGCCGCGCCTGTCATGGACCTGGGCAAGGTCAAGCTGTCCGCCAACTGGATGGCCGCGTGCGGCGTGGACGGCGAGGACGCCAAGCTCTACGACACCGTGCACGCGGTGGGCATGGAACTGTGCCCGGCGCTCGGCATCAGCATCCCGGTGGGCAAGGATTCGCTGTCCATGCGCACCAAGTGGGAAGAGAACGGCATCGCCAGGGAAGTGGTGGCGCCGGTCTCGCTGATCATCTCGGCCTTCGCCGCGGTGGACGACACCGACCGCACCCTGACGCCGCAACTGCGCACCGATGCCGGCGACAGCGTGCTGATCGCCATCGACCTGGGCCGCGGCAAGAACCGCCTGGGCGGCAGCATCCTGGCGCAGGTCACGCAGCAGGTGGGCGACGCCGCGCCGGACGTGGACAGTGCCGAAGACCTGAAGAACTTCTTCAACGTCATCCAGCGCCTGAACCGCGAAGGCAGGCTGCTGGCCTACCATGACCGCTCCGACGGCGGCTTCCTGGCGGCGCTGGCGGAAATGGCCTTTGCCGGCCACTGCGGCCTGTCGCTCAACGTCGACATGCTGGCGCTGGACCCGCAGCAGGAGCAGGACTACGGCGACGCCAAGAACTGGGCCCAGCAGATCGGCGAGCGCCGCAACGACCAGACCCTGCGCGCGCTGTTCTCGGAAGAACTCGGCGCGGTGATCCAGGTGCGCCTGGAAGAGCGCGACGCCGTGTTCGGCGTGCTGCGCGAAGCCGGCCTGTCCGCCTGCAGCCACGTGGTGGGCAAGCCCAACACGACCGACCAGATCGAGATCTACCGCGACGCCAAGAAGGTGTTTGGCGCCGCCCGCGGCGAGCTGCAGCGCAACTGGAGCGAAGTCAGCTGGCGCATCGCGCGCCTGCGCGACAACCCCGCCTGCGCCGACAGCGAATACGACCGCCTGCTCGACGCCGCCGACCCCGGCATCTCGCCGGTGCTGACGTTCGACCCGGCCGAGGACATCGCCGCGCCGTTCGTGGCCACCGGCGCCCGTCCGCGTGTGGCCATCCTGCGCGAGCAGGGCGTCAACTCGCAGATCGAGATGGCCTACAGCATGGACCGCGCGGGCTTCGACGCGCACGACGTCCACATGAGCGACCTGATCGCCGGGCGCGCCAGCCTGGCCGATTTCAGCGGCTTCGTTGCCTGCGGCGGCTTCAGCTACGGCGACGTGCTGGGCGCCGGCGAAGGCTGGGCCAAGACCATCCTGTTCAACGCGCAGATGGCCGAGCAGTTCGCCGCCTTCTTCAACCGCCAGGACACCTTCGCGCTGGGCGTGTGCAATGGCTGCCAGATGATGAGCAACCTCGCCCCGATCATCCCGGGCGCGGGCGCGTGGCCGAAGTTCACGCGCAACCAGTCCGAGCAGTACGAAGCACGCTTTGTCACCGTGGAGGTGCAGTCCTCGCCGTCGATCTTCTTCGCCGGCATGGAAGGCAGCCGCATCCCCATCGTGGTGGCGCATGGCGAGGGCTTTGCCGACTTCTCCCAGCAGGGCGACCAGAAGCAGGCCCAGGTGGCGCTGCGCTTCGTGGACAACCACGGCGCGCCCACCCAGACCTACCCGCTCAACCCGAACGGGTCGCCCGAAGGCATTACCTCGGTGACCACCGTGGACGGCCGCTTCACCGTGCTGATGCCGCACCCGGAACGCGTGTTCCGCACGGCCACGATGAGCTGGGCGCCGGATGCGTGGAAGCAGATCCCCGATGGCGGCAGCCCCTGGATGCGCATGTTCAGGAATGCCCGCAAGTGGGTGGGGTGATCCGCTCGCGCGTCGACGACATGCAAAACGGGCCCTTCGGGGCCCGTTTTTCATTCCCGGCGGCCAATCATCCGGCCAGCGTGCTCCACGCCTGGTAGACGTAGTAGAGCGGTCGTTGCGGATCGGAGCGTTGCGCCGCGTCGGGTGCGGCGCCGCGTAGCTGCATGGTGACCAGCACCATGCGCGCGGCCTTCACGGGGGAGTAGCGGTCGCGTAGCGGAAGCATGGGCAGCACGGCCCGCCACTCGGGCGGCAGGCCGTCGTGGCTGAAGGTGCCGAGCGCACAGTAGCCCCAACCTTCGGAAGTCATATGCCAGAGTTGCCGGGATGCGCTGCCTGATGCCATGGTCTCCCTCGTCTGTTGCGGGGCCCGCGGCGGGAGGTGATGTGCGGGTGTGAGCCATGCGCGGCCGTGCGCGCATCGAGCGGCGGCGGCCGGGCGGATGCTCTCGATCTTACGCACGAGTGACCGCGCTGGGAATCCTTGCTGGCCCCGGACGGCGTGTCTTTGGTGATAAATGTGTGCGTAGCGCCATATTTGGCGGCGGGCGCGTGGCTGTCTGGCGCGGGGAACCGCCTGTGCGTCACCTGCCGCTAGTCACTTTTTCAGGTCCGGGCCAGGTCCTGGGCCAGGCTCTCTCAGATCCCGCTGAACCAGTTGTAGCCCTGGTCTTCCCAGTAGCCGCCGGGATTCTCGTTGGTCACGAACAGCGCGGCGATATGCTTGGGGTTCTTGAAACCGAGCTTGGTCGGCACGCGCAGCTTGAGCGGATAGCCGTACCTGGCAGGCAACGGTTCGCTGCCGAAATCCAGCGCCAGCATGGTCTGCGGGTGCAGTGCGGTTTCCATGTCGAGGCTGGAGTAATAGCGGTCCGCGCACTTGAAGCCGACATAGCGCGCGGTGGTGTCCGCGCCGATACGCTGCAAGAAGGTCCGCAACGGCACGCCGCGCCATTCACCGACGGCGCTCCAGCCTTCGATGCAGATATGGCGGGTGATCTGGCCAGCCTGCGGCAGCGCGCGCAATTGCGCCAGGCTCCAGCTGCGCTTGTCGGCGACCAGGCCGGAGACTTCCAGCTGGTAGTCGTTGCCGTCTACCTCGGGTACGTCGAACTCCTGGTAGAAGGCGTTGAAGGGGAAGGGCTGCGTGATCTGGCTGCGCGCATAGGTGGGCGCCAGCCGGTCGCGGCTGAACAGCCAGGCCTGCACGCGGTCGTTCCAGCGCGACATGGACCATAGCACCTTGTCCACGGTGTCGCCGTCCTGCAGCGTGCAGCCGGCCAGCATGGATACGGCACCGAGCGAAAGCGATGAGCGCAGGAACATGCGCCGCTGCAGCCGCGGCTTGAAATCCGCCGCGCTGATGCGCTCCCGCGAGGGCGTGGCGATGGCGGCGCCTGCCGCGCGCGGTTCGCCTGCGGAGCGCGCGGTGGCGGGGATATCCTGGGTAACGGGACGCGCGATCCGCGTCTTTCCGGACGGCTCGCTCATGCTTCGGCTTCTCCATGATGACCGCGCCCCGCGCGGCCCGTGAACATCGGCAACAGGGTCGACGGTACCGCGATGACGAGCACCAGGTGCACCACGACAAAGGCGACGATCCCGGCCATGGCGCCGAAGTGCACATAGCGGGCCGTATCGAAGCCGCCGAACAGGTTCGCCAGCCAGTACAGCTGCACGGGCTTCCAGATCGCCAGGCCGGAGGCCACCACCAGCGCGCCGAGCAGGAGCACCGCCACGTACATCAGCCTTTGCACCGCGTTGTACACGCCGGGCCGGTGCGGCAGGCGCAGGCGCAGCGCAAGGCCCGCGTCGCGCAGCGCGGCGCGCGCGCTCAGGGGCAGGAAATGCCGGCGGAAGTGCCGCGTGGCGAAGCCATGGCCGAGGTAGAGCAGGGCATTGGCGCACAGCAGCCACATCGCGGCGAAATGCCAGGCGATGGAGCCGCCCAGCCACCCCCCCACCGTCGCCCACGCAGGAAAGCGGAAGGCGAACAAGGGCGACGCGTTGTAGATGGCCCAGCCGCTCATCACCATGCACGTCATGGCGAAGGCGTTGATCCAGTGCGCGGCGCGCACGGCCAGCGGGTGGACGATGGCACGCCGCGCGGCGCGGGCGGGGGTTGGCTTGTGCATGGCCGGTGACCTTACATCGGCGGCACGACGCCGTTCTTGCCGGCCGAGATGAAGCGCGCGGTCAGCGCGCCGTCCGGTGCCTTGGCGGCGAACAGCACGACATGCGTGCCCGGCACCAGCAGCGAGCGGTCGCCGGGTTCGAGATTGACGATAGGCACGTCGACCGGGATCACGATGCGCTTTTCGCCTTCGGGATACTTCACGGTAATGGTGCGGCCGTTGCTGACCACCACGCTGCCGACCGTGCCGTTGGTCATGCTGCTGTTCTTGCCCAGGTCCCATGCGCGATGGCCTTCGCCGCTGCCGCGCATGCTGGGCGGGAACACGTGTACTTCGAGCGCTTTGAGCGAACCGTCGGCCTGTGGCACCGCGGCCGAGCCGATATAGCTGCCGGCCTTGATCTCGTCGATCTTGGCGAGGGTCACGCCGCGCACCGCGGTGTCCTTGCCCAGGCCGATGTCGAGCTCCTGGCCCGAGCGGGTGCGCACCTTCAGCGTGTCGCCGGCAAAGGCCGTCACGGTGCCGCGCACGCCGGTGGGCGCGCTGGCCGGGGCGGCGGCCGGGGCCGCTTGGGCCAGCGCCGCGGGGGCGCCTGCAATCGCGGCGCCGGCCAGCATGGCGGCGGCCAGTACGGTACGCGTCAACTTGCTCGAAACGATCTTCATTCTGGCACTCCGTGCAGTGAAAGGTGCGGGCCAGATTAGGGCTCGAAAGCGGTCGTCCGAGTGACCGTTTGATGACAAAAATGTCATCAGCGGCGGGCTCGCGGTGGCTAGAATGGCAGCACACCAGCCGAACCGATTTGCGCATCATGAGCATCCTCGTCATCGAAGACGATCCCAAGACCGGCGACTACCTCAGGAAAGGGCTGCGCGAAAGTGGCTATGCCGTGGACCTCGCGCGCACTGGCACCGACGGGCTGCACATGGCGCTGGAGCACGCCTACGACCTGATCGTGCTCGACGTGATGCTGCCCGGCATCGATGGCTGGGAGATCATGCGCACCTTGCGCGCGCGGCGCGACCTGCCGGTGATCTTTCTGACCGCGCGCGATCATGTCAATGACCGCATCCACGGCCTCGAGCTCGGCGCGGACGACTATCTCGTCAAGCCGTTTTCGTTCATCGAGCTGGTGCTGCGCATCCGCACGCTGCTTCGGCGCGGCGTGGTGCGCGAAGCCGAGCTGTTCGAGTTCGCCGACCTCAAGCTCGATGTCATGCGCCGCAAGGTCACCCGCCAGGGCGTCGAGATCGCGCTGACCAACAAGGAGTTCCTGCTGCTGCACCTGCTGGTCAAGCGCCAGGGCGAGGCGCTGTCGCGCACGCTGATCGCCTCGGAAGTCTGGGACATGAACTTCGACAGCGACACCAACGTCGTCGATGTGGCGATCAAGCGGCTGCGCGCCAAGGTGGACCAGCCCTTCGAGAAGAAGCTGATCCATACCGTGCGCAGCATCGGCTACACCTTCGGCGACAGCGCATGAACGCCCGGCCCAGGCGGGCGCCGTCGCTCACGGCGCGCACCACGCTGTCGTTCGCGCTGATCGCCTGCGTAGTGATCGGCGCGCTGGGCGCCTATTTCTACCAGTCCGTCAAGACCTCGATGGAAGCGCGCGCCGATCTCCAGCTGATCGGGCGTGTCACGCATTTCCGCCGGCTGGCCAGCAACGTCTATACGGTCTCGGAACTCAAGGACCGTCCGCTGCTGTTCGAGACCATGCTCGGCGCCGAGCGCGACGTGCTGATCTTCCGCAAGCCGGGCGAGCCGCCGTTCATCCACGTCAACCCGGATGGGCTCGAAGTGCCGGCGGAACTGGGCCCGCTGATGCCGGGCGACGGCGTCGGCCTCACGCCGGACAGCATCCTGCGCACGCGGCTGGCCAACGGCGTGCCGATCCACTGGGCGGCGGCGCGCGCGCGTTCGAACGAAGACGGCAGCGTGGTCGAGGTGATCGCCGCGCATCCGCTGGGCAATGAAGTGCAGATGCTCGCCGCCTACCGCGACCGCGTGCTGCTGGGCACGCTGGTGGGCATGCTGGCGGCCACGGCGCTGGCCGTCGTTGCCATCCGGCGCGGGCTGCGGCCGGTGGGCAGCATTGCCGCGCGGGCCGCCGAGATCGGCCCCGCCAGCTTCACCGTTCGTCTCGACGAGCACGGCGCGCCGGCGGAACTGCACGGCCTGGTGCGGGCATTCAACGCGATGCTGGACCGGCTGGGTGAAGGCTACGAACGCCTCTCCCAGTTTTCCGCCGACCTCGCGCACGAGATCCGCACGCCGGTGGGCGCGCTGATCGGGCAGACGCAGGTCACGCTGAGCAAGGCGCGCCGGCCCGAGGAATACCAGGAACTGCTCGAATCCAACCTGGAAGAACTGAGCCGCCTCGGCAATATCGCCGAGAACATCCTGTTCCTCGCGCAGGCGGACCACGCGCGCCTGACCATCGAGCATGCAGCAGTGCCGCTGCAGGCCGAACTCAACAAGATCGCGGAGTACTTCGAAGGCCCGGCCGACGAAAAAGGCATGCGCTTCGAGATCGCGGCGGAGGGCACGCTCTGGGCCAATCCGCTGCTGTGCCGCCGGGCCATCAACAACCTGGTGGTCAACGCCGTGCGGTACGGCACCCCGGGCACCGTCATCCGTCTGAGCGGCGTGCACCAGGCCGGTGGCACCGTCGTTGCCGTGGAGAACCAGGGCGACGACATTCCGCAAGAGCAGTTGCACCGCCTGTTCGACCGCTTCTACCGCGGCGACGTGGCACGCAGCCAGGTGGCCGAATCCAACGGACTCGGACTCGCCATCGTCAAGGCCATCATGACCCTCCACGGCGGCCAGGCCGAAGCGACTTGTCCCGCGCCGGGACGCCTGCGCTTTGCGCTGCATTTCCCGCCCGCTTCGCCCACCGCATAGGCGCTTTCCGCGTTCCCGCGGGCCAGCCGGGCCCTGCGCGCATCTCGCGTTCCTTTCCCGCACCGGTCGTTCGCCAGTCCGCTGCCGACCGGCCCGGGGCGGCCTTGATACGTCCTGAGACGTCCTGATGCGTCCCTGATGCGTCCCTGATGCGTCCTCCCGCGCGCCCCTGACGCATTCCCTGCCGCGCCATCGCCGGGCCGCCACCAGCTCTCGCGCGATCCTGCCTATCAGACCATGCCGTATGGTCTGCGGGAAACTTGCCATATCTCGTTCGGACGTTTCCGCCCCTCAGACGGCCTCCGCGCTTGTACCATTTCTTCGGTCGCCATCGCGTGATTGCCGTGGCGAATTTCCGGAAGATCGCGGTGACGAAGCCGGGCGCCTCTTGCGCCAGGCTGAAGCAACGTTTCGTCTTAGCTACTGAAGTCCACCGGGCGTCCGGCAGCTTGCCGCGCGCCGCAGGCATTTCCCGACGCACCGTCCCCCTGCGCCGAAGGCTAGCGCGCTCCCGCGGCATTCTTCCGGGAAACCTTCCTGGCCGCCATTCGGTCCGGGGTCATTCTTGAGTCGGCATGCCTTCAATTCGTCTTCGTTCCCGGTTTTCCGTCGCCATCTCGGTATGGCACGCGCTGTTCCTGCGCGAGGCCAATGCGCGCCTGGCCACCGGCCGCGCCGCATGGCTGTGGCTGCTGCTCGAGCCCGTCATCCATATCGGCTTCCTGATGCTGCTGTTCGGCGTGGTGCGTCACGTGCTGATTCCGGGTATCGCGGCCAGCCTGTTCATCATGATCGGCATCCTGGGGTTCTTCCTCGTGCGCAACGTGGCCAGTCGGGGCGCCGAGGCCGTCAAGGCCAATGCCGCGTTGTTCGCGTATCGGCAGGTAAGGCCGGTCGATACGGTGCTGGTGCGTACCGCGCTCGAAGGCCTGCTCTACGGACTGGTGTTCGCCGTGCTGCTGGCGGCGTGCAGCCTGGCCGGGGTGGACGCGCTGCCGCGCGATCCGCTGCAAGTGCTGCTGGCCGCCGCGCTGCTGTGGCTGCTGGGCGCCGGGCTGGCATTGAGCCTGTCGGTGCTCGGCACGCTGGTGCCGGAGTTCGGCCGCATCGTCGGCCTGTTCTTCGCGCCGCTGTATTTCGTTTCGGCGGTGATGTACCCGGTCGCCAGCGTGCCGCGTCCGGTGCGCGACTGGCTGTTGCTGAACCCCATCCTGCACGGGCTCGAAGCCATGCGCGGCGGCTTTTTCTCGGCTTATCGGGGGCAGGACTTCGCCAGCCTGTCCTATCTCGCGGCCTGGTCCCTGTGCTCGGTCCTGTGTGGGCTTGCGTTGCAGCGCCGCTTCGCAGCGCGGCTGGTGGCGCAATGATCAGGATATCCGGCTTGCACAAGCGCTATCGCGGCGCGGCGGCGGACGCCTGGGTCCTGCACGATGTATCGCTGGAAATTGCCAGGTCCAGCCGCGTCGCGCTGATCGGCAGGAATGGCGCGGGCAAGTCCACGCTGCTGCGCCTGATCGGCGGGACCGACACGCCCAGCCGCGGCGAGATCGACCGGCGCTGCCGGGTGTCGTGGTCGCTCGGGCTTTCCGGTGGCTTCCAGGGATCGCTGAGCGGGCGGCAGAACGCCAAGTTCGTCTGCCGCATCCATGGCGGGCGGGCAGGCCTGGCAGACAAGCTTGCCTTCGTGCGGGACTTTGCCGAGCTGGGCGCGGCATTCGATGCGCCGGTCAAGACCTACTCCTCGGGAATGCGTTCGCGGCTGGCTTTCGCGCTGTCGATCGCGTTCGAGTTCGACGTGTACCTGGTGGACGAGCTGACCGCGGTCGGCGACGCCGCTTTCAACGCCAAGTCCCGCAAGGCCTTCGAAGCGCTCGCGGGCCGCGCGGGCCTGGTGATGGTGTCGCACAGCGAATCGACCTTGCGCGGCTTTTGCGACTCCGCGATCTGGCTGCACGAGGGCCAGGCCTACCGCTTCGACAGCGTGGACGAAGCCATGCGGGCATACAAGAAGAGCATGACAAGGTGAACAAGCTGTTGAGGGAAATCAGGCAGTGCGGCTGGCCGTGGCGCATCGCCATCGCCGCATCCATCCTGGCGATCGTCTACTGGGGCGTGGTTGCCGCCGACCGCTATGTGTCCGAAGCCAAGGTGGTGGTCGAGCGCAGCGATGCGGTAGGCGCCACCACGACCGACTTCTATGCTTCGCTGCTGGGCGCCAATGCGCCGCCGCGCGATCTCCTGCTGCTGCGCGAGTACCTGCTGTCCGTCGACATGCTGAACAAGCTCGATGCGACGCTCGCGCTCAAGGGCCACTACAGCGATCCGCGCCGCGACGCGCTGTCTCGCCTGTGGCCGGCGGATGCGTCGCTCGAACGCTTCCACGATTACTACCTCGGCCGGGTGAGCGTCGAGTATGACGACTACTCGCGCACCCTGGTCGTGCGCGCGCAGGCCTTCACGCCGGCGATGGCGCAGGCAGTGACGCGTGCGCTGGTAGAGGAGGGCGAACGCTTTATCAACGACCTCACGCATCGTGTGGCAGAGGAACAGGTCGTCTATATCGAGCGGCAGGCGCGCACGCAGGGCGAGCGCATGAAGGCCGACCGCCAGGCCCTGCTGGCGTACCAGAACGCCAACGGCATTGTCTCCCCGCGCGGCGACGTGGAGAGCCTGTCCGGCGTGGTGGCGGCCGCGGAGTCCGAGTTGGCGGACCTGCGCGTCAAGCGCGCCGCGCTCAAGGATGTCTATACCCCGCAGTCGCCGGCCATCCAGCAGCTCGACGCGCAGATCGTCGCCGTGCAGGCCCAGATCGGTGCCCAGCGCGCGCGCATGACCTCGTCGAGCGGCAAGGCGCTCAACCGGGTAGCGGAGCAGCAGGAACGCCTGCAGGCGGCGGCCGGGTTCAGCGAGGACCTCTACAAGACCGCGCTGAGCGTGCTGGAGAAAGCGCGCATGGAATCCACGCGCAAGCTCAAGAACGTGGCGGTGGTGCAAAACCCCACCCTGCCCGAATACCCGTTGCAGCCGCGCCGCCTCTACAACATCGTCGTGTTCGTGCTGGGCGCCCTGATGCTGGCCGGCGTGCTCCAGTTGCTCGGCGCCATCATTCGCGATCACCGGGACTAGCCATGCATCGTTTCCTCCTTGTCCTTCTGCTCGCCACGGCCATGCAAGGCGCGCACGCCCAGTCCGGCACGCGCGTCGACACCGGGCCCGGCTTCGCCGCCATGGCCGCGCAGGGCGGCCTGCCGCCGGCGGGCGCCACCGGCATGCCGGTGCAAGCCGCCACGCCCATGGTACCGGCGCATCCCGCGCAAGCCATGCCCGACAGCGCGCCGCAGAACGCCGACTACGGTGCCAACCTCGCCAGCGACGCCTTCGGCGCGCAGCTCTTCACCGGCGCCTTCAGCCGCGAGAGCGCAGCGGTCTTCAACCCCAGCCACGTCATCTCCGTGGGCGACCGCATCCAGCTGCGCATGTGGAACGGCTACAACCTCGACACCGTGCTCGCGGTGGATGCCGGCGGCAACATCCTGCTGCCCGAGATCGGCCCGTTCCGCGTGCAGGGCATCACCAACGCCAACCTGCAGGCCGCCGTCACCGCGGCGCTGCGCCGCGTGTTCGCCGGCCGCGTTTCCATCTACGCCAGCCTGCTGGCCGCGCAGCCGGTGCGCGTCTACGTCACCGGCGCCGTCTATCGACCCGGCATGTACGACGGCACGTCCAGCGACAGCGTGCTGCGCTACCTCGACCAGGCCGGCGGCATCGACCCCGAGCGGGGCTCCTTCCTGGACGTCGCCATCAAGCGCGGCACGCAGACCCTCGCCGTCGTCAATCTCTACGACTTCCTTCTCAAGGGCGAACTCGCCACCCGCCAGCTCAACAATGGCGACGTGATCTTCGTCCAGCCGCGCAAGCGCACCGTCAAGGTCGGCGGCCTGGCCGAGAACGCCAAGCGCTTCGAATTCCAGGGCGAGCAGGCCCGGCTCGACCAGATCGCCCGCCTGGCCAAGCCGCTGCCGCAGGCCACCAACGTGCGCGTGGTGCGCAACACCGGCACCATCCGCAATGTCGAATACTTCCCGATCTCCCAGGACCAGGAAATCATCCTGCACGACGGCGACGAAATCGAATTCACCGCCGACAAGCGCCCCGGCACCATCACCGTGCGCGTGGAAGGCGAGCACGCCGGCCCGCAGGAATTCGTGCTGCCCTACGGCAGCCGCATGGGCGAGCTGCTCAGCCAGGTCGCCTTCACGCCGCAGTCCGACGCCGACAGCATCCAGCTCTACCGACTCAGCGTCAAAGCCCGCCAGAAAGTGCTGCTCGGCACCGCGCTGCGCAGCCTTGAGTCCAGCGTGCTCACCGCCCGCTCCGGCACCGCCGACGAAGCCCAGTTGCGCAAGGAAGAAGCCGCGCTCGTGCTGCAATGGGTGGAACGCGCCCGCAAGATCGAACCCACCGGCCAGACCCTGATCGCCAAGTCCGGCACGCGTGACCAGCTGCTGCTGGAGAACGGCGACATCCTGCGCGTGCCGGTCAGGGACGGCCTCGTCATCGTCAACGGCGAAGTCCTGTTCCCCAACGCCGTCGCCTTCGATTCCGGCATGAGCGTGGCCGACTATATCGAGCAGGCAGGCGGCTACTCGCAGAACGCCGACAGCGCCCGCGTGATCGTCGCCCACCGGGACGGCAGCTTTACGGAAAGCAAGTGGGGCACGCAGGTGCGCTCCGGCGACGAGATCCTGGTGCTGCCGAGGGTGGACATGAAGACGCGGCAGTTTGCCAAGGATGTGTTCCAGATTCTTTATCAGTTGGCGATTTCGGCCAAGGTGGTGTTGGGGTTGTGATGGAGGTCATGCAAAAGCATCAGAGCGCCGATTCCTTGCTCTCCGCGGTGATACCGGTGGATCTGCTACGCCGGCCCGCGAGCTTGAAGGGCAGGGTGCTGGACCTGGCCCGGCATCCGGGCATGGCAAAGCTGAGGATGGTGGTCGCGCATAACGATCGTGGCAGTCGCCACGACCGGACGCTGGTCCGGAAGCTGGCGGCGTTTCCTCATGTCACGTTGGTATCGCGCGCCTTCCACGATGGCGCTGTCAATAGCGGCCTGCTGCGCAACCGTGCCGCCGAGCACGTCGATTCGGCCACGATGTTGCTGCTCGACGCCGATCTGTATCCGCTTCCCGACCTGTTCCTCGATAGCGCCCGCCTCGTCGCATCGGGGGCCGAGAAGCTGGTGGTGTTGCCGTGCCTGTACCTGACGAAATGGGCGAGCAGCCGGCTGCAAGCCGGCAGAGAGACGCCCGGCACGATCCTGGACGGCTATCTGTCGTTCCGTCGGCGGTATTTCCAGCACATGGCCAATCCGTCGTCGGTGGTAGTGCTGCGTACCAGGGACTACCGGGACCTGGGTGGCTTCGACGAGGCCTTCCACGGGCATGGCTACGAGGATTTCGATTTCATGCTGCGCCTGGCGATGCGCCACGAGCTGATTCCGCGCACGGAGGATCTGCTGAAGAACAAGAGCTTTCGTGCGCCGCTGCTGGCAGAGGGCTTTCGCAAATACCTTGGCAGGCTGAGCCTGCCGCGCCTGCTGGACAGGCAGGTGGTGTTTCACCTCTACCACGACAAGCCGCGCGGCGACGCCTACTACCACGCCCGCGCCGAGAATGCCGAACGGCTGCTGGGCAAGCTGAGGGCGTGGGTGGGCGGCGGCAATGTCACCGACACGGCGGCGGGCCATTTCCTGATCGAGGAGTTCTTTGCATGCTGCGGCGAGCGAGGTCTCGCGGCACAGGATTTTTTTGTGTTGTTCGACACTCGCCCTGGGCATGTGGACCGGCTCGGCGGCTGGATGGACCGGGCCAGGTACCTGCTGGGATTTCACTGATGGATGTCGAGCTGCGCCGCCGACAGCGTGGACGCGCCGATGGGAGAGGAACGATGGGCGGAACTGGCGGATGGGAAGGCAGGGCTGGAGAGAGCGTGGGCATCGTTTCGCCCGGGATTCTCATGATTCCCCACCTGGCGGCTTTTCTCGGCAAGCCATGCCGTGCCGTGCTGCGCCGGCGCCACGAAACCGGCGCGCTCGCCGCGGTAGCGGGCTGGGGCAGGCGGCCCAGCGCGCAGCGGGCGGTGCGGCTGGCGCGGGAACTGGAGCTGCCATACCTGGCGCTGGAGGATGGCTTCCTGCGTTCGGTCGCGCCGGGCAGCCGGGAGGCGCCCTTGTCGCTGGTGGTGGACGAGGCCGGCATTTACTACGACGCTCGCCAGCCGTCGCAACTCGAACTGTTGATCCGCGACACCGCGCCAGACCAGCCGGCGCTGGCCGAGGCGCAGCGCGGCCTTGCCCTGGTGGTGCGCCACCGGCTTTCCAAGTACAACCATGCGCCGGTGTTCTCCCTGCCACCGCGCAGCGTGTCGCGGCGCGTGCTGGTGGTGGACCAGACGCATGGCGACATGTCCGTGTTGCTGGGCGGCGCGGATGCCGAGACGTTTGCGGCCATGCTGCGGGCGGCGCTCGACGACGACCCGGGGGCAGAGGTTTGGGTCAAGACCCATCCGGAGGTCGTCTCCGGGCACAAGGCAGGCTATCTCGCACAAGGCAGCAGCGAGAATTCGCGGATACGCTGGCTGGCGCGGGATTGTTGTCCGCTCTCCTTGATCGAGCAGTTCGACCGCGTCTATGTCGTTACATCGCATATGGGCTTCGAGGCCCTGATGCTCGGAAAATCCGTCGTCTGCTTCGGCAAGCCGTGGTACGCGGGCTGGGGACTCACGGACGACCGGCACCCGGAGGGCGCCGCATTGCGCGCGCGGCGCGCGGGCCGCGACGGACAGCGTCCGCTCGCGCATTTGTTCCTGGCGGCCTACCTGCGCTACGCGCGTTATGCCCATCCTGTCAGCGGCCGCCCCGCCACGCTGTTCGACGCCATCGAATGGCTGGCGCGCAACAAGGCTGCGAACGAGCAGTGCCGGGGCACGTTCTATTGCGTCGGCATGAGCGCGTGGAAGCGCGCCATGGTCCGGCGCTTCCTGGATACGCCGTCGAGCCGGCTGAAGTTTGCCCGGGATCTTGCAGAAGATCAGATTGCGCGTTTGCCGGCCGGCGCGCGGCTTGTGGTGTGGGGCAGCCGCAATCCCGCACTGCGGGCATATGCGGCCGCGGCGGCCATTCCCGTATTGCGCGTGGAGGATGGTTTCGTCCGTTCCGCCGGGCTCGGCTCCGACCTGCACGGCCCGCTATCGCTGGCGCTGGACGGGCCGGGCATCCATTACGACCCGCGGGAGCCGTGCCTGCTCGAAACCATGCTGGCCACGGTCGCGCTCGGCGAGGCCGAGTGGCTGCGGGCGATGCGCTTGCGTGAAAGCCTGGTGCGCCAAGGTATCAGCAAGTACAACGTGGGCGGGGGCTTCTCCCTGACCCCGCAGAGCGCCGGACGCAAGGTGCTGCTCGTGGCCGGGCAGGTGGAAGGCGACGCATCGCTGCTGGACGGATCGCCGGCGATCCAGCGCAATCGAGATCTGCTGGCCACGGTGCGCGCGGAAAACCCGCAGGCGTGGATTGTCTACAAGCCGCATCCCGATGTGGTGGCCGGGAATCGCCCGGGCCGCATCGATGCCGATGAACTGCACGCGCTGGCCGATCAGACCGCCGCGCAGGCAAGCATCAATGCCTGCATCCAGGCAGCGGACGCCGTGCATGTCATGACATCGCTGGCCGGATTCGAAGCCCTGCTGCATGGCAAGGAGGTGCATTGCCATGGGCAGCCGTTCTATGCAGGCTGGGGCTTGACGGTGGACAGGCTGGCGATATCCCGGCGGTCTCGCCGCCTGTCGGTGGAGCATCTGGTCTATGTCGCGCTGTGCTGCTATCCGCGTTATCGCCTGCCCGGCATCGACGGCTTCTGCGCGGCCGAGGACGTGGTCGCACACCTGGCGGAGCGCTCGCGGGGCCCGCGGGCGATCGGCAGCCACTGGCTTTGGCGGCAGTGCCGCAAGGCACGTGAACTGGCGAAGACATTCAGGTTTGCCTATCGCGGTGGATGGTAGCCGGTGCGGGATTCCGGTGGCAGCAAGTATGGGGAGTAAAGCTATGTATGCATCTCGGTCAGGGAGAGAATATTCAGGCGGTGCGCAGGCGCAGCCCGCCCGGGCTGCCTTCCAGCGGCTGGCGCAGTATCGTCGCATCCTGCTGCTGCAGGGACCGAACGGGCCGTTCTTCGCGCGCTTGCGGGATCAACTCGCCGCTGCGGGCTGCGAAGTCTGGAAAGTCAATTTCAACGGTGGCGACGACCTCTTTTACCGCGGCCGCAACGTCCTTCGCTTCCGCGGGGCCATGGCGTCGCTGGCAGGTTTCCTGCAAGCCACGCTGCGGGAAAAGCGCATCGATGCCGTCATAGCGTTCGGTGACTGCCGGCGTCCGCACCGCATCGCCGCGCGCGCTGCCGCGCAGGCAGGCATTGCCTTCTGGGTGTTCGAAGAAGGCTATATCCGGCCGGACCACATCACGCTCGAAGCCGGTGGCGTCAACGCGCGCTCGGGGCTGGCGCCGATGCGGGCGCAGYAGATGCCGGCCGTGCGGATGCCCGCTGCGGGACGCCACTTCCGCCATGCCTTCGCCTGGATGGCCTGGTACTCGTTCTGGTATTTCGCCGCCGGCGTGGTCGCCTCCGCGAATTATCCGCATTACCGCCATCACAAGCCGTTTGGCATCAGGGAACTGGCTTGCTGGATAAGGGCCGGATACCGCAAGCATGCGTACCGGTGGCTTGAGCGGCCTCAGGTGCGACACCTGTTTTCGGGCGAACCGGAGCCATTCTTCGTCGTGGCACTGCAGGTCTACAACGACAGCCAGATCCGCGCCGCCAGTCCGTGGCGGCGCGTAGGCGATTTTATCGAGTGGACGATGTTCTCGTTCGCCAGGCATGCGCCGCGGGACAGCGTGCTCGTCTTCAAGCATCACCCGATGGATCGTGGCCATACGGACTATGCGGGCACGATCCGCAGTTGCGCGCGCCGCTTTGGCGTGGAAGGGCGGGTGCGCTATGTCCATGATGCGCACTTGCCGACGTTGCTGCAGCGTTGCCGGGGACTGGTGACGATCAACTCGACCACTGGTTTGCAGGCGCTTTTCCACGGTGTGCCGGTGATCGCGCTGGGGCGCTGCTTCTATGCAAAAGAGGGCGTGACCTTCCAGGGCGCGCTGGACCAGTTCTGGTCGGCGTCCAGGCAGGTCGACGTGGCCGCCTGCCAGCGGCTGCGCGGATACGTGGCCTATGCCTCGCAGATCAATTCCTCGTTCTACGCGGACACGACGCTGGATGAATACGCGGTGCCCGCCGCCCGGACGAGACGGCTCGGCGCGCAGTTGGGGTGCCTGGCCAGCCTGCTGATACTGGATCTGCTGAGCGGGCCGGCAAGGGAGATCCTGCCCGGCATCGGATAGCCGCGCGGCCCGGCACGGGAATTTGGAAACGGGACGGGGAGCCGAGCGAGGCTCGGCATCGGCGGGGAAGCCAGAAAGACTTGAGTAAGAGAAATGATCAATAGGAAACTGAGGAAGTTGCGGCGGGACCCGAGGTTGTTTTTCGTCGACATGTATCTGAAGCGGGCGCGCGGCATGCGCAAGTACATGCGGGACCTCGGGCTCGTGCAGCCGAGGCGCCAGCCCGGGCACGACCGGTACACCGTTGTGTCGGCGGTCTACAACGTGGGCAAGTACCTGGACGAGTATTTCGCCAGCCTGGTCAATCAGGAACTCGACTTCATCCGCCATATCGATGTGGTCGTGGTGGACGACGGCTCGACCGACGACTCCGCCACGAGCATCGAAAGATGGCGCAGGCGGTATCCGGGCAACATCCGCTACATCCACAAGGAAAACGGCGGCCAGGCTTCGGCCCGCAACCTTGGGCTTCAGCATGTCCGGACGGACTGGGTGACGTTTCTCGATCCGGATGATTTCGTCGATTCTCGCTTCTTTCTCGAAGCCGATGATTTTCTGCACCGCCATCGCAACAGCCGCGTGAAGATGGTCGCGTGCAACCTGGTTTTCTATCACGAGAGCGGGAAGCAATACAGCGACACGCATCCGCTGCGCTACCGCTTCGCCGCAGGCGAGCAGATACTGGACCACCATGACCTGAAGAAGAATTTCCAGTTGTCGGCAAGCTCGTCGATCTTTTCGGTACAGGACATCAGGAAAGCCGGGTTGGCGTTCGACGAGTCCGTCAGGCCGAACTTCGAGGACGGCCTCTTTATCGGGCTGTTCCTCGCCAGCTTGCGACAAGGAACGGTGGGATTCCTGCCGAAAGCGATCTACTACTATCGCAAGCGCGAGGACGGCAGCTCCACGCTGGATTCCTCGTGGACCCATCCCGGCCGCTACGGAGCCGTGCTCCAGAACGGCTATCTCAAGTTGCTGGAAACCTGCATGCGGGAACTGGGCCATGTTCCGGTCCATGTGCAGAGGACGATCGTCTACGACATGGTCTGGTATGTCCGCCAGATAGTCGATCGACCCGACGTCGTCGGGTTCCTCTCGCCCGAGCAGAAATCGCGCTTCGAGGAACTGGTCCGCGCAGTATTTCGCCATATCGACAGAAAGACCATCCAGGATTTCGAGCTGGCCGGCTGCTGGTTCTATCACAAGGTGGGCATGCTTGCGTGCTTCAAGGGCTTGCCGCCCCAGCAACAGATCGCCTATGTCGAATCGTTCGATGCCCCCAAGAGGCAGGTCCAGATCCGTTACTTCTGCCATGCGCAGGATGTCGAGATCGTCACGCTGGACGGCGTGGAGCGGATTCCGGCCTTCGCCAAGTCCGTCGGGCACGACTTCGTGAACAGCAGTTTCGTTTGCGAGCGGCGGTTGTGGATCCACCTGCCTCGGGATACGGGTACGCTCAGGCTGCATGTGGGCGACCAGCAGGCGCGCATCAACCTGGCTGGTGCGCAGCACCGCGACGGCGTGCCGGCAAGCGCCATCGTTGAGCATTTCGCGGCGGCTGCGGCGAAGCCGGATAGCGGCAACGCCTATGCCGGGGCCTGGCTGGTGATGGACCGGGACATTCAGGCCGATGACAATGCCGAGCATTTCTACCGTTATCTGTTGCACGCGCGCCCGGAGCGCGAAGCCTATTTCGTGTTGCGCAAGGACTCGCACGACTGGCGGCGCCTGCAGCAGGACGGGTTCCGGCTCCTGGCCTTCGGCAGCGAGGAACACAAGCGGGCGCTGCGCACTTGCGCCAAGCTGATCAGTTCCCACGCGGATGTCTACGTCACCGACTACCTCGGGCCGAAGACGCTGGACGGCAAGCATTTCGTCTTTCTCCAGCACGGTGTCATCAAGGACGACCTGTCGGGCTGGCTGAACCGCAAGCGCAGGATCGACTGCTTCGTCACCACGAGCCGCTTCGAGTACGAGTCCATCGCCGGGGATGGCTCTCGCTATAAGTACGGACGCAAGGAAGTGGTGCTGACCGGGCTGCCGCGCCATGACAAGCTGTTGTCCTGCGCGCGCGAGGACAAGATGATCTTGATCATGCCGACCTGGCGCAAAAGCGTCGTGGGCCAGTCCACCGTGGCCGGCAGCGCGCGTGGCCTCAATCACGATTTTTCCGAGACACGCTTTGCCAGGGCATGGGGCGGCCTGCTGCGCAGCGAGGCGCTGCGCCGGCTCAGCGAGCAGTATGGCTACGCCGTGGTGTTTTTCCCGCATGCCAATATCCAGCCGTACATGGCGCAATTCCACATACCCGCCTTCGTCAAGGTGATCGGGCATGCGGCCGCCGGCATCCAGCCATTGCTTGGTGCGGCGTCGCTCATGATCACCGACTATTCCTCGGTCGCGTTCGACATGGCGGTACAGGGCAAGCCCACCATCTACTACCAGTTCGACGAGGATGAGATATTTTCCGGCCTGCATACCTATGCGCCGGGCTACTTCGACTATCGGCGCGACGGCTTCGGCCCGGTGGCCGTCAGCGAGGCGGCGCTGCTTGAGGCACTGGGACGGATGCTGGCCAGCGGATGCCGGCCGGATCCGGAGGTCAGCGCCCGGATCGACGCGACCTTTCCGTTTCGGGACGGCCGCAACTGCGAGCGGACTTATCAGGCGGTGGTGGCGCTGGACCAGCCCTATGACGAAGCGCAGGCCGATCCGCACACGTTGCGGGGCTATGCCGCGCAGGCCAGCGCAGGCAGGCGATGGCGGTTGGCCGAGCAACGCTGGTCGGCGTTGCTACAGCACGACTGCGGCAGCATGCGCGCCGCCGCACGGCTAGCGCTGGCGCAGGCGCTCAGGGAGCAAGGCAAGCTGGGCCGGGCACGAGCGGTTATCGAGGCCGATTCCGCCGGCGATGCCATCCATTCAGCGCCCGGGCGGCGCGAGCGGGCGGAACTGCTTACCGCCGAACACGACTGGGCGTCCGCCGCGCAGGCGTGGCAGGCATTGGTCGCAGACGATGCATCGGCACTGGCCGGATTGTTGATCTGCCATGTGCCGCAACGCCGGGGGCATGAGGCGGCCCGGCTTCTGTCTTCCCCGGCCTATGGCCAGCTTTCTGCACACATGCAATTGCTGTGCCGCGCGTTGGCCCACGCGGCGGGCGGTGACTGGCGGCAGGCGGCCGAGGCCCTGCGATCGGCAATGCCGGCATTCTCGCTCACGGAACTCCGGCGCTACAAACCCCATCTGGTGCTTGCGCAGGCCTACCGGCACGAGAAGAACTTCGACCGCGCGCATCAGCAATTGGTCGCCTACGAAAAGCATACCGCGAGCGATCCGGCCTGCCGCTGCGAGATCGCCCGCCTGGCCAGCGTGCGGGGCAACTGGGAGAAAGCTGCCCGTCAGATCGCCCTGGCTTTCCCCGACATTGCTGACATGCCGCTCAGCCTTGCCGTGCGCTACGTCCAGGCATTGCGCAAGAGCAGCAAGATCAATTCCGCGCGTGAAGCAGTGGCGCTCTTGCTGCCGCGGCGCCGCGACAGTGCCGCACTGCGTGTCGAACATGCCGAGGTGGCCATGGCGGCGCAGCGTTGGGACGAGGCGGTCGAGGCCTGGCAAGCGGTGCAGTCGGACGTGGAAGACGTTGCCTGCAGGCTGGCGCAGGCGTACGAGGCCGGCGGGAAGCCGGAGCAGGCATGGAAGGCGCTGGCCGCGCCGCAGGCCACGCGAGCTCGGACGCTGGACGAATGGCGGCTGGTGGCACGGCTGGCTCCGCCCGGTGGCGAGCGCTGGGCGTGCCTGATGGGGGAGCCAGGGATCGCAGAGAGCTTGCCGCTGGCGTTCCGGATTGGCAACCAGGCTGGTGTGCTTGCGCAGCAACAGCGCTGGCCCGCGCTCATAGCGTGCTTGCGCAATGAGATCGACGGGCTTGCCGATGCAGAGATCAAATCGTTCGGCTTGCGTGGGCTGCTGGCGCGGGCTTACCGCAACATGGGGGATCCGGACGCGGCACAGGCACAGCTGCTGGCGGGCGAGAGACAGTCCCCGGGCGACGCCGTGTGCCAGCTGGAAAGCGCGATGCTGGCATTCGACCGCAAGTCATGGTCGAAGGCCGTCGCGGGATTCGAACAAGCGTTCCCGGACGCGGCGGTAATGCCGGAAGCCGTTGCCTGTGCCTATCTGCGGGCGCTGCGTTATCAGAATCAGTTCGACAAGGCGCGGGCGGTGCTGTCGATTCTGCTGGCGCACTATCCCGATAGCGCGGCGATGCAGATGGAGGACGGCGAACTCGCTCTCGCCCGCCGTGACTGGGAGCGTGCGGTCGCGGTCTGGAAGTCGCTGCTCGACGGGCCCGAGGTGGCACCGTACCGGCTGGCGCGGGCATACCGCATGACCGGTCGCGTGGAGGACGCCATGAAGGTTCTGCGCCGGCGCGGAGTGCGGGGACCGAATTGCGCGCAGGAGTGGCTGCTGCGCGCGGAAGTCGCTCAGCTTACGAGGAACTGGAGCGAAGCGGCCGCAAGCTGGTCTGCCTTGCTCAGGTTTCACGCCGACGAGGCACCCGCGCACAGCTGGGACCAGCTCAACGCCTCCAACCTGTTGAGCGCGATGAAACGGGCGTGAAGGCGACATGGCGCAAGTCCGGGGCGGGAAGCGTCCGGCAGCCGGGAGGCGCTGCCGCGGGATGACTCGATCCGGCAGCGGCCGCCAGAGCGTGCGAGCCGGGATGGCGGCGTAGTGGAATTGTGGGAGGAACTGGAAACTTTGCGAGGACAGGACATGAAAGAGCAGAAGCGCATGGTGGACGGCATCGAGGTCACCTTCAGGCGCAAGCGCCGCAAGTACGATGCCAGGCATCTCATCGTGGTGTTTTCCGGCTTCGGGCTTGGCGAGTTCACCTATGATTTCGAGCACGCGTTGCAGGACTGTCCGGCCGACGTATTGTGGATCAAGGACCAGTTTGACGGCCATTGTGCGTACTACGTGTGCAAGGACATGGATTTCAGCATCGAGGCGGCGGTATTCGCGCTGATCGACGCCGTGCTCGACGAGCTTGGGCTCACGAAGAACCAGTGCACGCTGGCGGGATTTTCCAAGGGAGGCTCA
This sequence comes from Cupriavidus sp. 05N38, assembly GCF_056397345.1. Taxonomy (NCBI): domain Bacteria; kingdom Pseudomonadati; phylum Pseudomonadota; class Betaproteobacteria; order Burkholderiales; family Burkholderiaceae; genus Cupriavidus; species Cupriavidus sp. 05N38. The sequence goes on from NZ_JBFTNF010000029.1 coordinate 204,796, forward strand.
GCCGCTCTGTACTTCGGCATGAAGCACGGGTTCGACAACATTGTTGCCACCGTGCCGCAGTTTCGGATCGGGTCGTATATCGCGCGCAACTGGCCCGTCGTGGCCGCCCATATGATGGGGGAGGCGGATGAGGAGAAGGTCCGGGTGCTGGATCGCCTGCTGCCCGAGGCGCTCGCCGGCGCCGCCTGCGACAACAAGAACGTCTACCTGCTGACCTCGCCGTCCGACCCGCAGTTCGCCGCGGAAATCGTGCCGAACCTGGGCGGCTTTGTCAGATGCTCGAACTTCAACCTGCTGGTCTCGCGTTCGCGCCTGGTGCGCGAGCACAACCAGGTCACCCAGCATAATGTCCCGCTGCTGCTCGGCATCTTCTACAGCCTGGCGGCGGGCGCCGTACCGCGCTTTGGTTATACGGAGATGATCGGAGACGATGCCGGGCCACCGACGTATCCGGAGGTGACGCCGATCGCCGCGCTGCGGCGCGTCCGCATCGAGGGCGGCAGGTTATTTCCCGAAGGTGTCGCCGTGCTGCGTGGCCTTAGCTGTGGCGAGTACCAGGACATATCTTCTTTTCTGATACTCCACGGCGGCCCTGGCGACATCGAGATTCCGCTTGCCAAGGCCAATCGGCCGGGCTTGACACGCGAACTCTATGATGGCGGCTTCGTCAACTACGACAAGGGCTGGTTCTGCACCTACCAGCACAAGGGCGTGGACTTGGCGGAGGTGCCTGCGGGCGAATACAGGGTGTCGCTGCGGATCCATTGCCAGGGCGTGACGCGAACCAGCGCGATGATGTCGGCTGCGCAGGTCGATGTGCAAGGACCCGCCGGTACGCATTTGCTGCGCCTGTTCACGAGCGGGGGCCTGGTTCATTTGGTGAAGACCCCGCTGGCCGGCACGCCGTAAGAAGGACAACGGCGCCCGCCTCAATCGTCCTTGGTGCGATGCCACTATGGAGATTTGTCGACGGCATGCACATTCGGCTTGTAGTACGGCTTGCTTAGGGTCAGGTGGGGTCGCTCCCAGGCGCAGTTGCGGCGAATGACCTTGGCGGGGATACCCGCCGCCACGCAGTTGTTCGGGATCGTGCCCTTGACCACGCTACCCAGCCCGATGACGCTTCCGTCTCCGATCTGCGCGCCGCCCAGAACCACGGAGCGCGCGCCCAGCCACACATGGTCGCCTATGTGGATGGGGCGCGGGAGGTTGATACGCTCGCCGCTATCGACATCGAAGATGGGGTGCGCGTCGTCGGCCCGGATCTCGATGCCGGAGGCGAGCATGCAGTCATTGCCAATGGCAACGGTTGCATACTCGGCGGTCGAGATATAGCAGTCCGAAGTACACGTGACGTGGTCGCCTATGGCGACCTTGCTGTAGTGTCCGACGCGGATTGTTCCTTTGAATGCGTTGTTGCCTATTTCGCAGTACCCATGATCGCAGTCAAACATGATCGTCAGACCCGGCAGCAGGGCGTCAGGTTTGACGACCAGCGTATTGTGCTGTCCCCTGAACAGGACCTTGACGCCGCGATCCAAGGTCTTCTCGTAGCGTACTGTGTTGCCGGCGTCGTCCTGGTAGTTCTCAAGTCTGGTAAGTGTTCGCATCGGGAGATCTGGCTTGGTGTCCTCTGGTCTCCCGATTAGATGCTGGATGCCCCGGGCAGATGGTCGGAAAATTTTGATTCGCCGCCTGGATCGTTCCGAAAATTGCCTGCGCGCCGTAGCCGGCCATCGCCAGCATCGGCCCGGGCCATCCCCTTACAACAACCCGTCCAGCAGATCCGGCCCGAACACCTCGCGGTGCACGCGCTCGGCCTTCACGCCGCGCGCTTCCAGCGCGGCGCGTTGCGCCTGCATGAAGGGCAGCGGGCCGCAGAGGTAGAAGTCCGCGTCGGCGAGGTCGTCGCCGGCGAAGATGGCGTCGATGTCCATGCGGCCGGGCAGGGCGGGCTGGGCCAGGAACTCGGCTTGCTCTCCGGATTCCAGGAAGAAGTGCGTGCGCAACTGGGGCAACTGGCGTGCGGCGTGCCTGACGTCCTTGATATGGGCGACGTGCGAGACCATGCGCGCGGCGTGGCCGAAGACGACCTTGCGGGCGGGGTTGCGCTGGGCGACGGCGTTGAGCGCCGAGATCATGGGCGTGACGCCGACGCCGGCGGAGAGCAGCACGATCGGGGTGCTGGGCTCGATGCTGGGCGCAAAGTCGCCGAAGGGCTGGCTGACCATCAGGACGTCGCCTACCTTGGCGTTGTCGTGCAGCCAGCTGGAGACCGCGCCGGCGGGCAGGTCGGCACCGTCGCCGCGGTCGCGCTTGACGGAGATGCGCCAGGTGCGGCCGTTGGGCGCGTCGGACAGGCTGTACTGGCGCTGCTGGAAGACGCCGTGCGACAGTTCCACCACCACGGAGATGTACTGGCCGGGCAGGAAGTCGACCAGCGTGGTGCCGCCGACGGCTTCGAAGGTGAAGGATGTGATGTCGGCGCTTTGTTCTTCGCGGGCGATGATGCGTACCGGCTGGCGATGGTCGGGGCCGGTGTTGGCGCGCTCGTACAGGCGGGTCTCGGCGGCGATCAGTTCGGCGGCGAGCAGCCAGTAGGCTTCGTCCCAGGCGGCGACGAGTTCGGGCGTGGCGGCGTCGCCAAGCACTTCGCCGATGGCGCCGATCAGGTGGCGGGCGACGACGGCGTAGTGGCTGGGCTTGATGCCGACCGAGGCGTGCTTGTGCACGATGCGGCTGACCACGGGGGCCAGCGCGCTGTTGTCGCCATAGTTGGCGGCATAGGCGAACACGGCGGAGGCGAGCGATTGCTGCTGCGAACCATTGGCCTGGTTGCCCATGTTGAACAGGTTGGTCAGCTCGGGCCTGTCGGCGAACATATTGCGATAGAACGTGGTGGTAATGGCAAGGCCATGTTCCCGCAGGACGGGTACGCTCGCATCGATCAGGGGTCTCGATTTTTCGGACAGCACGGCAACCTCCAAAGATATACAGTTAATGCAACAAATAAGACGAATGGGTCCGCAACGTTGGGCGGTGGTGGCGTGCGATCTCGATCTGTTCGCGACGCCCTGGAACCCATTTTATTAAACATGCATTTGCTGTGCAACATAAATTTGCGGCATTGCAAAAGATGCATGAAGTGTCCATGTTAGACTGCGCCTGCCGTCACCCGAGGGCGCAACGCCCGCAGCAGGCGCTTCCTGGCTGCCACGCAAATCGCATCACGATCCGCACGGCGGAGGAGCACTTTCCATGAGACTGACCGACTACACCGACTACAGTCTGCGGACCCTGATCTACGTCGCGGTCTACCCGGGCGAGCTCGTCACCATCCAGCGTATCGCCGATGCGTTCGACATTCCCAAGAACCACTTGATCAAGATCGTGCAGAAGCTTGGGCAGGCTGGCTTCCTGCACACCGTGCGCGGGCGCGCGGGCGGCATCGAGCTGGGCCGGCCCGCGGCCGAGATCAACGTGGGGGAGGTGATCCGCACCATGGAGTCGGACTTCAGCCTGGTGGAGTGCTTCCAGGGCGACGACAACCATTGCGTGATCACGCGCGTGTGCGGCCTGCGCGGGGTGCTTTCCGCGGCGCTGCGGGCCTACTTCGAAGTGCTGGACTCCTATAGCCTGCAAGACCTGGTGGAGAAGCCCGCGGCGCTGAGCCGGGCGCTTGGCCCCGACGGCGCGGACACGGTGGTCGGCATTCCCGTCAAGAGCGTGACGCGCAAGGCGCGCGCCGCGCCGGCGGTGCCCGGCGAGAACGGTCCCGCCTAGCCGGCGCCGCCTGCCGGGCGGCGGTGCCCGGCGAGAACGGTCCCGCCTAGCCGGCGCCGCCTGCCGGGCGGCGGTGCCGCGGGCAGCTGGCACTGGCTACCCCAAATGGCCACCAAATGGCCACCAAATGGCTATTGTCGACGCGGCCAGCCGAAACTAGGCTGTGCCATGGGTCCGGCCGTCCGGCCGGGCCGCGCAGGGGAGACAGGGATGGCATTGCGCCTCGACAGTTACCGGGCCAACCGGACCAGCACCGAACTATTGCTTCGCCTCGACCGGCGCAGCGAGCGCTACCGGCTCGAGCATTCGCTGGCGGACCTGGTGCGCCTGCGGGTATCGCAGATCAACGGCTGCCCCTATTGCATCGATCTGCACTCCGCGCGAGCACGCAAGGACGGCGAGATGGCGATACGGATCGATTTGCTGGAAGTGTGGCGCGAGACGACGCTCTATACCGACCGCGAGCGGGCGGCGCTGGCGTGGGCCGAGGCGGTGACGCGCGTGGCCGACACGCATGTGCCGGACGAGGTCTGGGATGCGGTGCGGCCGCAGTTTTCCGAGCGGGAGATGGTGGACCTGACCTTGCTGGTCACGGCGGTCAATAGCCTGAACCGCTTCGGTATCGCGTTCCGCCGCGCGCCCGCCTAGGCGTGGCGAGGGCGGCAGGCAAGCGATGCGCGGGCGTGATGGGCCGGACGGCGGCTCCCCCGCGCGCAGCCCGTTCCCGCGGCTTACTGAGGTAGCGGGCGCTTGATCGGCTCGCCTTCGGCGGCGATGGCGAATACCAGCAACCTGGCCGGCCTGGTCTTGCTGGCGTTGCGCGTGACGAGGTGCTGCGCGCCGGGCGGCTCGTACCAGCTCTGGCCCCTGGCGTAGGTCTTGGCCGGCTCGCCGCCGAGCTGCGACACCACTGAGCCTTCGAGCACGTAGGCGAAGATCGAGCCTGGATGGACGTGCGGCGTGGATTCCTGGCCGGGCGCGAAGGTGACCGTGGCCAGCAGCACGTTCTTGCCGCCTGCTTCCGGAATCGCCTGCTTCATTACCGGCTGCACGCTTTCCTCGGCGTGGCCGGGCTTGCCGTCCGGCGTGTGGGCGCGGGCCTGGCCGGCGCCGGCCAGGGCCAGCATGGCCGGCACGAAGGCGGCGATGATGAGGCGGGGCATCGCCCGCCCGCTGTTCGAACGGGTCATGATCGGCGTCTCCCGCTCAGGCCGGCAGCTTGCGGAACGAGATGGCGAAGCGGTTCCAGCTATTGATGGCGGAGATCAGCAGTGTCAGGTCGACCAGTTCGGCATCGTCGAAGTGCGGGCGCACGGCGTCCCAGGCAGCGTCGGGCACATGGCTTTCGGAGACCAGCGTGACGGCCTCGGTCCAGGCCAGCGCGGCCTTCTCGCGCTCGCTGAAGAACGGGGTTTCGCGCCAGACCGACAGGGTGGCCAGGCGGCGGTCGTCTTCGCCGCCCTTGCGCGCGTCGGTGGTATGCAGGTCGACGCAGTAGGCGCAGCCGTTGATCTGCGAGGCGCGCAGGCGCACCAGTTCCACCAGCGGTTTTTCCAGCCCGCTCTTGGCGATGCGCTCTTCCAGGCCGATCAGGGCCTTGATGGCGGCGGGGCTGGCTTTGTAGAAGTCGAGACGTTGTTCCATGCTTTGCTCCTCGTTTGCGCCGCCGGGATGGGGCGCGACAGGAACAAGATTAGGACGCGTACTGGCTATTCAAAAGAGCCAGTTTTCTGTAATTTGAGGTAACCAGTGGCGCGGCCGGGCGGTACACGGACCACGTGCCGGCCGCCCTCACGCCGCCATCACGCCGCCATCACGCCGGCCAGCTTTTCCATGCCGGCATGGATGTCGGCGACGCCGATGCCGCCATAGCCGAACAGCAGCCCCGGCTCGGCCTGGCGCCCGGCGTACATGCCGGAGATGCCGTACAGGCCGATCGAGGCCGCCGCGGCGCGCACGATCAGCGCGCGCTCGTCCTCGCCCGTCTTCAGGTGGGCGGYCAGGTGGATCCCCGCGGCTGGCGCATGGGCCGTGAACCACGGCGCCAGCGGGCCGTTTAGGTGCGCGAGCAGGGCCTCGCGGCGCGCGGCGTATTCCTTGTGCATGCGTCGCAGGTGCTTGGCGAAGTAGCCGTCGAGCATGAACTTGGCCAGCGCCGTCTGGGTCATGGTGCAGCTGTGCCAGTCGCCCGCCTGCTTGGCGCGGCGCATGGCGTTGCCGAGCGGGGCCGGGGGGATCACGTAGCCGATCCGCAGCTCGGGGAAGATGGTCTTGGAGAAGCTGCCCACGTAGGCCACCACGCCGGCGTTGTCCAGGCTCTTGAGCGACTCCATCGGCCGGCCCATGAAGCGGAATTCGCCGTCGTAGTCGTCTTCCACCACCAGCGCGCCGCGCCGCTGGGCCCATTCCAGCAACGCCATCCGGCGCTCCAGGCTCATCGCCATGCCGAGCGGGAACTGGTGCGAGGGCGTCACATAGACGATGCGCGCATTGTCCGGCAGCGCGTCCACGACCAGCCCGTCCGCGTCCACCGGCACATAAGCCAGCCGTGCGCCCACGGCGGAGAAGACGATGCGCGCGGGCGGGTAGCCGGGGTCTTCCACGGCCACCACGTCGCCCGGGCGGCTCACCACGCGGGCCAGCAGGTCGATGGCCTGCTGCGCGCCATGCGTGACGATGACATCCTGCCAGTTGCTGACCACCGCGCGGCTGAAAGCCAGGTAGCGCGACACCGCCAGGCGCAGTTCCTGCTCGCCGGCGGGGTCGCGGTAGGCGCCTCGTCCGCGTGCCTGTACCCGCAGTGCGTGCCCCACGCAGCTGCGCCATTTGTCGAAGGGGAACAGGCTTTTGTCGGTCACGCCGCCGACGTAGTCGAAGGCAGGCGCCGCGCCCGGTGCCGTGTGCGGCAGGGCGTCCGGCAGTTCTTCCCAGATCGAGCCCGAGCCCGGGCTCGGGAATGCCGGCGAAGGTGGATGCGCCAGCCGGCTCATCTCGGGCGCCACGAAGGTACCGTCGCCGGCGCGCGAGCGCAGGTAGCCTTCGGCGATCAGGCGCTCGAAGACATCGAGCGTGGTCTTGCGCGAAACGCCGAGCCTGGTAGCGAGATCCCGGGTGGACGGAAGCCGTTCGCCCGGCGCCAGCCGGCCGTCGACGATGCCCGCGCGCAACTGGCGGTAGAGCTGGCCGGCCAGCCCTTGCCGGCCGTGAATATTCAAATGGACATCCATTTACTGGTTACCTGAGGCGCAAGGAATTTCGTAGATTCTACGAGCCAGTCCGGACGCTTTCCACTTGCCCCGGACGGGCATCGTCGTTTGTGCTTCATCCAGCGCTGCCCGCGCCGGCGGGCGCGGCGGCGCGCGGCGCCAGGCTGCCGGCGAAGCGGCCCGCCGTACGCAGCGCCAGGTAGCCGATGACCAGGTTGCATGCCAGGAAGAACGGCCCGGCCAGCGCGCGCGCCGCCGGCACGCCGGCAAGGGCCAGCTGCAGCACGCCGACCGCGGCGCTGGCCAGCCCGAAGGTGTACGACCACGAGCCGAAGTGGTGGAAGGGCTGTTCGCCAAGCCAGCGAAACAGGCGCAGGCCGAGCAGCATCTGGAACAGGCCGTAGCCCAGCAGCATGAGGATCCACTGCGAGTGGGCCGATTGCGGGGCTACGGCCAGGCATGCGGCCGCGCACACCATGGGCGGCGCGAACTGGATGCCCAGCAGCGCCCGCTGCGAGGCCGGCATGCCCTCGTGCTGCAGCAGCCGGCCAACCACCTGCGATTCCAGCGCCAGCCACGACAAGGTCCCCGCCCCGACAAACAACCAGCCCCAGTCCGCGTGGCCGAGCACGCCCAGCGTGGCGCCGCTGGCCAGGTTGGCGGCCACCGTGGGCAGGTAGAGCGCAGGCGTGGTGTCGCGCGGATCGCGGCCGCCTTGCCACAGCCTGCCGGTGTGCCAGAGGGCGAAGGCCAGGTGCCAGCCGATGCCGGCCACGGCCAGCAGCCACGCGCCGGCCGGCGAATACGGCAGCAGCGCCGGCACCAGCTGGAGCGTGGCGATGGCCAGCAGGGCCGGCGTGCTGCCCCGTACCGGATGCGCGAATTCTGCTTCCAGGGCGCCGCGCCGGTGCAGGAGCTGCGCGGCATAGGTCACCAGCAGCCCCGCCCACAGCAGTGCCGCGCAGGCCAGGATCGTCTCGGAGATGGCATGCGGCATCTGCCACAGCGTGCTGGCGTGGCGCCACGCGCGGCCGATCACGGCCAGCCCCAGCACGATGCTGAAGGCCGCGGCCGGCAACGGCGGCGCCATGGCGGCAGCGTGCGGGACGGCGGGTTCGTTGGCGGCACAGGCCGGCGCGATGCCGGCCGCTGGCGGGTGGAGCGGTTCGTGGGACATGGGGGCGGCTTGCTTGCGTACTGACGTACTTCCAGTGCGGAGATTCCCTGGCCGTGGGGCAGGCGTCAGCCCTCGCGCCCGTCGGCGCGCGGCCGCGTCAGGAACGGCGCGTACTTGAACAGGTAGAGGGCGAATGCCGCCATCCAGGCTGCCGCCGCCGAGCCGATCCAGAACGCCTTGTACTGCGGCAAGAGCAGCGGCCCGGCCACGCGCAGCAGGGCCGCCGCGGCGATGCAAGCGTAGGCGGCCGTTTCCATGGCGCGCGCTTCGAGCTTGCGGCCGGTGTGGCCCAGCGCCGTGCGCGTGATCATGCCCATGATGGCGCAGCCGATGGCGCCCACGGTGAGCGCGTGCAGCGCGGTGGAGCGGTCCGCCCAGCCCAGCGCGGCGGCGGCCAGCAGCGCCAGCCCAAGCGGCAGGCAGGCGTAGGCCAGGTGCAGGATGGCGGTCAGCGGCGTGCGCAGGGTATGGCGCGAGCCCCAGCCGCCCAGGCGTACCGCCTGGGCCAGGGCCGCCAGCAGCGCGATCGCGGCGGTGGCGATGCCTTGCGGGGCCAGCGCGCAGGCGGCCATCGCGGCCAGCGTCAGCGGCACCACGCTACGCTCGGCCAGCGAAGAGCGGCGGATCCGTACCCCGGGTACGGAATTGGCGGTGAACATGGGGATGACGCGCCCCCCGATCACCGTGATGAACACCACCACCAGCCCGATGCCGGCGTCGGCGCTTTGCAGCGCCACGTGCGCGGCACCCCGCGCCAGGGCCACATGGAACGCCAGGTTGAGCGCCCACAGCAGGAACATGGCGCCGGCCAGGCCGTAGTTACGCTTGCTGCCGGCGCGCACCAATACATGCAGGAAGCTGGCCGCGCATAGCAGCAGGAAAGCCAGGTCCAGCACCACCGCGGCCGGCGCCGGTCCGGTCCACATCAGCACGCGCGCCGCCAGCCAGACGGCCGCCAGCGCGGCCAGCAGCGCGCCGCGCGGTGTTTGCAGCCCGGTCCAGTTCTTGCCCGCCGTGAACAGGAAACCTACCACCACCGCCGCCGCAAAGCCGAACACCATTTCATGGGCATGCCAGAGCATGCCGCCCATGGGCGGTTGCGCGGCGCCGCCCGGCCACCAGCCCAGGTAGATGGCCGCCCAGAGGCCCACCGAGACCACCGCGAAGGCAGCCGCGAGCAGGTAGAAGGGCCGGAAAGCAAGAGCGAGCACGGGATGGCCGCCGGGACCGGCAGGGGAGCGGCTGGCGGGTGGCTGGGTCTGGAGCAGGGGCTGCATGGGCGCCTCGCAGAATGTCGGGTTACGTATCCCCGTGGGATGCCGGGGAACTCAGGCTGTGGCGGCTTCCTCGCAATGCTTGCGGAAGGCCGGGTACAGGCGGATCTCCTCGCGCGTCATGCGGGCCCGCAGGCGCGACACGGTGCGACCCAGCGCACGTGCGAACTCGAGCTTGTCGCCGCCTTGCCGGTAGCTATCGAAGAAGGCCAGCACCTCACGCGAGATGACATGCATCTCCGCCTCGTATTCCTGCGCGATCGGCTGGGTTTGCGCATGGCGGTGCATGGGCGGATAGAGGCGGCGATCTTCGCGCGCCAGGTGGGCTACCACCAGCTGGCGCAGCTCGACGAGCTTCTTCTTGCCGGCATCCGAGCCGATGCCCAGGGCATGGAGTTCGTCGAGCATGGCGAAGATGCGTTGGTGCTCGTCCAGCATGGTGTCGATCAGCGAGGTCATTGCGCTTCTTCCTTGTCGTATTTATCGCGGTTGCGGCGGGCTCACGCGGTGTCTTTGCATCGTGCGGCGCAGCAACCTGACAACGATTCTATAAAACAAGCATTTCAAATGCAACATAAAAAACGGCGTGCGAATCGGGCCATGCAAAAGGACTGGCAGGCAGCGGGCGCGACGATCCGCCGCGGCATTGCCGGGCAAGCCATTCCCGGCAATGCCAGCAAGCACTGCAGCGAAGCGGCCCCACAGGTGGTTACCAGAAAAATCCGAAAACTGGCTATGGCGGCCAAGCCATCGAGGACCTAATCTGCACGGGACGGGGCCTGTGGCGCACCCAGGCGTAGCCGTTTCCCGCCTGTGCCAGCCCTTTCGCAAAAAAAGAACCAAGTTTGATCATCGTCTGCGCATGCCTGCATGCCGGGATGAATTAACGGAGGGCAGGCTGCCGCCGGGCGCCGCCTGCATGTCCGCAATATTGCCACCCACAGGGCGGGCGCATCCGCATGCCCGGCAACCGTCGCCATACGCTAAGTGCGGCAGCAACCGATCGTCCCATGAACACCATCGCTATCCTGCTATCCGCCTTCTTGCTCTCGGTGGTCGCGCTCGCGGCCTTTATCTGGAGCATGYAGAAGGGCCTGTTCGATACCTCGCCGGCCGCGGCGAACGTGATCTTCGACCGCGGGGAGGCGGGGCAGTCGGAAGACCCTGCCTCCGACCAGTCGGGCGCGCACGCGTACAGGGCTGCCCACGAGGCGGAGCACGATTCGTCGCGCGATATCGCCGATGAATCGTCGGCACCCGTGGTCTTCCTGTTTATCTGTTGCGCCATGGTGTGGCTGGTGGTCGCGTCCATGGCGGGGCTGACCGCCTCGGTCAAGCTGCACGAGCCCGACCTGCTGGCGCAGGTGCCCTGGCTGTCCTTCGGCCGCATCCGCACCATCCACCTGAATGCCGTGGCTTACGGCTGGGCACCGATGGCAGGCTTGTCGATCGCGCTGTTCCTGCTGCCGCGCCTGCTCAAGACACGCCTGCAGGGCGCGAAATACGCGGTGCTGGGCGCCGCGCTGTGGAACGCGGGCCTGATCGCCGGCATCGGCAGCATCGCCGCCGGCATCTCCGACGGCCTGGAATGGCTGGAGATTCCCTGGCAGGTCGACATCCTGCTGGTGGCGGGCGGCGCGCTGGTCGGCATGCCCCTGGTGCTGACGCTGGTCAACCGCAAGGTGGACCACCTCTACGTTTCGGTCTGGTACATGGGCTGTGCGCTGTTCTGGTTCCCGGTGCTGTTCCTGGTGGCCAATTTCCCCGGCCTGCACTTCGGCGTGGAGCAGGCCACCATGAACTGGTGGTTCGGCCACAACGTGCTGGGCCTGTTCTACACGCCGCTGGCGCTGGCTTCGATCTATTACTTCCTGCCCAAGATCATCGGCCAGCCGGTCAAGTCGTACGGCCTGTCGTTGCTGGGCTTCTGGGCGCTGGCCTTTTTCTACGGCCAGGTCGGCGGGCATCACCTGATCGGCGGCCCGGTGCCTGGCTGGCTGATCACGCTGTCCATCGTGCAGAGCATGATGATGCTGGTGCCGGTGATCGCGTTCTCGATCAACCAGCACCAGACGCTGCGCGGCAACTTCCACCGCCTGATCGATTCGCCCACGCTGCGCTTCATGACCTTCGGGGGCATGATGTACACGCTCAGCTCGGCCCAGGGCTCGTTCGAGGCCCTGCGCTCGGTCAACCGCGTGACCCACTTCACGCACTACACCGTGGCGCACGCCCACCTGGGGCTGTACGCCTTCGTCAGCTTTGCCTTCTTCGGCGCGATCTACTTCATGGTGCCGCGCGTGACCGGCCGCGAATGGCCATACCGCTGGATGATCTACGCTCACTTCTGGCTGGCCGCGGGCGGCATCGGCGTGTACTTCGTGGGACTGTCCATCGGCGGCTGGCTGCAGGGCACGGCCATGCTGGACGCCGCCAGGCCATTCATGGATTCCGTGAGCGTCACCATCCCCTACCTGAAGGTGCGCTCGCTCGGCGGCAGCATGATGCTGCTCGGCCATCTCTTCTTCGTCACCAATTTCGTATGCGCAATTCTTGGCCTGGGACCGAACCGGGACCGGCCCGCTCTGTTCCATCAAGGCCGCAAGCGGGCACTGGGAGCTTGAAACGTGAACAATGAACGAGCCCTGCTGGCCGGCGGCATGGTCATGCTTGCCCTGGCAACCAGCGCCCTGGTCGTGATTCCCTACCTTCAGCTCAGGGATGTGAAACCCACCGAAGGCGTCAAGCCGTACTCCGCCGCGCAGCTGCGCGGGCGTGAGGTATATATCGCCAACGGCTGCGTCTACTGCCATTCGCAGCAGCCGCGCGACGCTTCGTTCGCACCGGACGCCAAGCGCGGCTGGGGCCGCGTGGCGGTGGCCGGCGACTACTACTACGACAAGCCGCACCTGCTGGGCACCATGCGCACCGGGCCCGACCTGATGAATATCGGCGCGCGCCAGCCCAGCGCCGACTGGCACCTGGGCCACCTGTACCAGCCGCGCGCCTATGTGCCGGGCAGCATCATGCCGAGCTATCCCTTCATGTTCGACATCAAGGACAAGGCCGAGCAGGGCGACAAGGTGGTCGCGCTGCCGGAAGCCTTCAACCCGCCCGGCAAGGTGGTGGTGGCCACGGCGACCGCGCTCGACCTGGTCGCCTACCTGCAGTCGCTCAACCGTACCGGCGCCGTGCTGCCGGCGCCGGCGCCCGCCAAGCCAGCCCAGTAACCGCGTCCCGGAGAATACACAGATGGACAACCCATCGGAAAAGCGCCAGGCCGCGGCAGCCCGCTCGCGCGAGAACCCTGATCCCCACGAGAGCCGCACGCCGATTCCCAAGGTGGTGCTGGCCATCGTGGCGGGGCTGGTGGCCTGGGGCGCCTGGTATATCGCCGTGGCGCCGATCGACCAGCCGCCGGAGTTTGGTGACCGCCGCACCGTCGCCGACCTGCAGGGCAGCGGCAAGCCGGCCGGCGGCAGCGTCGACGGCGCCGCCATCTTCCAGGGGCGCTGCGTGGCGTGCCACCAGGCCACCGGGATGGGCTTGCCCGGCGTGTTCCCGCCGCTGGCCGGCTCGGAATGGGTCAACGGCAAGGATGCCAAGGCAGCCGCGATCGTCCTGCGCGGCATCACCGGCAAGCTGACCGTCAAGGGCAGCGCGTACAACGGCGCCATGCCGGCCTTCGCCGACCAGCTCAACGACGCCGAGATTGCCGCCGTGCTCACGCATGTGCGCGGCCAGTGGGGCAACAGCGCGCCGCCGGTGACGGCAGACACGGTCAAGGCCGCGCGCGCCGAAACCGCCGCCATGACAGCGCCCTTCGACGGCGACGCCGGGCTGGGCGCGCCGGGCGGCTGACATGATGTCGCCCGCACGGCCGGCAGCCGCGGGGCCGGCACTGGCATTGTTGCTGGTGCTGGCGCTGGCCGTCGCGGGATTGCACTACCTCACCTTCGGCTTCACCGCCTGGACGCTCGATGACCGCCGCGCGGAGCGCATCGGACAACACGCGCTGGCGCTGCCCGCCATCGATACGCGCAACCAGCTCGGCCAGACCACGCGGCTGTTCGGCGCGGGCGTGCAGCCAGGGCAGGGCGCGCAGCTCTACCTGGTCGACTTCATCTACACACGCTGCATGAGCGTGTGCCGCGCGCTCGGCTCAGAGTTCGCGCAACTGCAGTCGCGCATCCGCGCCGACGGCATGGAGGGCCGCATCGGACTGGTTTCGCTCTCATTCGATCCCGCGCGCGACGATACCGCCAGCCTGGCCGGCTACGCGCGGGAACACCGTGCGCGACTGCCCGGCTGGCAGGTAGCGGCCCCGCTCGCAGCGCCTGCCATGCGGGCGCTGCTGCACGATGCCGATGTCATCGCTATCCCGGATGGCCTGGGCGGCTTCGAGCACAACGGCGGCTTGCACGTGACCGATGCCCGGGGCCGCGTGCTGGCCGTCTACGCGCTGGCCGATTACCAGCAAGCCTACGACTTCGCACGCGGGAGGGTGCGATGACCGCGCCGGTCGCCCAGGTGCCCTGGCTGCGCCAGCTCGCCGCGCGCGTGCCGGGCCGCGCCTGGCTCGCCGCCGCGCTGGCGCTGGCCGGCGGTGCGCTGTGCATCCCGCGCGTGCATGCGCTGCTCGAAGGCTCGATGACGCTACAGATGCTGGTGCTGCTGCCGGGCCTGTCCGGCGCCGGCTGGGCGCTGCCCTGGCTGCTGCCGTGCGCGCGTCGCGAGCGCGTCGCGGCGGCCTTGCGGCCCTATCTGCTGAGCCTGCTGGCGTTTGCGCTGCTGGCCTACGGCGCATGGATGCTGCCTATCGCGCTGGACCTGAGCCGGCTGGAACCGGCCACGCTGGCTGCCAAGTACGTGCTGGTGCTGGCGGCCGGCATGGCGGCGCATATCGGCGTGGGGGCCGGCGCATGGCCGCTGGTGCTGTTCTTCGGCGGCAACTATGTCTGGATGGGGCTCACCATCGGGCTGCTGTTCATCGACAGCGAGCAGCGGCTTTGCGCCAGCTACCTGCTGGCCGACCAGCGCGTCGCGGGCGTGGGGCTGACCATCTATTCCGGGCTGCTGGGCATCTGGCTGCTGGCCTGGGCCGCGGGCAAGGCGGATCAGCCCGCGGTCTAGCAAGGCGCCCATCCAGGGTATGCGAGGCATGCGCGCGCATGCAAGCCGCTTATGCCATCCATTAGCCATTGGGCCTGTCGCCCGCCATCAACGCATTGTCTAATGCATCGAAAACCAGGCGCAGCGGGCCGGCCGGCACCGCTGCCGATAACGATGATGGAGACAATGCCCTATGAAGCGCCCCGCTTTGCTGCTGTCCACCTGCGCGCTGCTCGCGTGCGGCGCCGCCCGCAGTGCCGATACGGCCACCGTGCCATTCCCCACGCGCCCGATCCGTCTGGTGGTGCCACTGACCAGCGGGGGCATCGCCGATGTGATGAGCCGCGTATTGGCCGAGAAGCTCAAGGATTCGCTCGGCCAGGCGGTGGTGGTGGAGAACCGGCCCGGTGCCGGTACCATGCTCGCCTCGGAATACGTCGCGCGCGCCGATGCTGACGGTTACACGCTGCTGATGGCGGCGTCTTCGCTGACCATCGCGCCGGCCGTGTATCCCAAGGGGCGGGTGCGGTACGACCCGGTGCGCGACTTCGCGCCGATTTCGCTGGTGGCAGAAGTGCCGCAGGTACTGGTGGCCACCCCGGGCCTGCCGGTGCGGACCGCCGGCGAACTGATCGAATACGCGCGCCGCCATCCGGAGCAGGTCAACTACGCTTCGTCCGGCGCCGGCACGTCCAATCACCTGGGTGCCGAGCATTTCAACCAGCTCGCGCACATCCACATGAAGCACGTGCCATACAAGGGCACCATGCAGGGCCTCAACGATGTCGTGGCCGGGCACGCCCAGGTCATGTTCGCCGACCTGGCCGCGGCCGACAGCTTCATCAAGGCCGGCAAGCTCACCGCGCTGGGCCTGAGCAGCGCCCGGCCATCGCCCGCGCGTCCGCAGTTGCCCGCCATCGCTCAGTCGGGCCTGCCGGGTTTTGCCAGCATGTCGTGGCTTGGCCTGCTGGCGCCGGCCAATACGCCGCCGCAGGTCATCGCGCGGCTGAACGACGCAGTGCTCAAGGCCCTGCGTTCGAGCGACGTCAAGGCGCGCTTTGCCGCGCTCAACGTCGACCTGGCGCCGTCCAGTCCCGAGCAGTTCAAGCGCTTTATCGCCAGCGATGCGGCCCGGTGGGCCGACATCGCGCGCGCCACCGGCGCCTCGGTGGAATAGCGCCCGGCTGCATTCGCCGCGCCGCGCGCGCCGCAGCAGCCGGCGCGCGCTGCCCTGCGCCCCTGCGCGGGGCTGGTTACGGCCGAGACTCTGCGCCGACGCCATCCCTGCGGGTGCCTGCCTCGCGCGTTGCCTGCGCGCGCGTGCCCGCGCATTGCGCCGGCGCCTCACTACAACAACAGCAAGTACCGGAGGAGACATCCCATGAAACCAAGCCAGCTCACGATAGCCGCACAAGCCACGCAAGCCACCCTGGCCGTGCTGGCGGCCATGCCGTGCGTGGCGGCCGCACAGGCCGTCACGCTGTACGGCGTGGTCGATACCGGCGTGGAGTACATCAACCACGTCGGCGCGGCGAGCGACCACGTAGCCCGCATGCCGGGCCTGACTGGCACCGTGCCGTCGCGCTGGGGCCTGCGCGGCAACGAAGACCTCGGCCATGGCCTGAAGGCCGTGTTCGTGCTGGAGTCCGGCTTCTCGCCCGACAACGGCGTATCCAACCAGGGCGGCCGGCTGTTCGGGCGCCAGGCCTATGTCGGGCTGGCGGGCAACTGGGGCCAGCTCGGGCTCGGCCGCCAGTACACCATGACGTTCTGGGCCAACCTGGAAGCCGACATGCTCGGCCCAAACACCTTCGGCTCGGCCTCGCTGGACAGCTATATGGCCAACTCGCGCGCCGACAACGCCATTACCTACAAGGGCACCTTCGGCGGCTTCACCATGGGCGCCAGCTACAGCTTCGGGCGTGACGGCGCCAATGCCGGCCCCAGCCCGGCCGGCACCAACTGCGGCGGGGAAAACCCGGCCGACCCGCGTGCCTGCCGCGAGTGGTCCGCGTTGCTGCAGTATGACGCCAGGGCGTGGGTGGTCAACGCCGCCTACGATTCGCTGCGCGGCGGGCCGGGCGCCTTCGGCGGACTGACCAGCAGCGGCCTGCGCGACGACCGCCTCTCGCTCAACGGCTTCGTGCGTTTCGGCGAGTCCAAGGCGGGCCTGGGGCTGGTGCGGCGCGACAACAAGGGCAGCCCCACGCCGCGCAGCGATCTCTGGTACGGCGGGGTTTCCTACGCGGTGACGCCGGCCTTCAGCGTGGACGGCGAAGCGTTCTACCTGCGTTTCCATGACAGCAGCAACAAAGCCTGGCTGTTCGCCGCACGCGCCACCTATGCCTTGAGCAAGCGCAGTTCGGTCTACGCCACCGCTGGCTATATCAACAACGGCGGGCAGTCGGCCTTGTCGGTCAGCAACGGCCAGCCTGGCGCGAATCCCGCGCCGGGYGCCACCCAGCTCGGCGCCATGGTGGGCATCAAGCACGTATTCTGATGGCACTGCGCCGGCCCCGGTATCGCTGCGGCACCGGGTTGGCCGGATGCACGAAGGGCCGGCGGAAATTCCTGCCGGCCCTTCGCGTTTTTCTTTCGGCTGCGGGAGGCAACCGCCAGCGCGCCTGGTCAGTTCGGCTCCACGCCCGCGAATGCGTTCTCCAGCAAGTGCAAGATGCCTTCGCGCGTGAGCGGCGCCGGGTTGGGGTAGGGCGCGCGCAAGGCCTGGTCGGCCACGCGCGCCAGGTCTGCGTGCCGTACGCCAAGTTGCTCCAGCGCCAGCGGCACCTGCAGGCGGCGCGCCAGCCGGTGCAGGCCGCGCGCGGCGTCGTCGCCGCCGAGCGCGCTGGCAATGCGCGCCATGACCCGCGGCGCGGCGGCCGCGTTGTACTGCACGGCATGCGGCAGGATGATGGCGTGGGTCTCGGCATGTGGGAGGTTGAGCATGCCGCCCAGGGTGTGGCAGAGCTTGTGGTGCAGCGCCACCACGCAGCTGCCGAGCACCGAACCGGAGAGCCAGGCGCCATACAGGCAGGCGGTGCGCGCGGCCAGGTCATGCGGGCGTGCCATGACATCGGGCAGCGCGCCGGCGAGGGCGCGGATGCCGTCTTCGGCCATCAGCGTGGTGACGGGGTTGGCGTCGGCTGCGTACATCGCTTCCACGCAATGCGCGATGGCATTCAGGCCGCTGGTGGCGGACATCGCCGGCGGCAGGCTCAGCGTGAGCCGCGGGTCATAGACCACGCTGCGCGGCAGCACCTGCACCGAGCGCCCGGTCTTCTTCTCGCCGTTCTCGGTGATGCCGTAGATCGGTGTCATCTCCGAGCCGGCATAGGTGGTGGGTACCGCCACGATGGGCATGGGCGACTCCAGCGCGATCGCCTTGCCCAGGCCGATGGTGGACCCCCCGCCCACCGCCACCGCGCAGTCGGCGCCCAGCCGCGCGGCCAGCGCGCGCGCCTGGCGCGCGACCTCGATGGGCACATGCATCACCGCACCCGGGAACGTGCCGCCATGGCGATCGCCCAGCAGCGCGGCGACCTGGTCCGCCAGCGCGGTCTGCTCGGGCGTGCACAGCACCAGCGCGCGCTTCGCGCCGACCAGGTCGAGCTCGCGCGGCAGCGCCGCGAGCGAGCCGGCGCCGAACACCACGCGCGCGGGCAGGGGCGAGTAGATAAAGCGGTCTTGCATCATGTGTGGTGTCTCCCAGTGGTGGCGGCCGGAGCCGCGGTCATGCCGCGCCCATGGCATCGCCTCAGGCGATGGCATCGGCGCGGCGTATCGAAGCGATCATCGAGCTGTCGAGCAGGAATTCACGGGTCTTGCGCGGGTCGAGCGAGATCGCGTGCATGGCCTGCTGGTTCTGGCGGCGCACCTGCGGGTCGCGCTCTTCCATGGCCTTCTTGTTGCGGATGCTGTTCTTCTGCACCACCTCCACCGCCACGGTGCGGCGCTGGCGCGAGTAGAGGTCCAGCAGCCCGGCGCCGGCGCGGCCGTGCCATACCTCGGCCAGCTTGTTGCCGAGGTTGAAGGCGTCATGCACGCCGCCGTTCAGGCCGAAGCCGCCGATGGGGTTGTTGATATGGGCCGCGTCGCCGGCCAGCAGGATGCGGTCCTTGACGAAGGTGTCCGCCACGCGCTGGTGCACGCGGTAGGTGCCGGAGTAAGCCAGTGGAAAATGCATGTCCACGCCGAGCGTCTCGCGCAGGCGGGCCTGCACATTGGCGGGTTCGAGCAGCACCGCGTCGTCCACGTCGGGGTCGGCCGGCATGGCGACGCGCCAGAGGTCGGGGCGGGCATCGTCGTACAGCTTCAGCACCACCGCCCAGTGGTCCGGGTCGGAGACGTAGGCGGTGCCGGTGTAGCCCAGCGGCTCCATCGGCATGGCCACATTGGTCACCAGGAACTTCTCTTGCCAAGTAAAGCCCTCGAAGGCGAAGCCGGCGCTCTTGCGCACCATGCTGCGGGCGCCGTCGGCGCCCACCACCCATGGCACCTGCAACGCGCGCGAGCCGTCCTTGCTGCGCAGCCGGAGCGTGGCGCGCTCGCCGTCGCTGGTGGCCGATTCGAGGCTTTCACCGAAGCGCAGCTCCACGCCGGGCAAGGTGCGCAGTTCTTCGACCAGCAGGCTGGACAGGTAGTGCTGGGGCAGGTGGAAGCGAAACGGGAAATCCGTCAGCGCGGACAGCGTGCCGAGATCGAACTCGGCATAGACGCCTTCGGTGCGGTCGCGCATCTGCCAGACCGGGATGCGGATGCCCATGCGCGTCAGCGCCGCCTCGACGCCGAGCTCGCGGAAGATCTCCAGCGTGGGCGGATGGAAGGCTGCGCCGCGCTGCTCGCGCGCGATCTCGTCCGCGCTCTCGAACACGACGCAGGGCACGCCGCGGCGCGCCAGCGTCAGTGCGGTGGTCAGGCCAACGGGGCCGGCCCCGATAATCGCAATTCGTTCATCGTATGACATGTTCGGTTCCTTGTTTGGATCGGCGTCGCCTAGAATCCGTGTGCAAGGTACCGGCCGGCCCGGCGGGTGTCGATACGCACAATCGCATCGGCGCCATTCGGAACTTGAATGCGCGCCGGCCACACGGGCGCGCGCGGTTCGGGTACAAGGAAGCCTGCCGCGGCGCTGGCGTTCGCTCCCGCCAGGCAGTGCGCCACAGTCCACACAGGAATTCTGTTCATGGCAAAGAATGCCGGTTTCGCCGCCTCGCTCGACCTTCGGCTGCTGATTGTCTTCGACGCGGTGTTGCGCAAGCGCAGCCTGACCCAGGCCGGAGACAGCCTCGGCTTGAGCCAGCCGCTGATGAGCCAGTCGCTGAGCAAGCTGCGCCAGTACTTCGGCGATCCGCTGTTCGTGCGTACCACGGCCGGCATGTCGCCCACGCCGCGCGCGCGTGAGCTGGCGCCGCGCATCGCCACCGTGATCCAGCTGATGCAGGAGGCGATAGAAAGCCCCGACCAGTTCGATCCGGCGCTGTCGCACCGCAGCTTCAGCTTCGTCGCTACCGATTTCGGCGCGGCCTTCCTGCTGCCGCGGTTGCTGCGCCACCTGGCGGAGCATGCCCCGGGCATCCGCGTGCGGGCGATTGCAGCGCCGCGCCATGGCGTGGAGGAGATGCTGGAGGAGGGCGAGGCGGACCTTGCCCTGGGCAGCTTCGCGATCAGCCGCTCCCCGTTCTACCAGCGCCGGCTCTACGCCTCGGACTATGTCTGCCTGGCGCGCGCCGGCCATCCGGCCGCGCAGGGCGTGCTGGACGAGCAGGCTTATCTCAATGCCTCGCATGCGCTGGTGGCACCGCTGCCAATCGGCTACGAGGCGCTCGAGCGCTTCTTGCTGGACAGCATTTGCGCCGAGCGCTTCGTGGTCACGCTGCCGAACTTCCTGACCGTGCTCACCACGCTGCCCAGCTCCGACGCCTTGTTCACGATGTCGCGCCGGGCCGGGGAGGAAGTGGCCAGGCTGGTCGGCGCCCATGTGATGGAGCTGCCGGTGCGCATCCCCGGCTTCGTGGTGCGCCAGTTCTGGCACGAGCGCTTCCACAAGGATCCCGCCAACAAGTGGTTCCGCGACCTGATCCACTCCCTGCTGGCCGACCACGGCCACGCGGACGATGGGGGTGAAAGCGGCGACGGGGCCCGCTCCGCCTGACGCCCCCGGATGCCGTTTTGGCATTCGGTCTATGCCTTTGCGGCTATGGCCGCGTGCCGGGTGCCCTTCCATACTTCTGCCAGGCCCGCATGCACCGGTTGCGCGGGCAGTCAAGGAGACGGTATGGACAATACGCAAGGCAATCTCATTCGTGGTCTGCATCACATCACGCTGTGCACCAGCACGGCCCAGGGCGATGTCGACTTCTTCGTCAAGGTGATGGGGCAGCGTTTTATCAAGCGCACGCTCTTTTACGATGGCCGCATACCCATCTACCACCTTTACTTCAGCGACGAGGATGGCACCCCCGGCACGGTGATGACCACCTTCCCGATGCGACGCACGGAACTCGTCGGGCGCAAGGGATCGGGCCAGTTCACAGCCATTGCCTACTCGGTGCCGGCGGGCTCGCTGGATTTCTGGCGCGAGCACTTCGGCCGCAACGGCATCGCCATTGCGCAGGAGTCGGAGCGCTTCGGCGAGAAGTACCTGCGCGTGGTGCATGCAGGCATCGACTTCGAAGTGGTGGAGGATCCCGCCGATACGCGCAAGCCGTGGCGCTCCGGGCACGTGCCGGCGCAATACGCGGTGCGCGGCTTCCATAACTGGACCGTGACCGTGCGCGAGCTGGAGGACATGGACACCTTCATGGAGCGCGCCTGGTACTTCCGCAAGACGGCGGACGACGGCAGCTTCACGCGCTACGAGGCGGGCGAGGGCGGCGCCGGGCGCCGCATCGACGTACTGCACGCGCCAGACCTGCGCCAGGGCACCTGGACGCTGGCCGAAGGCATCGTGCACCACGGCGCCTTCGACGTGGCGGACTACGATAGCCAGGCCCGCGTGAAGTTCGACACCGAGGGCATGGGCTTCACCGATTTCTCGGACCGCAAGAACCGTGGCTATTTCGAATCGGTCTACGTGCGCACCCCGGGTGGCGTGATGTTCGAGGCGACCAAGTCGCTCGGCTTCAAGATGGACGAGGAAGAGGCGCTGCTGGGCACGGAGCTGAAGATCTCGCCGCAGTTCAACGTCTCGCACGAGGACCTGCGCAAGCAAATGCAGAAGGAGGACCCGATCCATGTCTGATCGCAACAAAGCAGGACTGCAAGCATGGCTGCCGCGCGCGGCCTCGGAGGTGACGCCATGATGTCGTTCAAGCTGACCGGCACCGGCGCGCGCAAGGTGATGTTGTTTCCCGGCCTGCTCGGCACGCGCGACGCCTTCGATGACATGCTGCGCTGGGCCGACCTCGACGCCTTCCAGTATGTCGCGGTGGAGTATCGCGGCTACGGGCAGGCACGCAAGGAACGCGGGCTGATGACCCTGCGCGAGGCCGTGATCGATGCCACGCGGCTGGCCGATTTCCTGGGCTGGCGGCAGTTCGCCGTGGCGGGGCACTCGCTGGGCGCGCTGACCGCGCAGATGCTTGCGGTGGCGCTGCCGCAGCGCGTGGATGCGATCGTGTCGATCGCCGGGCTCAACGCGCGCGGCGGCAGCAACGATCCGCAGCGCCTGCAGACGCTGCAGGCGGCGGCCGAGTCGGCGCAGCGGCGCGCGGAACTGGTGGCGGCTGGCACCGCGAATCGCTATGCCGCGGCTTTTGCGCGGGCCGTGGTCCAGGCCAGCTGGGACAGCATCGATGCCGCCGCCTTCGCCAGCTATGCGCGCGATRCCAGCCGTACCGACATCAGCCAGCAGGTCGAAGGCAGCGAGCGCCCGATCCTGGTGCTGGTGGGCGAGCATGACGCCGTCAACACCGAGGCGGCCGCGCGCGCCACTACACTCCAGTGGTACCGCGACGCGACCGTGCAGGTGCTGGCCGGAGCGGGCCACTACCCATTGCTGGAAACGCCGGCCGCCACCAGCGCGGCGCTGGAATCCTTCCTGCTGGGCCAGCCCGCCTAGCCGGGCACGCGGCCGCGCTTGCCGCCTGCGTTGCAGCCGCGACGGCGGCGGGAGGCGGCGGTCGCGGCCCATTTTCCTAGACGCGCGCCACGTCGAACAGCAGCACTTCCGCATCCCGGCCCTCGTCCAGCGTCAGCGCACACGGGCCGGCGATCTTCAGCGCGTCCCCCTGGTCAAGCTGGTGCCCGTTGGCGCGCAGGTGTCCGCGCGCCACCTGCAGGTAGGCCTGGCGCTCCGCGACGCACTGGTACTCCACCCTGTCGGCGCCGTCGAGGATGGCCGCGCGCAGCCAGGCGTCCTGATGGATCAGCACGGAGCCGTCGCGGCCATCGGGCGAGGCGATGAGGCGCAGCGCGCCGCGCTTGGACGCCGCATCGAAGTGCTGCTCCTGGTAGCTTGCGGGCAGGCTTTTTTCGCGCGGCTCCATCCAGATCTGCAGGAAATGCACCTCCTCGCTGGCCGAGGCATTGAATTCGCTGTGCGCGATCCCGCGGCCGGCGCTCATACGCTGCACGTCGCCATAGCGCAGCACCGAGCCGTTGCCCATGCTGTCGCGATGCGCAAGGGCGCCGCTGATGACATAGGAGATGATCTCCATGTCCCGGTGGGCGTGTTCGCCAAAGCCCATGCCGGGGCTGATGCGGTCTTCGTTGAGGACCACGATGGGGCCGAAGCGCAGATGGCGGGGATCGTGGTACGAACCGAAGGAGAAAGAATGACGGGCGCGCAGCCAGCCGTGGTCGGCGTGCCCGCGTGGCTGGGCGTGGCGGAATTCGATGCTCATGGCAGTGTGGTTCGAGTTGCTTCGGGTGAGAAGGAGAGGGCGGCGATCCTGGTGGTGTTCGCGGCCGCTTACAGGGGAATCTTCAGTTGCAGCCACAGCCGCGTGCCCTTGGGCCGGTCGTGGGCATCGAACTCGAACTGCAGCTTTAGGATCAGCGGCATGGCCGGCGTGATGTTGTAGCTCAGGTAAGGGCCCAGTGCGTTGACGCGGCCGCGGTTGCCGTTGCCGTTGACGACCTGGCCGTTCTGGCGGTCATCGGTGGTCTGGCGGTAGACGTAGCCGTTGATGCCGAACTGCAGTGGCGCGACGGGCCGGTAGCCGGCACTGAATTCGATCGTGGCTTCGTCGCCGGACTGGTAGTTGGTGGCGTTGTTGCGGGTGTTGAAGCCGTAGCGGAACTTGGCGTTCACATCGACCTTGGGCAGCGGGAACCAGGTCACGGCGAAGAAGGGGGCGAACTGGTAGTAGTTGCGCCCGGTGTTGACGCGCGCGCTGGCATCGTAGGTGCCATACGTAGCTCACCCGCGCGGCGACTGAATTGACCTCCAGGCTGAAGTCTGCGAGTTGCCTGTTGTCGCGGCCGTTGTCGTCCTTGGAGCGGGCGGCCTTGTAGTACGAGTAGTAGAAGAAGGCGTGCAAGCCCTCGGGCAGCATCATGCCGTTGTAGTTGGTCTCCACGCCGACGGGGTATGAGCTGCCGCCGCCCTCGGTGGCCAGCGCGGCTGCGCTGCCGAGCGCGAGCGTGGCGGCCAGCGCGATGTCCACCCCGCGGCGGGGCAGCGCCGGGGAGCGGTGCACGCGCGCGCAGGCTGGCGCCGTACCGGCGCCGGCAAGTCGTTTTTCCATGAAGATTTCCTGGTTGTCTGCAAGAGGGGAACAACAACTTGAACCGGCCGGTGCGGCGCGCCGCGGGCGGGCGGCCTGCGGCCGCGGCTATGCCGCGGCGGCGCGGTGCAGCACGAAGTCGAAGTCGAGCCGGTGACGGCCGTCGGGCTGCGGCACCCATTCGCCCACGAGCGATTCGCGCACGCCGAACACCGCGTCGGAGTCCAGGTAGCGGTCGCCCTTGCGGAACACATGCGTGACCAGGGTTTCGTAGCCGGGTGCCTTGATCATGAAATGCAGGTGGGCGGGACGCCACGGATGGCGGCCCGTGGCACGCAGCAGCTCTCCCACCGGGCCGTCGTCCGGAATCGGGTAGGCCTGCGCCACGATGGTGCTGAAGCTGAACCTGCCGTCGTCTCCGCCTTGCAGTACGCCGCGTGCCTGCGCCGCGTCCAGCCCCTCGTACTGGACGTCATAGTTGCCCTGGGCATCGGCTTGCCAGACGTCGATGGTGGCGCCGGCCACCGGCTTGCCATCCAGGTCGCGGATCGTGCAATGCACGTCGCAAGGATCGCCCTTGGCGCCGTTGGCGAGGTCGGCGCCATCCTCGAACTGCGGCGCGCCTTCGACATGGAAAGGGCCGAACACCGTGGCCTCCGTGCAGCCGGGCGGCTTCTGGTTGTTCATGCACACGGTGAGCATCGACAGCCCCAGCACGTCGCTCAGCAGGATGAACTCCTGGCGCTTGTCGTCGCACTTGTGGCCGGTGTCGGTGAGGAAGCGGATGCCCCTGAGCCATTCGGCCTCGGTGAGCCTGACCTCGCGCGCAAAGCTGTGCAGGTGCTGCACCAGGCTGGTCACGATCTCCTTGACGCGCGGATCCGGGGTATCGGTCAGGCGCGCGAGTACCGCCTGCGTGATGGTGTCTTGGTCGAGATTGCGCATGGTTATTTCTCCTGCGTTGGGGGACCGGTAAGGAAGCGATTGGCCGGACTGCGCGCTCATGCAAGCGTGCAGGCCTGCTCGAACGACAGCCGCGGGCTGCGTGCGAAGACCTTGGCGGGATCGCCGTAGCCCAGGCCGCAGATGAAGTTGGACTTGATGGCGGTGCCGGCAAAGAAGGCCGCGTCCACGGCGGCATTGTTGAAGCCCGACATCGGGCCGCAGTCCAGCCCCACCGCGCGCGCGGCCAGGATCAGGTAGGCGCCCTGCAGCGTGCCGTTGCGGAACGCAGTGGTCTCGCGGAAGGCGCTCTTTTCCTCGCCTTCGAACCAGGCCTTGACCGCCGGGTTGTGCGGGAACAGTTCGGGCAGCGCCTGGTGGAAGTTGGTGTCGTAGCCGACGATGGCCACCACCGGTGCGTTCATCACCTTGTCGACGTTGGTGGGGGCGAGCGCGTCCTTCAGCTTGAGCTTGGCGTCCTGCGTGCGCACGAACACGATGCGCGCGGGCGAGCAGTTGACGGAGGTCGGGCCCCATTTCATCTGCTCGTAGATTTCGCGCAGCTGCGCGTCGGAGACGGAGCGGTCGCGCCAGCCGTTCTGGCTGCGGGCGTTGCCGAACAGGGTGTCGAGGATGTCGTTCTTGGGCATGTCGGGGTTCCTTTGTGATACGGACGGAAGCAATGGAAAGCCGGCCGCCCGGCGCGGCAAGGGGCCACGCCGGCGGGCGGGATGCTGGTCGGCCGGGTTCAGATGGACAGTGCGCCGGCCAGTGCCACTTCCTCCTGGTGGCGGGCCGAATCCAGCGCCTTGGCGTAGTCGGCGGTCTTCTTGTATTCGGTCTCGTCGGCCGCGGTGGCGTCGATGCCGCAGACCTGGCGCGCCAGCTTGCCGTAGGGACCCGCGCCGGAGAACTCGGCGCGCTGCATGGTGAGCATGCGGATGCTCTGCAGCGGCGTGCCGTTGAAGTTCTCGAACACGAACAGGCGGTTGCCCCAGTCGCTCAGGAAAAGGTCGCGGATCACGCGGCCGATCTTGACGCGGTCGTGGGGCTTGCCCACCGGGCCACTGTTCATGCGCTCGAACCAGCCGTTGAGCTTTTCGTCGTTCCACTGGTCTTCGCTGGCGAAGATCAGTGCGCTGCGGCCGCACAAATCGACCAGCTCGTAGATCATCTGCGAGAAATTCTCCAGGTAGAGCGCGCGGCCGAAGTCGTAGATCAGGATGTTCGGCTTGTAGTGCCCGCCCGGCGTATGGAAGCCGAGTTCCTCGCTGGAGATCACGTGTGCCAGCATGGCCTGGTGAAAACCGATCAGCTTGGCCAGCCGCGTCTGCACGGCCGGGATCTTGTTGGTGCCGATATGCTCGGTGATCAGCACGGCCAGGCCGGCCACCAGCTCGGCGCGCACCATCTGGCGGATCAGGGCGTGGTAGTGCAGCCAGTCGAACACCCGTTGCGGATAGAGCTTGGCATGCTCGGGGTTGCCGATATGGAATACGTGCGACCACGGGATGAAGACGTTGTCGAACACGGTCATGCCGTCGAGCTCGTCGCCCTGCGAAGCCAGCGGATGTTCGATGGGATCATCCTTGACCAGGCTTTCGCGGCAGACGATGGTGACGCCCTTGGTGTTGACCGGGGTGGCGGCGAAGATGATCTGGTCGCCCGGGATGCCGGGGCGGAAGAACACGCCGATATGGATCCAGTCGGCGAAGGCCACGCCGGTGCCGATGGCCTTGACGCCGGACACCACGATGCCTTCGTCGTTCTTTTCCACCACGCGCAGGCCCGGCGATTTCTGCTGTGCGTCCGGGTTGGAGCGGTCCATCTGCGGGTCGACGAACTGCGGCGCGCAGTTGAAATCACGCTCCTTGGCGAACTGGATGAAGTCGACGATGTTCGCGGCCTTGATGCGGCCTTCGGCGCCGATGGACTGCGTCTCCCACGGCTGCGGGTCGTCGATATAGGTGGTCAGCACGTAGTTGTTGACGTCCGGCGTGCGCGGGAAGGACGCGCCGGCCATCTCGCGCATGACGGTCTCGTGGTACTTGCGCTTGCGGCGCAGCTGTTCCTTGTCGCGGTGGCCGAACCACTGCATGGCGCGCCGCTCGCCGTCGTCGTCAATGAACGTCATGACGTCCTGCAGGTCGGGGCGGTGGTGCAGGTCGTAGAAGTCGGCATGCCGCCGGGCGTAGTCGCGCGTTTTCGGATGGGTGGCAATGTTGTCGATCTTCTCGTTGCCGACCCAGACATCGCGGCCGTCGTTGAGGGATTCCAGGTACTGCTTCCCGGTGCGGATCATGGCTGTCTTCTCCTTGAGTGAATCGACTTCGCGGGGATGCGATGCGATCTGGTGCTGCGGTGATGGTGCGGTGGCTGTGCGCGCCAGACGCCTGCGCTCAGGCAGCGACGGGTTGCGTGGTGGCATAGGCGCGCTGGCAATAGACCAGCGGCGAAACGGCGTCGGCGTGGCTGGCCRCCAGCACATGCGCGATGAATATGCTGTGGCTGCCGACCTCGTAGGACTCCGCCACGCGGCAGTCCAGCGTCACGCTGGCGGCCTGGCTGCATGGCGCGCCGGTCTGCAAGGTGCCCCAGTCCCCGTTGGCGAAGCGCTCCGGCATGGGCAACGCACCGGCCCCGGCGAACACTTGCGACACGGCGGACTGCGCGGACTGCAGCCAGTTCACGCTGAGCACGCCGTTGGTCTTGAYGACGGCATTGGCGTAGCTCTTGCGGTTGATGCAGACCAGCACCGTGGGCGGGTTGTCGCAGACCGAGCACACCGCCGAGCAGGTGACACCGGCCACGCCGGCAGCACCGTCGGTGGCGATCACGGTCACCGGCGTGACGGCCTTGGCGAGTGCTTCGCGGAAGGCCTGCGCCGTGATGCCGGGATGCGCGTCGGGCGTCTGGTCATGCGCGGTGTCGTGGGCTGCAAAGGGAAAGCCTGGCATGGTAGATCCTCCTTTCGTGGACATTGCCCGATGCTGGGGAAGTCTTCGCACCATCATCGGGAAGAACACTGCATGTCTGTCTCTGGTGCGCTTTTGTGTGTGCGTCCGGCGCGCATCTCGCGGCTTCCTGTGTTCAAGGCCGTGCGTTGAAAGTAGACTAAATGGAATGCCGGCCTTCTACTATCGAGACGAAGTCATGGACACTATTCCTTCGCGGAATGAAGACGAACTGGGCCTCCATCACCTGCAGGTATTCGAGGTCCTGCTAGCCGAGCGCAGCCTGACCAAGGCCGCGCGCGTGCTCAATCTCACGCAGCCTGCGCTGAGCAAGACGCTGGCGCGGCTGCGGCTGTATTTCGGCGATCCCCTGTTCGTGCGCGTGGCGCTGCGCATGGAGCCCACGCCCAAGGCGCTGGCGCTGGCCGAGCCGGTGCGCGGCATCCTCGAGCGCATGCGCGCGCTGCGCTCGGACCACGTGCCGTTCGATCCCGCCAAGGCGGAGCGCACCTTCAGTTTTTTCATCACCGATGCGGGCGTGGCGCAGATGCTGCCGCCGATCATCAACCACCTCGGCATCGCGGCGCCACGCGTGCGCGTGCAGGCCGTGAACTGCGATGCGCAGCACATCGACCTGTGGCTGGAGTCGGGGCTGGTGGATATCGCGGTCGGCTCGTTTCCCAACCTCACGCAAGGCGTGCGGCGGCAGCCGCTCTGGCGCGAACGCTACGTGGCGGTGACGCGCGCCGGCCATCCGCGCCTGGGCCCGACGACGGACCTGGCGGAATTCGCGGCGGAGAAACACGTGCTGGTCACGGCGGCCGGCACCGGGCACGAGCACCTCTCCATCGAGCGCGCGCTGGAGGCTGTCGTGCCGCGCGAGAACATCGTCTGCCGCGTGCCGATGTTCACCGCGGCGGCGATGATCGTCAGGCATTCCGATGCAGTGGTGATGCTGCCGATGACGCTGGGCACAGTGCTGGCGAGGGACATGGGGCTGCAAATGGTGGAGTCGCCGCTGACGCTGCCCAGCATCGAGATCGCGTTGTACTGGCACGATCGCGTGCACCGCGAGGCGGGCAACCAGTGGATCCGCTCGGTGCTGCGCACGCTGTTCCAGCGGCAGGATGCGGCGCGGCCGGAATAGGGGCGACGCCTTACAGGTAAACCCTTCGGCGAGCGCCGGTTATAGTCTTTATGCTCGGGCCCGCGCTGGAAGCGCAGCGTTTCACGCCATAGCATTCGCTGCATGCGTCCCGGGCGTGTTGCCCCGGTCGTTCACGCGGATGCCTACCGTGCGGGAGACGAATCCATGAGAGTCATCACCGAAGCAAGCGAATTCGCGCCACGCGGCGCGGTTGTGTCCATCGGCATGTTCGACGGCGTGCACCGCGGACACCGGCGCGTGCTGTCGCTGCTGCGCGCGCGCGGCCGGCAGGCCGGGCTGCCCGCCGTGGTGGTGACGTTCGATCCGCACCCGCGCGCCGTGGTCCATCCCGACGGGCCGCCGCCATTGCTGTCGAGCCTGGACGAGCGCCTGGCCCTGCTGGCTGCCACCGGCGACGCCGATGCCTGCCTGGTCCTGCGCTTCGACAGGCAGCGCAGCGCGCAGGCCGTGGAGGACTTCGTGGGCACCACGCTGGCCGGGCAACTGGGCATGCGCGCGCTGGTGGTGGGCGAGAATTTCGCATGCGGACGGGGCCGCAAGGGCAAGGTCGACTACCTGCGCATGCTCGGGGCGCTGTGGGGATTCGCGGTGGAGCCCGTGCCGCTGCGCGGGCCGGCGGAGGCCGTCGCGGGCAATCATTGCTCGTCGAGCGAGACGCGCCGCCTGATCCAGCTTGGCGAAGTCAGGGCAGCCGCGGCACTGCTGGCGCGACCGCACGAGATCAGCGGTGTCGTTGCCGCGGCGCAGGCGCCATCGGCGCTGCAGGTGATGTTGCCGCAAGGCATGTGCATGCCGGCCGCGGACGACTACGCCGGCGCGGTGCGGTGCGCGGGGCGCGCGCTGCCATGGACTCCGGCGATCCTGCGCGTGATCCCGGCATCCGCTGGCGGCATGCGCGCGGTGCACCTGCTCACGCGCGAAAACATCGATGCAGCCTGCGGCGAGCGCATGACGCTGCGTTTCTTTCACCGCGCCAACGAACTGGCGCAGGTGGAGGAGCTGGCCGCGGCGTGAGCGGCCGCGCGGCGCATCGCGATGATTGCCGCCAACCGCGTTGCGCCCTTACAGGGCCGCACCCTGTGCGGGCGCGGGCTTCGCGGCGAGCGTGGCCGACCGGGCTTGCGCTCCGGCGGTGCTGTTCCTGGTGATGAGGCTGGTGATCTCTGCATCGGCCTGCTTGGCGTAGCCGCAATAGACGTCGGTGCTGTATGCGGTCTTCCTGACCGCGCCGGGCTGTGCGCGGTCACGCTTGGTGGTATCCATGTCGGCCTGCATGGACAGGCCGGTCTGCAGCGAGCCGCGCGCCACGTAGTCTTTCTGACCTGTCAGATAATGGCCTGAAAAAACCCGAGCTCAGGCCGCGAACGCGAACTTGTCGAGCAGGCGCAGGAATTCTTCAAACTCGGCCGTGCTGAAATCCTTCAGGCGCGCGTTCAGCACTTCGGGAGCGATCTCGGGAATCCGTGCGGCCACGGCGCGGCCCTTGTCGGTCAGTTCCAGGTTGACCACGCGGCGGTCTTCGATACTGCGCGAGCGGGCCAGCAATCCCTTCTGTTCCAGCTTGTCCAGCATGCGGGTCATGAGGCCGGAGTCGATGACCAGGAGCTTGCTCAGCTCAAACGGCGTGGTCGCCGTCCCGCGCGAGAGCGACAGCACGATGCCCATTTGCTGGGCGGTGATGTCCAGTTCCTTGAGCGCCGCATCCATTTCCATCAGCACGAGGTTACGGGCCTTGTTGAGGAAGAACCCGACACTTTGCGTGAGGTTGAAGCTCTCGTTGGTGTAATGCCTCATCGTCTTTCCCCCTCGTTCGTCGTTGCGCTGTCTGGATAGTATTTGCGCAGTCAGATAATTGCAAGGTCAGAATCTACGTTTCATTCGTTGGCGGGGGGTGTGCCGGAGTATGAGGCCGTCATGGCACCTGGATGCCCGGTGCCGCTGGCTACGGCGCCTGGCCCGGCCGGCGAAGCGGCTGGCGGGAGAATCCCCGAAACATGGCGATGACGGTGCCGGGGGTGGCGCAACCGAGGGCCTGCGCGACCGCTTCGCGGGTTGTCCGAAGACGGCGATCCGGCTAGGGAAGTCGTGCCGGGCACGGCCGGAGACGCGAGCGGCGAGAGCGTATCTTCGCCGGCGAGCGCGAATCCGCCGCTGGCGGTTGGCTGGGGAAGGGGGATTGGACGGAAGAAGGAAGCCTGGCCTCCGGAAGAATACCGGCGGCCAGGCCTGGATCGCCGCGCCGCGCGCGCGGCGATCCAGAATGCAACCTGGAATCGCGGTGTCCGCGAGATCAGCGCGACGCCCTTATTGGGACTTTGCGCCGTCAGTGTACGGGTCGGGCTTGCCGGCCTTGGCGCCGTCGGTGTAGGGGTCGGGCTTGCCAGCCTTGGCGCCGTCGGTGTACGGATCGCGCTTGCCCTGCGTAGCGTTCAGGTCGGACCGCGTGGATTGCTTGGCACCGTCCGTGTAGGTATCGAACTTGCCGGATTTCGCGCCGTCTGTGTAAGTGTCGAATTTGCCGGTTTTGGCGCCGTCGGTGTAGGGATCGGCTTTCTTTTGCTGGCCATAGCTCGCGCCAGAGGCCACAGCGGCGGCGACCAGTAACGTCATTGTGAGTACTTTGCGCATCGTTTGCTCCAGGAGTAATGACAGAATGCATTGGGACCAGCCATCGGCGCCTAGCCGACGGTCGTCCTAGCCTATGCTGTGTGTCGCACAGTTAAATCGTAGGAGCGAAACCGGGGAGGCCGTAGGAAAACGTTGTAAGTGCTTGTTGCTTGATGCGCGAACCGCCATTGGCACCGCTTGATGTGCCTCTTGTGGAATATAAAGGGGTACCAAGGGAGGCTGAAGCGTTTCATGCGGTGCATGGATGGCCGTTGATCCGATTCCGTAAGAGGCTTCCCAAAGATTCTTCTGAAAACTCCTTGACTATCTATCTACCAGTAGRTAATATTCTGCTCATGGAAGCCACTGCTCCGCCCCAGCAAGAAAGCTGAAGCAGGAAAGAGGATCCAGCGCAGTACCGGGGACACCCCGTTTTTTTTGGCCAGACAGTCTATCTACTAGTAGATAACAGCCAGGGGAAGCGAAGGACTCACCCTTGCCGCCGCTTTCGCTGCCGGCCAGGCACAA
Source organism: Cupriavidus sp. 05N38 (assembly GCF_056397345.1). Classification (NCBI taxonomy): domain Bacteria; kingdom Pseudomonadati; phylum Pseudomonadota; class Betaproteobacteria; order Burkholderiales; family Burkholderiaceae; genus Cupriavidus; species Cupriavidus sp. 05N38. The sequence goes on from NZ_JBFTNF010000029.1 coordinate 237,215, forward strand.
GCCTCGGGCCCCAAGGACAGCAGCTTCGCCGGTGACAAGTACGGCTATGTGTTCCGCACCGACGCCCGCAACGCTTTCACCGACGGCGCCCGCAACGGCAGCCGCGATGCCTTCACCGACGGCGCCCGCACCGGCAACCGCGATGCCTTTACCGACGGTGCCCGCACCGGCAAGTTCGACCCGTACACCGAAGGTGCCCGTATCGTGGCCGGCCTGGACCGCGTCGGCGTGTCGGCCAGCCCGGCGCGCAACGGCAGCCGCGATGCCTTTACCGACGGCGCCCGCAACGGCAACCGCGACGCCTTCACCGACGGCGCCCGCACCGGCAAGTTCGACCCGTACACCGAAGGTGCCCGTATCGTGGCCGGCCTGGACCGCGTCGGCG